>JAIFLJ010000263.1:0-16049 GCA_020049135.1 bacterium | reverse complement strand
ACGAACGATGGGATCGAGATTTTCAGTGTCGAAGATTTTATCAAAAAATTGTGGGGAGGAGAATTGTTTTGATCGGTGTTGTTCTTCATGGGGGCTTCATGGTAGCCTGCCAAAGGATTTAACAAATAATAGAAAAAACAAATAAAAGAACGATGAAATGTGTTGTGATAGGTGTCGGGCGAATGGGGAGAAGGCATCTCGAAGCCGTCCGCATGTGCGGGTGGAGCTTGGCGGGTGCTTGTGATGCAAATGAGGAATCTTTGCAGGCGGCTGTAGGCGAGGGGCTTGTTGAGCCAAGTGCTTGTTTTAAAAATGTGGATGAGCTTTTGTCAAAAATAAAACCGGATCTTGCTATCGTATCAACTCCTGCAGATTTTCACTGCGAGACGGTTTGCAAAGCCGCTGTTGCTGGTGTTAAATATATTTTGTGCGAGAAACCCATGGCGGTTTCATTGGAAGAGTGTGATAGAATGATCGCTACTTGCGAAAGCAACAATGCGGTGCTAGGGGTTAATTACGGAAGGAGATTCTTTAAAGAGTTTCAATGGATCAAAAAAGTCCTCCAATCGCCTCAGATGGGCGGCATGAGGAATATGAGCGTGATGGCGGGGAATATCGGAATGTGTATGACGGGAACTCATTTTATTGAGGTGTTTGCTTGGTTTACAAAATCGGCACGGTTTCAGGTGGTGGCGTTTCTTGAAGATGATCCAAATCCGAATCCGCGTGGAGCCCATTATCGGGATGCTGTGGGATTATTGCGTCTTGTTGCGGAGTCTGGAGAGGTGTTAATGATCAGCTTCGGATCGGATCAGGGTCATGGGATAAGCGTGAATTACGGTTGCCAGAATGGATGGATGGTGACAGATGAAATGAATCGGTGGGTTCGGCTTTGCTATCGGAGGCAGGAGGATCGAACTCGGTCTTCATCACGGTATGGGACACCGTCCGTGGTTAAAGTGGCGAATATGGAGCCGCTCGATGTGGTAAAAAGTTCAGTTAATGTTATGAAGGCTCTAGTAGGTGGGGGAGATTTTCCAAGCGGGAAAATTGGAAGGCGCATGGTGGCCATCTTGGTGGCTGCGCATCTTTCGAGTGAAAATGGTCATCGGGTGTTGGATGTGGATTCGATTGGATGGGCAAGGGAAAGAAAATTTGCGTGGGCGTAGCGAGATGAACCGCAGATAAAAAATGTAAATAATAGGAAGCTGAAATGGTTTCTGAAATTCTAATGAACGACCATCAAGCCTGAAGTCAAAAAACGGGAATTATTCGAAGAGCATGAAAATACTATTTATTATTCACGAATGTCATTCGCCTTACAATGTTTTTCCCTATGGAACGGGATATTTAGCGGCGATAGCAAAAAGAGCGGGCCATCAGGTAGTGATCTATGATCAGGCGACGAATCATACATCGAACGAAAAATTTTAAGAAATTCAAGAAACTCACCCAGCAATGGGTGGAATTGTCTCTCGCCTTATCCAAGGAAAATGTCCGCACTGCCAGCGAAAATAGTTTGACATGAGAACTCGGGACTCTTAAGATTTTCAGACTCCAATGAAAAGATTTCGCCTTTTGACTCAATCCCACGGAATTCCCCGAAGAGCCGTTTGCTGCCTTCTCACTCCGCTCCTTGGCATCGGCACCGATGGCTTAGGTAATACCTGACATCGAATATTTAGTAGCGTTTTTTCTAGTCGAATTTATGAAGCAATTAATAAAATGAGTGAAGCTAAAGTAAATATATTAATGCCGTTTTATAACGCTGAAATGTTTATAAAAGAATCTGTAGATAGCTTACTTGCCCAAACTGAAAAAAACTGGGAGTTGATAGCTATAGATGATGGGTCAACTGATGCTAGTCGCTCTATATTAAATGAGTATAATGATCCGAGAATAAAAATATTTTCCCATAAAATAAACAAGGGATTAAGCAGATCGTTCAACTATGGACTTAAAAATTGCAGCGCAGAGTATATAGCGCGAATGGACGCTGATGACCGAGCTCACCCGGATCGCTTTAAAAAGCAGATTTTGTTTATGGATAAAAACCCATCAATTATTGTCAGCGGTACTGCGGCTAACAAATTTGGAGATAAAAAAGGGTTGCTTTTACGAGTCGAGACTGACCCTGAAAAAATTCGGTGCAAACTTTTATTTTCATCGCAATTAGTTCACCCGAGCGTCATAATGAGAACCTCTGTTATGCATCGAGAAAGATTCTTTTATCGCGCCGATTACCAACCTGGAGATGACTATGAATTGTGGACAAGAATATCGAAAAAATTCTGTCTTGGAAACATGGAGGATGTTCTGTTAGATTACAGAATACATTCTGGACAGACCATGTCAACCCAGTGCCATCAGCGAGGAGAAAGTTTAAAAAAAATACACTCCAAACTTATTAAAGAAATTGGATTGGAACCCACATCTGAAAATCTTTTCCTTCATGAAATAATAGGCAATATCAATTATCGTAATGTGCAAAATTACCTCGTTCCAGCGGAAAAGTGGTTGTGCAATATATATGATGCAAATTTAATAGGCAATGCGTATCCGCAAAAGATGCTTAAAATAGTTTTGGGAGAAATGTTGTTTAGCATGTGTTATCGTTCCGCTAACATGGGAATAAAAGCATGGGTGCTTTGGAAAAAATCAAAATTATGTGTTGCTCCATACTCAAATCGTGCAGATTACGCAAAATGGCTGATTAAATGTGTGCTGGCCACTGCCGGAATACACAAAACAACTTGTAAATAGTCACGGTCGAAACCAAACAATGCTTAATTGATTGGGCCGTATGAATCTGAACCAGAGTTTAGTTCCTTGCCGCTGAAATCCTGCGCTTTTTGCCAATATTTTTAAGATTTGAGCTGCATATGAACACAGATTCTTTTATCCATGAAGGGCACGAAAAACACGAAAAATTGATTTCACGCCCTGCTTCTTCCCTTGCCACTTGTTGCTTGCCACTTTTCTCTTCTGCATTCTGCCCCTTGGCACTGGTTTTGCCAACTTAGGAATATCCCCTCCCGATGAAAATTATATTTGCAACTTCGACGACGGTCAGGGGAGGAGGGGAAGAGTATCTGCTGAGTATGGCTCGTCATGTGGCGTCTTCGGGGCATGATGTGACTTTGTTGTGCGGACAGAATAGCGGCACGGAATCTTTGATAGAAGATTGCGCAAAGGCGGGGGCGGTTTGGTGTCGGCATGATTTTGTTTTTAATGCGGGTGGGGTGATCAACAAGGTTAAAACCTATTTGATGGAACCTTGCATTTTGATCGTCAAATTAGCTCGATTGCGCCCCGATATTGTTCAGGTCAACCTCTGTTTTTTTTGGTCATGCGTGAGCTTGATGCTCGCTTGCGCTGTTTTGCGGATTCCTTTGCAAGCGGTTTTTCATAATGCCCAAGGGGACGATCTTCTGAATTTCAAAAAGAAAAAGCTCTATGATTATTTTTTGAGAAAAGGTCAAAAATGGGTGACGGTTTCTAACGCTAATGCACTCGCACTGGCTAGAACTTTTGGTGTTGCCGAAGGAGTCTTTGAAGTCATCCACAATGGGATTGATGTTGGGAAGTTTGACTTTGATCCGACGGAAAGAGAAAAAGCAAGAAAACAGTTGAGGAAAGAATTCGGATGGAATGAAGGTGCAAGGGTGGCGATCACCGTGGGAAGGCTGTATGCCGATAAAGGGTGGGTTGAATTGATGGAGGCTGCACCTGGAGTTCTGGAGGCGTTTCCAGATCTTCATTTTCTATGGGTTGGTGAAGGGGAGTTATACGAAATACTTCGGGCAGACATCGAAACTAGAAATCTGCAAAATAGAATCCGATTAGCGGGATATCGGAAAGATGTGGCCAGTTTGCTTGCGGGGAGTGATTTGATGGTCTGTCCGAGCAGGCGTGAATGCTTGCCTTTTGTTGTTCAAGAAGCGATGGCGGCTCGAATTCCAATCGTTGCTTGCGCGGTGGGAGGAATACCAGAATTGATTGAGAATGGTATTCATGGTCTGTTGGTAGAATCTGAAAATGCAACGGCATTAAAAGAGGGGATTATTAAAGTTCTCAAAGATGGCATTGGAAGTAAAGAGAGATCGGAAAAAGCCTTTAAAAGAGTAAGTGAATTGTTTCAAGAAGAACGAATGCATAGGGAGACGGAGAAGAGAATTGCAGATTTGAGACCGTAGATTGCAGATTGAGGAAGAAGAAAGAATTTTAACCACAGATCAAGAGGAAACTTTTTCTGCTCTTCGATTTTTTCAACCTTTCAACTTTTCAACCCTTAAACTTAAACTTTTAATAAGGAAAGCAGGAAGGTAAGGAAAAGAATTTGAACTACAGGTGAACACAGATGGACACGGATTTTAAGAGGAATGGTTTTTTACGCCCCGTGTATTCAAAACTTTTCATCTTTTAATCGCTTCAAGATCATTTCGAACAATTGATAAAAAACAGATGAAAAAAAGACTGGGTTGGGCGGAAGTTGTGTTGTTGGGAGTATCGTTGTTGGTCTCCCTAGGAATCGCAGAAACAGTCTCGCGAATGTGGGAGTCCCGCATAAATGCGCGGCTACCGAAACCGTTCACTCAAGCCGTGATTGACAGGATGATCTCGAAAGATGATCGGCTCGGTCACCGTTCCGATGTGGGGTTGGCGGGGCTTGATGCACGGGGGCACAGGAACGCGACTGCATTGGATAGTGCTGAAATTGTCGTGATCGGAGATTCGATGACTTGGGGATACAATGCGGAATTTGGAAAGGAATGGCCGCAGGTGCTAGGTCGCGCCGTGTCGAAGAGTGTCTATAACCTTTCTCTAGCAGGGTATGGACCCGTTCAATACGCGGAGTTGTTGAAAGAAGGTCTAAAGTTGAAGCCTCAATGGGTTTTGGTTGGATTATATGCCGGGAACGATTATTACGACGCCTATCGGACGGCGTGGCAGTTGGCGGCACATGAAGATAAAAGAGACGGAAGCCGTGTTGCAGAGTTGAATATAGATGGAGATACCATCCATGAGCAGATTGCAGATAAGTCCAACGAGGCAGTCACTTTTAGACCTAGGAACCCGAGTCTCTGGATCGGGCGTTTTGCATTGATTCGGCTGATCAAAAGTCAGCCTTGGTGTGCGACTTGGGAATTTATTCCAGACAGGATTGATACGGTTTTAACCTCGGGGTATCGTCTGCCGATGATGGATTTAGACAACTTGCGCGTCAAGGAGGGCGTCAGAATCACCCAAGCTGTGATGAAAATGATGCGTGATCAGACAGGTCGGGTCCAGGCAAGGTTTTTAGTCGTATTGATTCCAACAAAAGAAAAAGTTTTATGAAAAAAGATTCTGTTTGGAGAACGGGGCTATTCCTCCGAAACTGGAAGGGGTTTGGCGTGCAGAGGAAAGGCTAAACAGTGAAATGATTTCATATTTTCAACAGGAAAAGATTGAGTGGGTGGATACGAGGTTGGCTCTTGAAAAAGGGCTCGAAGAGAATCGGGGAGTTTTCAAGATTGATGTGGATGGCCATCCAACAGAGGAAGGGTATAGGCGGATGGTGAGTGCGATAGTTGAGTATATGAAGGCGAACTCGGAAAAAAACGAGATAAAATGACCTCGGAATTGCACAAGCAGGAAATGTTCGAAAACAGAAAAGCGTGGGAATCTAAACCCATGCTCTGGAGTGTTTACAGCCAGTTCTACCATCGTATTAACAGCCGGATTAACCGATCTATCAGCGGCGAGATTCTTGAAATAGGTTCCGGTATGGGAAACATCAAGACGGTTATCCCAGACTGTAGGCTCTCCGATATTTTTCATCATCCGTGGGTGGATCGGGTTGAGAATGCCTATCATTTGAGTTGCTCAAACGAGAGTGTTTCGCACTTGATCATGATGGATGTCTGGCATCACCTTGAGTTTCCGGGGGCGGCATTAAGGGAATTTCGAAGAGTGTTGGCTCCCGAGGGGAGGGTCATTCTGCTTGAGCCTGCCATGGGGTGTTTGGGCAGGCTGGTTTATGGTTTGTTTCATCACGAGCCCCTAGGTTTGTCGGTTCCTGTTCGATGGGAACCGCCCGAAAAAATGGATTTAGAGAAAGCTCCTTATTTTGCTTCGCAGGCTCGGGCGAGCCAAATTTTTGGAAAATCGATGGCATGGCAAACTTTGCTCGAATTTTGGAATATCGTTGAGGTTGCTTACTGGTCTGATTTGAGTTACTTGTTTTCAGGGGGGTTCCGGGAGCCGCAACTTTGTCCTGAGAAGGTCTTGCCGGTCGTGGAAGCTTTAGATGGATGGTTGAGCCGAATCCCCTCTCTTTTCGCTTCCCGAATGTTAGTGGTTTTGGAGAAAAAATAAAAATGACTAAAAACGCTTCGCTTTGTCGCTTGACGAAGGATCATCTGGATAAAATCGAGACGCATTATGATGCGAGTGCTGCGTTGAAGTGGCCCGGCAAACACTATCGTGAAATACTCGCCCACTACTACTGTCAAATAGTCCCTTCTTGGTCCAGCGTGCTTGAAGTGGGGTGTGGTTGTGGGGAGATGATCCTGCATTTTCCAAACGAGAAGGTGACGGGCGTGGACATTTCAGCGAAACAAATTGAACGGGCAAGAGCATGCGTGCCTCGAGGTTGTTTTTTAAAACAGAGCGGGGAAGAACTTTGTTTGCTGGAAGAAAAATTCGATGCGATTTTACTGGCGGATACGCTTAATTATGCGGGCGATGTTCAGCAACTACTCGAATCCTTGCAGAAAGTTTCTGGGGAGGAGACCCGTTTGGTTTTGAATATACAAAGCTCGCTGTGGCGTCCGGTTTTAGCTTTGGCAGAGAGGTTAGGATTTAAAACTCCAACTCCAGCCTACAACTGGCTAGATGCTCAAGATGTGGGAAACTTGCTCGAATTAGCTGGATGGGAGGTTGTTTCTGTTCAGCCGCGAGTGCTTTGTCCTATTAAAGCATTAGGTGTTGGTTGGCTGCTCAACAAATGGCTCGCTCCTTTGTTGCCATGGGCGTGTTTGACGGTATTCATGGTTGCACGACCCAAGAAAAAAACAGATCCAGATATGAAAAGAACGGTTTCGGTGGTCATTCCCGCACGGAATGAGGCCGGCAACATAGAATCAGCAGTGCTGCGAACGCCCGAGATGGGGGCTGGAACAGAATTGATTTTTATCGAGGGTCATTCGAAGGATGCAACTTGGGAAGAAATTCAAAAAATGCCAGCCAAGTATCCTGAGCGAAATATCAAAATCATGCGGCAGACGGGAAAAGGGAAAGGGAATGCGGTGAGGGAAGGCTTTGCGGCTGCCAGCGGAGATATTCTCATGATTTTGGATGCGGATTTAACCATGCCGCCAGAAGAGTTGCCTAAATACTATGATGCGATCACTCGGGGGTATGCCGATTTTGCGAATGGGGTCAGGTTGATCTATCCGATGGAAAGCCAAGCTATGCGGTTTCTTAACTTATGCGCCAACAAAACATTCGGCATTCTTTTTTCGTGGCTCATCAACCAATCGGTGAAGGACACGCTATGCGGAACCAAGGTGTTGAGTCGCATCAACTATGAAAAAATTGCCGCTAACCGGAGTTTCTTTGGAGACTTTGATCCGTTTGGGGATTTTGACTTGATCCTTGGGGCGGCTAAACTCAACCTCAAGATCGTGGATATTCCGATCAGATACAGAGATCGGACTTACGGTGAAACCAATATTCAGCGATGGCGACATGGGTTGCTCTTGTTGAGAATGGTTCTTTTTGCGGCAAAAAAACTGAAATTTATTTAGGAACGGCTCCTTTGTCCCTTACCGCTGAAATGCTGCGCATTTGAACAACATTGTTAAGAGACTGTAGCCACAGATTGACAAGATGAACACAGATTTTTTAACAGCAAAGAACCCAAAGGGTGCAGAGAAGGGGTTAAGTGAAGAATTAATTCCGCGCTTGCGTCTTCCGTTCTGCAATTTGCGATCTACCTTCTGCATTTCTTCCGCCATGCGTCTTGCTTTTCTCTTACCACTTTTTTTCTTTTCTCTTCAGCCTTGCCACTTGTCCCTTGTCGCTGGCTTCGACAGTTAGGATTCTAATGTGAGTAAAAGCCGTTTTGATTAAAAAAGAATTTCTAACACAATGAAAAACATTCATCTCTGCACGCTCTTTGAAAAAGACTACCACTACGGGGTGGGAGCGTTGGCCAATTCGTTGGTTCGATGCCGTTATCGCGGGACTTTGTGGGCAGGGTATCGAGGGGTTTTGCCTTTTTGGGCAAGTCCGATTGAGACGGGCGAAAGTCTCTCTCGTTTTCAAGTTAGCGAAGGTTTTCAGATTTGTTTTGTGCCCGTAGAAACGGCCTATCACTTTGGTAACTATAAGCCCAATTTCATGCTGAATCTGATTGAAAAACATTGTCCAGATGCCGAGGGGCTTATCTATTTCGATCCAGACATCGTGATTAAAATCCAATGGGAGTTTTTTGAACTTTGGCTTAGGCAGGGGTTGGCGGTTTGCGAAGATATTAATTCGCCCATGCCTAAGTTGCATCCTCGCAGGGGGGCGTGGCGGGAGATCATGGTGCCGTTGGGTTATCAATTCTCGAATCTGATGGAAAACTACGCCAATAGTGGTTTTGTCGGTTTTCCAAAAAAAGCGTTCTGGCTTCTTGAAATGTGGGCAGACATCATGAAAAAGATGGAAAAAACGATCGGCGGGCTCGATAGCGTGCAGGGCAACCAACGGACAGGATCTTATTTTTTTCACACGGATCAGGATGCGTTGAATGTTTTGCTGATGAATACCGATTTCCCTATTAGTTTCGCGGGCAGGGATGGCATGGATTTTATGCCTGGCAACATCATGTCTCACGCGATTGGCCCAGTTAAACCATGGAATGCAAAGTTGATACGACAGGCATTGGGAGGATGTCCGCCTTCAACCGCTGAAAAACAGTTTTGGATCAACGCCAATACGCCTATTCAAATGTATTCCAAATATTTATTGGAGCGAAAAAAATGGAGTCTCGCAGCGGCTTCAATGATCGGGAGATTTTACCGTCGATCCTGATAGATGAAAGTCTTTGTTTCAACGCCGCATTGGATAGTTAACGGGGTTTGTGTTTATGTTGCAAACCTAGTTCGTGGGCTGCGTTTGGCTGGGATGGAGGCTTCTGTTTTAAAAACGGGAATTCATTTAGAGGGGAGGAGGCCGGAGCTAAATATGCCATGCGACCTTCCTGTGATTTCTTTTATCCGAAAGGGGGCATGGGAATCTCGTTGGAGGGCGATGATCGCTTTTTTGGAGAGCCATGCTCCCTGTGTCTAAAAACATCCCCACGATCAGATCTTTATTCGTTTTTTTCTCGAATCTAATGCCAAGGCATGTTAACAGAGAAGCCTATGAAAGTATTTGTTTCAACACCGCACTGGATTTTAAACGGCGTTTGCGTCTATATCGCTAACTTGGTGCGCGGGTTAAGGGAGGAGGGGTGGGATGCGCATGTTTTAAAAACGGGCATCCATAGAAATAAACGGTCGCCAGAAGTGCCGTTTCCTTCCGATGTGCCAGTTATTCCATTTTTGAGAAATGGGTCGTGGTCATCACGGTGGAAGGATCTGAAGTGTTTTTTGGAGAGTCAGTCCCCGTGTGTTTATTTGCACAACGGAGACTGGATTTATGCAGGGGTTACATCAGTTCTTTCGGATGGCGTGATCGCTATAAATACAGTGCACAACAGGGACGAGGAACAGATGGAGCAGATCGAACGGTTGGGGGGTGTTTCAAATGCGATAATGGCAGTGAGCCACTATTTGGGTCGCTTGGCAATACATCGCGCACCATTTGTTGAAGATCGGGTGCATGTAATTCATCATGGTGTCAAGACTGGTAGGCTTTGTGGAAAATCCAGAGCGGAAGGGGAGCCTCTCAGGATGATTTATACGGGGCGTATGGTGCAAGAGCAAAAGCGGGTTTTAGATTTTCCAGCCATTCTGGAAGAATTAAAAAAAGGGGGGGTAAATGCCACGCTGACCTTGGTGGGGGATGGAGCGGAGCGCAAAAAATTGAGGGATGAGTTTTGTCGCCGTAATGTTTTGGAAATGGTAGAAGACAGGGGACAGTTATCTCACTGGGAAACTTTAGATGCCTATGGCGCACATGATTTGCTTTTGTTCCCTTCAGCATACGAGGGTTTAAGTCTGACCGTTTTAGAATCTATGGCGGCGGGGTGTTTGCCAGTGGCGGCAGAATCACAACCTGAGACCAACGAAATTATAAAGGATGGTGTCAATGGATGTTTTGTTCATGTTGGAGATGTAAAAGGCTTTGCTACAGCAGTAAAATTTTTGCAAGAACGCCCTGAGCGGAGGCGCGAGATGCAAGAGCGGGCAAGGGCGACAATCAAAAATCAGTTTTCAATGAATATGATGATTCAAAAACACATTGAACTTTTTGAATGGTGTGATCGGCGGCGGAGGGATGGAGTCTGGAAACGCCCCATGGGCGCGATTCGCCGCCCCCCCCAACTCTCGTTGCGGGCACGATTGGGGCCAGCGCGAGTCGTATTAGGTAAGTGGAAGAAGATCGCGATACAGACAATAAGACTTGGCAGGCAAAATGGTCAGCATTGACGGGCGACACCTATTTTTTTCAGGCACAGGGTTGGCGCTGGAGGTTTCCGAAAGACTGTTGGCACTAGATGCCGCCGGGCACGCCGAGGAAACGGTTGTTTTTATAGAAGATGAGACGGACTTGTCTGGATATGGTTTGAGCGACAAGGGCTTTCATTTTGTGAGGATCAAAAGAAAAAGGTGGACTCCGGATTATGTGGACAGGTGGTTTTGGGGGCGGGCCGTTTGGTGTGCCAGAAAAAAAATGGGTGTGTCAGGACGCCATTTTATCCCTTATCTTTACAACTACGGGGCGCGCGAGGAAAATGTGGTGATGGTGCCAGATTTACTTTACCACATATACCCCATTTACGGCATGAAAGACCCGAGCAGAGCATGGTGGAATTTTAGGGGAAGGTTGCCGTTTCGCCCAGCCGTCATGCGGTGGGAAGAGAAAATTGTTTCGCGGGCAAAGGTGTTGACTGTAAACTCCCGTTTCGTGATGGGACAGGCGCAATCCATACTAGGTGTCCCACGGGGGAAAATCACTCTTTTGCCTATGGGGGTTCCTTCTTGGGTGCAAAAAGCTGGGTTTATCTCGCCGGAAATTAAAAGTCTGCTTCCCTCTAGGTTCGTTCTTTACACGGGTGGCTACGCCAGTAGAAAAAATGTTCCTTTTCTCATGCGCGTCATCCGCGAAGTCGTTCGGGAGGAACCTTCGTTCAGGTGCGTTTGCGTGGGGTTGCCTGTCGCTGAAAAAAATTCTGATTTGGCGGAAGCTTTAAACAACGATGAAGCGGCGCGGGCTGTAGTCGGGCTGCCGCGCTTGGATTACGGGGCATTGGCCGCTGTTTATGGGTTGGCGGAATTCACTCTTTACCCGTCGCTTTGCGAGGGCTACGGCCTGCCTGTTTTAGAGTCTGCCGCGAGGAAAAAAATATGTTTGTGCGGAGATAATTCTAGCCTCGTAGAGATACAGCCAGACAGTCGCTTTCGTCTTCCCGACAACCATTGCGAGGCATGGAAAGAAGCTGTTTTGCATTGGTGGAGAAACCCCGTGCTTTGCCGGAATGAAGGCGAAAAGTGCTCTGACCCAAAGCTGGCTTTTTCGCCGCGCGCGAGCGCGGATAAATTGTGGGATCTTCTCGTCGCGTAAAATTATGGTGCTAGAAAATAAATCTTATTCCCAGTTTGGAGAAGACATCGAGCTGGCTGATTTTTTTGGAAATGCTTATTGTGGCTACTATGTGGATGTAGGGGCCAACGATGGGTTGAGGGACAGCAACACCGCATTGCTCGAGGCCCGTGGATGGAAAGGGGTTCTGGTTGAGGCTAACGGAGGACTTGCGCAAAAAGCCGCACGCCATCGGCCCAACAGCAAAGTGGTCCATGCGGCAGTTTTGGAGAAAGACTCTGCGGAACCCGTTTTGTTTTATCAGGTGAGCGGCGAGTCTGAAAATCTGAACGGCTTATCCACATCAATGCCGAGTGGGGATTGGCGAGAAAAAGTGGGCCGATACGGGGCGCGGGTGCAGGAGGTGCCCATGCCTGTAAAATCTCTGGAGAGCCTGTTTTTAGAGCATTCGGTGCCCAACCATTTTGATCTTCTTTCCGTGGATGTTGAAGGTGTGGAAATGGCTGTGCTGAAGGGGTTGGACTGGGGGCGATGGCACCCGCGCCTGATCATTCTCGAAGATAATCACCGCAACTGCTGTTCGGAGGTGCGAAATTTTCTTGCCGCGCGAGGTTATATCAGAGTCCACCGCACGGGCGTGAACGACTGGTATTGTCGGAAAAGGGATAAATCAAAGTTTTTTAGGGAACGAATTTTTTTGTGGATGCGCTTGTTAAAATGGAAAATTCAGGACAAAATGCTTTAAGAAAATGAACGCAGACGCTTTTGTAAGTGACGAAAAAGAGTCATGAATCAGAGCCAACAGATTTATTCTTGGGGCGAAGATTTGATTTTGGTCGTTCCGGCGGACACCCACTATTTGCCTGGCGTTTACGCCCTTTACAACAGCGCGAGAATGAACGGGTTTCAGGGGCGTTTTGTTTTGAATCTCTACCGGGATAACGATCCTGGGAAAGTTGTTTCATGCGAAGGGCTGGAAGTTGCGGTGGCCAACACTTTTTCGAAGGAATACTACGGCACTGTTTCTCGCTGGGGTGGGTTGCGCGATCTGCCCGATGGGCGGTATCTCATGCTCGATGCCGACATGGTTTTTGAGCGGCCTTGCGGAAATCTTTTTGATCCGATCAGGGTCGGCGTTTTGGGGCAGGCTGAACCCGATCCGAGAGGGGTTCCGCACGATGCGCTTTTTTATCATCAATCCGAACTGTGCGGGTTGCCTCACAATCTTCCGTTGGCACCTTATATCAACGGGGGGTTTTTGGGATTTGAATTTCCGCGCGACAGGGAAGTGGTGAGAGAAGTTGCCGACATTTCAGAAAAACATTTGAAAGGAAGGATGCACCGGCACGCCCACAAGGTTTTTCCTTTTTTGGAACAGGATGTTCTCAATCTCGTGATGCGCCATCATGTGGGGCGGGGGGGAGTGCTTTACGCGGTCTCTTCCAGAGAAATTGAATTTTCTCTTTTTGCCTATTGGAATGTGAACAGGGTTTTTCCGTGGTCGAAACAGCCTCCTTTCGAGCCGCCGGACCAGACAAAATATATGGTTCACGGAGCGGCTTTGCCGCGCCCTTGGGAAAAAACGAAGTTTGCTGCGCAGACATTTCGTGGGCGTTGCAAGGCGGCTATCGCTGATTGCGGCGGCTATCATGCGTGGCGCAAGTGGAAGGGGCGGCTTTCGACTTACGAGCGTGCGTGGGCTTATTACGCCTGCAGTGAAGGTCTTCCCATCCCCGTGGATGCGTGGGCGGCGAACTTTCAATTTGATGGGCACGAGAAGACGCTTTGGAGGAAGGTTCACGGGTTGGACTAAAAATAAGGCAGGCTCTGAGGCGAAAAATAAAGATTGTCGGTTAATGAAACAGAAAAGAAAGTGAAACAAATGAAATTACCTATTAAACCATTGTGGCGGCTCATGAGAGCTGGATTTAATCAGCCGAGTATTTTTGGAGAATTAAATACTATCAGACAGCTCTTCCAAATATAAATATAGGATCAAATTAAAATCACATTTGCACCGAGAACGAACATCCGTTATTATATGCGACAACTACCCGCAAATCAAATCAACAGAATTGTTATTTGTCAGGCGTTTTTAGACGCTTTGGGTCAAGGTATTTACTTGGAGGTAGGCGTGAATACAGGGCACAGCTTCAAGCCTATAGTGGCACGGTCGAAGTGGGGGGTGGACCCCGCTTTCACCTTGAGTTGGAGGCGGGTGTTGAAATATCGGGTGTTTGCGGCGTTGCGCCTCAAGGAAGAGCGGTTATTTCGTATGACCAGCGACTCATTTTTCGAGATGCACCAGCGGATGCTGAAAAGACATGGCGTAGATGTGGCATTTCTGGATGGATTGCATACTTACGAGCAGACTCTGCGGGATGTTATGAACACCCTCAAGTATTTGCGGCCTGGTGGCGTGATTCTCATTCATGATTGCAACCCACTCAGTGAACTTGCGGCAACACCAGCGGAGTCCATCAACGCTCTTATCAAAGAGGTTCCTCCTCACTGGAACGGAGTTTGGAATGGTGATGTCTGGAAGACAATAGTTCATCTGCGTTCGCTTCACCCCGAACTCGATGCTGTTGTTTTGGACTGTGACCAAGGAGTGGGTGTGGTTCGTCGCAAGTCGGCCAACAAGCGAGCAGGCTACTCTACTGAACAAATCCTCGAAATGGGATACCCTGACTTGGAGGCCAATCGTGAGGATCTTTTGGGGCTAGTGCCACCGTCACATCTTTGGAAAATGATTGAAGAAAGTTACAACCACTAGCGTCCGGTTACAAGTCACACAGCATCAATATTATATTTGGAAGGTCGGTAGATTATTTTTACAGTGAGGTTCTTTAACAAATCATGAAAAAAATAAATATTGTTGGGCTCGGCAAGCTCGGGGCGAGCATGGCGGCGGCAATCGCTGACCGAGGATTCCATGTGGTCGGCGTGGATATTGACAAAAAAGCGGTGGAGGAAATGAATGCGGGGCGTGCGCCTGTTCAGGAGACGGGTTTGGGAGAACTCATCGAAAAAAATCGGGGGCGACTTCGTGCCACGACGGAGCATGTGGAGGCGGTTTTGGAATCCGACATCAGTTTTGTGATTGTTCCTACGCCGAGCGATGAACGGGGAGCTTTTTCGTTGCAATACGCGAGGTGGGCTTTCGAGAAGCTTGGGGCGGCGCTGGCTTTGAAAAAAGAACCTCATCTGGTCGTGATGACTAGCACGGTGCTTCCTGGTGCTTGCCGCAAGGAGCTGGTTCCTGTGTTGGAAGCGACTTCTGGTTCGAAGGCAGGGAAAAAATGGGGTTTTTGCTATTCTCCAGAATTTATTGCTCTAGGATCGGTCATTCGGGATTTTCTCAATCCAGATTTCACTTTGATAGGGGAATGGGATAAAAAATCTGGTGATTTGTTAGAGGAATTTTATTCCCAGATCATGTTGAACAGCCCAGCTTGTTGCCGGATGAGTCTCGAGAATGCCGAGCTGACAAAAATCTCCGTCAACAGTTTTATCACCACTAAAATAGCCTTTGCGAATACTTTGGCCGAGCTGTGCGGACGGATGTCTGGAGGCGATGTAGATGCTGTCACGCATGCGCTCGGTTGCGACAAAAGGATCGGGGCGCGTTACTTGAAAGGAGGCATGGGGTTTGGCGGGCCTTGCTTCCCCAGAGACAATAAGGCTTTTCATTTCATGGCGGCGGAGTTGGGGGTGGAGGCGCGGATTGCCGCGGCAACGGATGGGATGAACCAGCAAACGCTTTCAAACGCCGTGCGTTGCATTCAAAAAAGTGTGGCGACGGGTTCGACGGTGGGGATTCTCGGTTTGGCCTACAAGCCGTTTTCCCATGTCGTAGAACAGTCCCAAGCCTTGCAATTGGCGAGAATGTTGGCAGAGAACGGCTATCGTGTGCTCGGATACGATCCTCTCGCAGGGGAGATGGCGCGAATGGAATTGCGCGATAAAGTCATGATCATGCCGTCGGCCCGGGAGTGTATTCAACAGGCAGATATGGTGGTGATGGCTACGCCTGATCCGGAATTTGCTCAACTTTCACCAGAGGATTTCGAAAATGCAAAACCGGAGATGATCCTGTTTGATTTTTGGAGGGTGGCATCGGAAAAGTTGCGTTTGGCGGAGCATATTCGGTATGTGGCTTATGGTCGAGGAGGATAAGATGGTTAGCCACAGATTAACACAGATGGACACAGATTTTAGGGCTCTCTTTCAAGTTTGCAGTAAAAAAGGGTTGAGGAAAAGGGTGTAGAATGGCATGGATTGAGGATGAAAACGAATCTACAAGT
>JAIFLJ010000059.1 GCA_020049135.1 bacterium | reverse complement strand
TCAACCCAGATTCTTTTCATGGCGAGTGGAATTATTCCATCACCCCCAAAGAATCCTAGTTTGTATCAACTTATTCTTGCTAAGCTCCTTACCTGCTCAAAGAGGAGCTGGGTTTGCTCTGGGAGCAATCCTGCAAAAGTGCTGGGCAGGAGTTCCTTGCACGCTGGTGCCAGAAGGCGATCGCTAGCGGCATCAGCCAGCTCCATGCCATGGCTAAAACCCTGTTGCGCCACCAAGAAGGCATCCTCAGTTATTTTACCACGGGGATCACCAGCGCAGCCGTTGAAGGCACAAACAGAAAAATCAAAACCATGCTGAACAAATTCTACGGACTGCGTGACCAAGCCTACCACAAACTCAGGCTCTATGCCCTTCATGAATCCAAATTCAAATTCACTGGCCTATAACCAATCTTTTGTGATGAGGCAAAAAATCTGGTTTTGCTCCGTGCCCAACATGTCCAAACCGATAGCGGCAAGATTGTGCACGCTCACAAAAGCACCTACAAGCGTCACGGAAACATAACAACATCAAATACTTACCGTCTCTTTCACCCGCAAAAAATACCTATTATGCCGGAGTCGTCAAAGAGATCGTCAAACGACGCTTGGCCAAGGACTATGAAAGTAAAAGTGTTTTTTGCAATGGTCGTATTTGGGCTTATAGAATTCAGCGTGTTTCCAAAAATAACTTTTTGGAAACACGGGCATGCTCAGAGAGAAGTGTGCTGAAGACGAGGACGAAAACTGGAGATGGCTGCTGGCTCGCATGGAGAAAATGAAGAAAGGAATGGGCGTCAAGTGAAGTTTATATTCTTTCAGAAAAGGCAGATGTTGATGGTTCTGGGCTGTTGCGCACTGGTAGGTCTGTTTTGTCTTCTGTTTTCTAAAAGCGTTACCCGGCAGGGGATCAATTATCAAGTGAGAGAGATTCCGATTCCAGTATATCTCAAAATCCTCAATTTTTTGGACAGGCATTTTTCGCAGCAATGGCTGCTGGAACAAATTTTGGGTGGAGCTCAATCGGATGAGCAAAAAGTTGCGGCAATAGCCGCTTGGACTACCCGCAAGGTTCTTCCGCAGCCCAAAGACCTGTCCATTGTGGATGATCATCCATGGCATATCGTGGTTCGGGGTTACGGCATGCCTGATCAGTCGGCAGATGTGTTTGCCACGCTTTGCAATGCCGCTGGCATTCCGGCTATGATGGTGCTGCTCAAGGAGAAAGAAAACCCTGCTGGCATGTGGAGTTTTGGCGCGGTAAGGCTGGGCAAGAATTGGTTTCTGTTTGATACTTTCAACAACGCTGCATTTTTCTCTGACTCTGGGGAGTGGGTTCCTGTGCAGGCACTCAGAGTGGGAAGGTTCTCTGTTAAAAAACTGGCGAAGGAAGTAGATAGGGGAGGCGGCAGAGACTATAAAAGATTTTTTTCAGAGGTAGCGTGGTATGATTTTGATGAGGCGTTCAAACGGTCGCCGCGTTCGACACTGCAATCACCTTGGAACAGGGTGAGTCAATTTTTCAAGGACAGAAAACTGTGAGTCAAAAGAACTGGAGCAGGGGGAAAAAGTAGAATGAAAATGGGTCAACTCTTTTCTCATGTCAGAGTCCACCTGTCCAAGGGGTGGATGGTGGGTGTGGCTTTTTTTCTTTACAGCTTGTTAAATGCGCTTGCTTTTCAGCAGTGGGTGGTCCCTAGGTGGATGTCGCACATTGACTTGGGATATGGATTGATTGTTCAGGATTCCGTCGAATTTCATCGGATAGCCGTTCGTAAAGCAACAGAAATCAGATCGTATGGATGGTTAACTTGGGAGTTGCTCCCTCAAGGACAGTTTCCGGCTGGGGTAGCTTCTTTTTTTTATGCGTTGGTTACGCCCGATCCATGGGTGATGCTGCCTTTTAACGCCTTGGTTCATGCTTTTGGTGGGTTTTTGATTTTTTGGATTCTTCGATATGTTTTTCCAGTGTTGCCTTCTTTGGTGGGATCGCTGTTGTTTTTGGTCAATCCCGCAGCATTGGAATGGACGGCCAATATCCACCGTGATGGAGTTTTTATTCTCGGTAACCTGTTAGTGCTGGCGGGATTTGTTGTGTGGTCGGCGGCATCTCCGACAAAAAAGGCGTTGGCGTTGAGTTTGCCGATGGGGATGACTGGAACATTGCTGGTTTGGTGCTCACGTCCCTACTGGATGAGCGTTCTATGGCTATGCTCGTGCCTTTTGCTGGGACTAGTTGCTTTGCAGTTGCTGAGATTACCGTGGCAGAAACTAGGCGCAACCAAGCTGGCAGGTAAAGGAATTGCTCTCGCGGCGGCTGTTTTGCTCTTGGTTTTTCAACATTGGATGATGGTTTATCATGGTCGCAGATTAATAAATCGCGTTTTGCCCACACCTTCGGAACGCCTATCCGCACCTGTGGCAGGGCAAGTCTCACCTGTGGCAGGGCAAAATGTAGCGGACCTAGATTGGAAAAAAATAATTGAAAAGTGTGACTTTAATCAAAATCTTTTAGAAAAATATCAGGTTTCACTGGAAATCAAGGGGGCGGGCAATAATGGCTTTTCAAAGAGGGCGGGCGAGGAAAAAGAAAAAGTTTTTTTGGCATGGGAGCGATGGGAAAAGAGTAAAAGCAACGAGAGAGCAGCAGTATTGGAAGCCTCTTTTGTGTTGTGGTGGACTGTTTTGAAGGAGTGGGATTCGTATCTCTCAAAAGTGGAGGCAGACTTCAATCGTTCTTGGATTCGTAGCGACTGGTTGCCTGAGGGGGTGGAAAAAAAAATCTTTGGAATTGCAGGGGAACGACGCGGAGTTTCGCGCAGCGGTGGGAAAACAGTCATTGATGCTCATATACGCCTTAATTCTGCAGAGGCATTTTTAGCCTATCTACCAAGAGCATTGCAGGTTGGGTTGTTGAGCCCCTTTCCAGATCTGTGGTGCGGAGAAGGAAGCACTGAAGGCAGCACGATGGCAAGAAGAGTGTTGGGTCTGGTTACGCCCATTTTTTGGCTGTGTCTTTTGGGCGTGCCGATTGGCTTGGCGCGGCATCGAAACAAAACGGTCGCTTGGGTTTCATGTGGATACTGTATGCTCGGGCTGTTGCTGTTCACTTACGCTTATAGTAATGTTGGAACAATGATGCGCTTCCGCTACGGATTTTATATGTTTTTGGTAGCCTTTGGTTTTGCTACATGGATGGAATTATGGCTTCGAACCAAGCGTCTCAAAAATTAGGGGTGCAATGAAATTTCTAATTTTTTACATCTTATAATGGGTGCTCCATTTATCTTGTCGGTAGTGAAAAAAACGAAGGGAAATCATGAAGTGCGAGCGTCCTAGGCAGGCAGTCATCCTTGCGGGAGGTGTTGGGTCTCGGTTAAGGCCGCTGACGGCGGAGACTCCAAAGCCAATGATCCGTTTTCACGGCAAGCCATTTAGTGAATACTTGCTAGAAATGCTAAAGGAGCAGGGTTTTGAGGAGTTTTTGTTTCTCTCTGGGTATCTTGCTGATCAGGTGAAAGACTACTTTGGTGATGGACATCGTTGGGGGGTTAGAGTTCTTCATTCGATGCTCCCGCCAGAAGCTGAAACAGGAACTAGACTGATTCATGCATTACCCATGTTGCAAAAAGAATTCTTTTTGGCTTATTGCGACAACTATTGCCCCATCCATTTTCCTGCGCTTTGGGAACATTTTCAAAAGGTTGGCGGTGAGGCTCTCCTCACCATTTACGCCAACGATGATGGCTATACACAGAGCAATGTGAGAGTGGGTCCATCTGGTCTCATTGAAATTTACGATAAATCCAGAAAAGCCGATGGGCTTGCCGGCGTCGAAATAGGGTTTGGCATTTTTTCAAAGAACATGGTTGAACGCCTTCCAGTTGGGAATATTTCTTTTGAGCGTGAACTCTATCCAGAACTCATTAAAGAAGGCAAACTTGTCGGGTTTGTCACGAGCCATAGATATTACAGTGTCGGTTCTTTTCGGCGTTTGCCTATGACTGGTGAGTTTTTAGAACGCAAACCAGCGATCCTTCTTGATCGAGACGGCACTCTCAACCGTCGAGCGGCAAAGGCAGATTATATCAGGAGACCCGAAGATTTCATTTGGCTTCCAGGCGCATTGGAGGCCTTGAAACTGTTAAAAGAATACGGTTTTCGTATTTTTATAATAACCAATCAAGCTGGTGTGGCTCGTGGGATGATTACAAACGAGCAATTGGAATCCGTCCATGGGAAAATGGAATATGAGGCTGCATCCGCTGGGGGAAAAATAGATGGAATTTATGTTTGCCCACATCATTGGGACGATAACTGTTTGTGCCGCAAGCCGAAGCCAGGAATGCTTTTGCAAGCTCAGCGTGAGCATCACCTAGATCTTTCTCGCACTTGGTTTCTGGGGGATGATGAGCGTGATGTGCAAGCGGGAAATGCGGCGGGTTGCAAGACAGGGATGGTTACTGTGGAATCTTCTCTGATCGGGTGGACAAAAAAAATTCTTTCCAATTCTCCTAAATAGCCGCTAAATCGGCTCATTCAAAAATATGAAGCTACCCAAAAAAATTGTTGTTACAGGAAATCTGGGCTACATTGGGTCTGTATTGGCTCCGCTGTTAGAGGCGGGTGGGAGTCAGGTGGTAGGGCTGGATGCCTGTTACTATGAAAACTGTCGAATTGGCTCCTTCAATGACATCGGTCAACAAATACGCAAAGATGTGAGGGATGCCAGTTTGGACGACCTGCGCGGGCAGGATGCCGTTGTCCATTTGGCGGCATTGTCCAACGATCCATTAGGGGAGTTGAATCCGAGCTTGACCGAAGAAATCAACATGAAAGGCACGCTGCATGTGGCAGGATTGGCTAAGCAGGTTGGAGTTAAGCGCTTCGTTTACGCATCTTCCCAAAGCATGTATGGCATTTCTGGTTCTGATGCCGAACTGGATGAGGATGACAGTGAAAAAAATCCGCTCACAGCCTATGCACGCACCAAATGGGAGGCCGAGAAAGCACTCAAGGAGATGGCAGATGACAGCTTCGAGGTGGTTTGTTTTCGGCCATCCACGGTTTTTGGTGTCAGCCCGCGTCTGCGATGCGACATCGTTTTCAACAATTTGGTTGCCTGCGCATATACCACTGGAAAAATTGAAATAAAAAGCGATGGGACTCCTTGGCGGCCCGTGGTTCATGTGAAAGATGTCTGTTCCGCATTTATGGCGGGACTTTGTGCTCCCGCCCAATTGGTGAACAAGCGATCGTTTAATGTAGGTATCCCAAACGGAAATTTTACTGTGCGGCAACTGGCGGAGGCCGCTCAGAGAAGCGTGGCGGGAAGCAGTCTGATTTTTACGGGAGAACATGGTTCGGACAGCCGAACTTACCGAGTCTGCTTCAATCGCATCCTGACGGAACTTTCGGACTGGTTCAAGCCAGAGTGGGATTTGGATCGCGGCGGTGTCGAATTGGTGGACTTTTTCAGAAAAGTTCACTTTCAGGAGTCTGATTTTAGGGGTGTCAAATGCGCTCGTCTTGAGCAATTAAAATTTCTGCGTGAATCTGGGAAACTGGATCAATCACTTCGCTGGACAGGAGGAAAAATTTGAAAATTCAAGCATTGGAAATTGCAGGTGTCTACTTGATAGAACCCGAGCCATTTGAAGACAATCGAGGGCGATTTTGGCGGCATTTTTGTGCTGAGGAGTTTGCCAAAGCAGGCTTGGATTTTACTATCAGGCAGACCAATTTTTCGCAGAATGAAAAGAGGCACACCTTGCGAGGGATTCATTATAGAAGCACCGCTTTGCCGGAGAGCAAGTTGCTTGGCTGCGTGCGGGGCGCGGTTCACAATATGGTTGTGG
The DNA here is from genome assembly GCA_020049135.1 of bacterium. GTDB lineage: Bacteria > Verrucomicrobiota > Verrucomicrobiia > JADLBR01 > JAIBCM01 > JAIFLJ01. Next base: position 10,363 of record JAIFLJ010000059.1, on the reverse strand, counting down.
ATTTGCGGGCCGATTCGCCCACATTTCTGAAATCTATCGGTGTAGAATTGACGGCAAAAAACGGGCGGTCTATTTTTTTGCCCAACGGGTGTGGGAATGCATTTTTGACGCTGGTTGATGACACGGTGATTCATTACTACCATTCGTCAGTTTACAAGGCTGGAGTTGATTTGGGCGTAAGATATGATGATCCAGCACTTGCTCTGAAATGGCCCGCCTCTCCCGTTGTGATCTCTGAAAAGGATCTTTCATATCCTCCTCTCGTGCATGGGGCGAATAATCCGCAGTGACTTATGAAAATCGTTTTGACGGGAGCCACAGGCTTCATTGGAAGCTCATTGGTTGAGGAGTTGCATCGGGCAGGACATGAAATTTTGGCTTTTTCCCGGAAGCAAAGTGGCGATAGAAGCGGGATCCGATTTATTAAAGAGGATTTGTGCAATCCAGATGGCTGCTTTGATGTCATGAAAGAGTTCAAGCCAGAGGCGGCTTGCCATTTGGCTTGGGCGGGTATTCCCGACTTTTCATGGGAAAAATCCTTGGAAAATTTGCGCATGAGCACATGCTTTTTTGAAGCGGTCTCTAGGATAGGGACATGCAAAAAAATCATTGCGGCTGGCAGTTGCTGGGAATTTGGAAACAAGATGGGTCTGTGCGAGGAAGATGCGGAATGTTCCCCATGCAATGCATTTACTTGGGCAAAGCTTTCTTCCCGAGCGAGCGGACTTATTTTGGCAAAAGAGCGCGGATATTTTTTTGGTTGGTGCCGTCTATTTTTTGTCTATGGTTCAGGTCAGCGCCGTGCATCTTTGCTTCCCAGTTTGCTTCAGGGAACAAGCTATGTGAAAAATGAGCAGGCACTTCAGGATTTCATTTATATTCAGGATGTTGTGGAGGGCTTTCGACTGGCACTGGAAAATGATTGGCCTTGTGGAGATTTTCATTTTGGTTCGGGAGTGTTACATCGTATTGGGGAAGTGGCGGGGTGTGTCAAAACACTCCTGTCTGGTGGAACCCTTTGGGAGCCACCAACTTCTTTCAGAGAGGGCGGCATTTTTGCTTGCACCAGCAAAACAAAACAATATCTTGGCTGGCAACCAAAAACCTTGTTTCATCGGGGTTTGATGGAAATGCACGAAAAAGAAATAAAAAGTAAAAAATGACAGATACCGAAGTTTGCTCAACAATTACTCAGTGCCGTGTTTCTGGGGAAGCCGACTTGGCTCCCGTGCTCGACATGGGTTTGCAGCCACTTGCAAATGCTCTATTGAAGTCCGTGGATGAACCAGAAGATCGGTTTCCTCTGCGCATTGGCTTTTGCGCAAAGTCACGCTTGGTGCAACTGATGGAAACGGTTTCCAAGGAACGACTGTTTCGCAACTATTTTTGGGTTTCAGGAACAGCCGAGGGAACGAGGCAGTATGCACAATTGTTTTGCCAGCGGGCGCAGCGGGCGGTGGACAAGAAAAAGTTTTTTGTCGTTGAAATTGCTTCCAATGACGGAACTTTTTTAAAGCCGTTTGTCGCGGAGCAGTGCAAGGTGCTGGGGATTGATCCGGCTGTTAATATCGCCCAAGAGGCAACGATGTCTGGAGTGGAGACTTGGCCGGAATTTTGGAATTGCGCGGTAGCGGTTGAGGTTGTCAAAAAACGCGGTCTGGCTGACTTGGTGTTTGCTCGCAATGTGATTCCCCATGTTAGTGAACTGCACGAAGTTATTGCTGGAATGCGGGATGTTCTTGCCGATGATGGTGTTGGCATGATCGAGTTTCACGATGCTGGAAAGATCATGGACGAGTTGCACTATGATTCCATTTATCACGAGCATCTCTGCTATTTCTCCCTGAGTTCGATGGAATATTTGCTTTTTAAACACGACCTGCATGCCTTTCATGTGGAGATCAGTCCGATTAGCGGGGGATCCATTGTAGTTCATTTTTCAAAAAAGCAGCGTTCTATAACATCGGAGTTAGAGGCGCAAAGAAAGCGCGAAGAGGAATCCGGCGTTAATACAACGGCTGCTTGGATCAGGTTTTCGGAAAGATCTGCCGAGCACAGGGCGTTGAGCCTGAAACTGATAGAAACTATGGGGCATCGAAAAATGATCGGGTTTGGTTCTTCCGCTCGTAGTTCCACCTACCTTAATTATTTGGGTATTGATGCTGGAGTGTTGCCTGTGATCGTGGACAATAACCCTCGAAAGCAGGGGCTTTTTGCTCCAGGTTCAAAATCTCGCATTGTTTCGGTTGATGAGGGGCTTGCGATGAAACCAGAAATTATATTTATATTGGCTTGGAATTTTTCCGACGAAATCATCAGAGATTGCAGAAGTCGGGGATTTTCAGGAAAATTTCTACAGGGGTTTCCTGGGGCTCCGAAAATGATCAGTAACTGAATTTTTCCTATGCCTTCACCATCTTTAGTCACAACAAAAACCCCATTACGGATTGGCTTTGCTGGCGGCGGGACGGATTTGCCTGCATTTTATGAGCGGGAAGAGGGAGCCGTCTTAAATTCTACCATTGATAAGTATCTCTATGTTACGGTGAAAAGGCACAATCGGCTTTTTTTGGAAAATTACCGATTGAACTATTCCGAAACCGAGCATGTGGATAGCTTGGAAGATATAAAAAATTCCATCGCTCGAGAGTCCCTTCGATTTGTAGGCATCGAGCCGCCGCTTTACATCGGGACTATTGCAGATTTACCAGGATCCTCCGGGCTTGGTTCATCCAGCAGTTTTACGGTGGGGCTACTCAATGCATTGCACACATTCAAAGGCGACAGTGTTTCTGCTGCCCAATTGGCTGAAGAGGCATGTCACATTGAAATAAATGTTTTGAAAAAACCGATCGGCAAGCAGGATCAATATGCTGCGGCATTTGGTGGGTTGAATCATTTCTTTTTTTGTCCAAGCGGTGAGGTTGTCCTTTCTCCCAAACACCTTCCTGAAAAAAAGATCGAAAGACTTTTTGATTCTTTAATGCTGTTCTGGACGGGCATTTCTCGATCGGCAGATCCCATATTGCTGGAACAGCAGGTTTCCACTGAAAGCAAAATGGATGAACTGAGGGAAATGAAAAGGCAAAGCCATGAGATTTGGTCTCTCATGGAAAAGGATTGCCCGCTGAAGGAAATCGGAGGCGTTTTGCAGGAAGGCTGGGAGAACAAACGGCGGCTTACCTCCAAAATTAGCAACCCCCAGTTTGACTCGTGGTATGATGCAGCAATTCAAGCGGGTGCTCATGGTGGCAAGTTGCTCGGAGCTGGTGGGGGCGGTTTTCTCTTGTTCGTTGTGCCAGAAGAAAAAAGAGATGCTGTGATTTCCGTTTTGAGAGAACTGACATTGATTCGAGTCAAATACGAGAGCCGCGGCTCACAAGTTGTGCATCTTCAAAGGGAGTGAAATGAAAAATTTTAAAACAAATGCCGACAGCAAAATAGTCCTTTGCAATGGGGGCGAACAAATTGAATTTAATCTTTATTCACAGGATGGGGCAGATTTGGTCAACGCGCTGTCGCTCAAACTGGCGGCTGAGTTTCAGTGGATGTATCAGCCCACTTGGATGGGAAGACCGATCATTCAATTGCCCAATGACATTGTGGCCATGCAGGAATTGTTGTGGGCGGTAAAACCCGATGTCATCGTTGAGTGTGGTGTTGCTCACGGCGGTTCCTTGATTTTTTCGGCCTCTATTTGTCAGTTGATCGGGAAAGGAAAAGTTGTGGGAGTGGATGTCGAAATCCGGGCGCACAACAGGAAGGCAATTGAAGAGCACTTTTTGAAGCCGCGTATTGAATTGATCGAGGGAAGCTCGGTGGAGGTAAATATCGTTGAAAAGGTGCGCTCCCAGGTGCTTGGTGCTGAAACCGTTCTCGTTGTTCTAGACAGCAACCACACCCGAGAGCATGTTCTGAAAGAGATGGAATTCTATCACGAGATGGTCACACCTGAAAGCTATCTGGTTGTCATGGATGGTGCGCAGGCGTATGTGGGTGATGTTCCTCGAGCAAAGTCACACTGGAATGAAGACCATCCATTGCAGGCGATAGAGGAGTTTCTCAAAATGCACCCGAATTACATTGTGGATCCCCACTACGAGCGGTTTGGCGTGACTTGCTCGCCAAGCGGATTTTTAAAAAAGAAAAAAGAGGTTTGAACATGATTGTCATTTCAGGATCTGAAAGCTTTATCGGAAAAGAATTACGAACCCAATTGGATGGATTAGGAAAAGAATGGATAGGCATTGATCCGTCTGCATCCTCCGATAAAAGAAGTCTGAAGGGTGATATTTGCGATCCCAGTGTTTTTTCCTTAATTCCAAAAGGGGCGGAAGCCGTGGTTCATTTAGCAGCCATTTCGAGGGACAAGGATTGTGCGGCTGATTTGGTTAATGCCTTTTCAATTAATGTCAGCGGAACCATCAATCTGATCCAAGCGGCAAAAAGGCAGGGTGTGAAGCAATTTATTTTTGCCTCCAGCGAATGGGTTTATGGCGAGGTCGCCAACAACGAAGTGCAATGTGAGGATACCGTCATTGATATCAGCATGCTTAAGTCGGAATACGCCATCACCAAGTTGGTGGGAGAGCAGATGCTCCGACTTGCCTGTTCAGACGGTGCGCTTTCAGGGACAGTGCTGCGCTTTGGCATCGTTTATGGGCCTCGACCTTCCAATTGGTCGGCAGTTGAAAGCCTGTTTTTTTCTTCTAGGGACAAGGCGATAATCGAAGTAGGTGCTGCCGATACGGCTCGTCGTTTCATTCATGTCAGCGATATTTGTTCTGGAATTTTAGCGTCTCTGGGTGTTCCAAAATATGAAATTTTCAATTTGTCTGGTGATATTCTAGTCACCTTGCGTGATGTTGTAAAAGAGGGGGCGAAAATTTTTGGAACGACACCTCAATTAATAGAAAAGAATTCTGGTGCTGTTTCCATCCGTAATCCCGATAACTCAAAAATCAAATTAAGGCTTGGCTGGAAGCAGGGGCTTAATTTGAGAGCAGGATTAGAAACACTCAACACGCACATAACGGCGGCCTGATGCATCACATGGATAAAATCGCCATAGCTTTGGATTTGCTTCGACTGAGGCATCGCCAGCAATTAATTAATGAGATGCTCAAAAAAAAGGCTTTTGGCGGGCTTCCTATTCATGTTGCCATGGGGCATGAAGCGGTTGCTGTAGCCGTGAAGCATGTCATGCATAGGGGGGATCGGCTTTTGGCCACACATCGCAATATGCATTACAATCTTGCTTTGGGTGATTCATTTGAGGACATCGTAAAGGAATATGCCTGTCGAGGCGACGGGATTGCCTCAGGGTCACTGGGATCCATGAATTTATGCCAGCCAGGCAGCGGCATTCCTTACGCCTCCAGCATATTGGGCAACAACATGCCTGTTGCCTGTGGTTTTGCCTTGGCTGACTTGGCACAAAAAAATGATGCGGTTGTTTTTGTGGCAACAGGGGATGGTGCCATGGAAGAGGGATCCTTTTATGAAAGTTTGACTTTTGCAAAGTCACACGGGCTGAGGATTGTTTTTTTAATTGAAAATAACGACATGTCCATGTCGTCCACCATTGCTCAGCGCAGATGCCCCATTGATATAGGATTATTTTCTGAAGCTTTTTCTATTGGCTACCAGCGATTGGACTCGAACCATATTTTTGAATATGTCCAAGCACTCACTGATGTTCGAAGCCTAGCAGTAAAAAAATCGGAACCCATTTGTGTGGAAATCATAACAAAATCCTATAATCAGCATGCCGGTCCCACGCCTGGGTGGCCGACGGATCCTAAAGTCGTTAATCTGGCGGAGGGTTCTATTTTGGAAAGCAGTTCCAGTGATGCGATTCATGTGTTGAAAGAAAGCATCACTGCGGAGGAATATGATCAGTTGCTTGCCAAGGTTGTTTTGGAAAAGGAGCCGGAACTGTGATAAGTTACATTCAAGGAATCAACGCTATTTTGGCTGCTGAAATTGCAAAATTGCCCAGTGCGGTAGTCTATGGCGAGAACATAGACAATGGGTCCCGTATTTCCGGCATGACAAAGAATTTGTCGGTCATGAACGATGGACTTATTCTCAATGTGGGGAATTGTGAAAATACCCATGCTGGGGTCGGATTTGGACTCATGATGAGCGGTATGAACGCAATTATGTTCTCCAAGCAATTGGAATTCATCCTGTTGTCCATGGATCAATTTGTCAATACTTGGGCGTTTGCCAAATGCGCCCCGATGAAAAAACCCATAGGCAGCTTTTCTGTCGTTACGATCCTTTGCGATCAAGGGTTGCAGGGACCTCAATCCAGCTATAATGGACTGCTAGAAATTTGTTCTGCTGCAAAGTGTCTTGGATATGTCGTTACAAATAAGAAGGATGCTAGCAGAGTTTTGTCCGCACAACTGAGGGAGCCTGGGTTCAAAATTATTTGTCTGAGCCAGCGCATGTGGTCTATGGAACTTTCCGACCCAAGCCTTGTGGCTTACGGGGACGATTCTTCATGGTTTCAATATTCCAAGGGAAATGATGCTACTGTTATATGTTTCAATGCAGCCTATTTGAATGGTAAGGCTCTTGTGGATACGCTTAGCAAGCAGGGAAAAACAGCCGACTTTTATTCTGTCAACTTTGTGCCAGAGCAGGACTTTTCACCGCTCATTGCAAGTGTCATGAAAACGGGAACAGCCGTGTTAATTGACGATTCAAAAAGCACAGTCTCTAATTTGGATCGCTTTGTTACCAAACTCTATGGGGAAGTTCCGAAAATTCGACGACTCATCATTATACGAAGAGAATCGAATCCAGATACAGGAGTAGGCAAAGATACTCTCGAGTTTGATCCAGAGGCTGTTGCAATAAAATGTGTGGAAGCAGGCAAGAATCATTCCGAGTGATATTCGCAGAAAATGAAGGTCAAGTTAAAAGTGAATTCTAAAGAAAAGCGCGGAAAAAAAGAGCTTTTGGAAATTTCTTAAAAGATTGAAGTATGAGGCCTGAAAAAGAGGGGTTATGGAGGGATCTAAAATCCTTTAAATATACTCTTTGAAGTTGTTGATGTGAAAACAGATTCGAATGGCAGAAAAATGGAAATGGTGTGTAAGCAGGGGGTGCTTTGGGGAGAAAAAGGCTGGCAGTGGCCTGAAGTTCATTAGTGAATTCCACAAAAAGAAATATTGTAGCCAATTATGTTGGGCAAGGATGGTCGGCATTGATGGGGGTCGCTTTTATTCCCGTCTATGTTAATTGCCTTGGGGTTGAATCTTTTGGATTGGTAGGTGTTTTTACGCTGATCCTAGCTGCTCTGGGTCCTCTTGAGGCATTCGCTAGCCCCTTATTAGCCAGAGAAATGGCTCGTCTGAGAGGAGGTGCTCATGATGCTAACTCCATTCGAACATTGCTGAGAAGCGTAGAAATATTTTGCGCTTGTTTTCTTGGTCTAGCAGTCTTGGTGTTTTGGAGTGCCACTCCATGGCTGGCGGATTGGTGGCTAAATGCCAACCAACTCCCCAAAGAAACAGTGATCCATGCGTTGGTCGCAATGGGAATGGTTGCCGTCCTGAAGGTCTTTGAAAATATTTATCGAAGCTGCCTGAGCGGCTTGCAGATGCAGGTGGCATTAAACGGTGCTCTGATTGTTGTTGCCACCTTGCGCGGGGCAGGAGCTGCCGTATTAGTGGCCTGGGTTTCTCCCGATATCCGATCATTTTTTTTGTGGAACGCTTGCGTCTCTATTTTTTCGGTTGGAACTTTTGCTTATCTTGTCTATTTTATCTTACCCAAAAATTCAAAGCGTGCAGCCTTTTCTTGGGTGTCGTTGATATCCGTGTCGAGATTTTCTGGTGGAATGGCACTGCTTTTTCTGCTCGCTTTCGGAATTGGTCAGACGGACAAGCTGGTGCTAACAAAAATGCTGACTTTGGAGGAGTTTGGGTTTTACGCTCTGGCCTCTGCGATAGCTGGAATTTTATCATTGCTAGCTGGACCCATAGTTCAGGTATTTGGGCCCAAAATGAATGAAATGATTGCTTCTGGGGGATCGGGTCTTGCACAAATATATCATCAGGGTTCCAAAATGGTGAGTGTCAGTGCTGGTTCGGCAGGAATTCTAATCATATTCTTTCCAGAAGCTATCCTAGATGTCTGGATAGGCAATGGTAGCACCGTTAAGGAAAGTGCTCCTTTTCTGAGGATATTGGCCGCTGGAAACTTGCTCAATGCAATGATGCACATGCCTGGGGCTTTGATGTTTGCCCATGGATGGACATCGTTGGCTTTAAAAGCAAATTTTCTTGCTGTTGGAGCGATCATTCCGTGTATGATATGGGGGGTGATAAATTATGGTCCTAAGGGAGCTGCTTTTGCTTGGCTCTTTCTAAATGCAGGCTACATTTTGTTTGTCATTCATTTCATGCACAAAAAACTGTTGTTGGAAGAAAAAATTCGGTGGTATTTGTATGACACCCTAGTTCCGTTATTGGCTGGAATTGTTGCAGCTATAATTCTCAGGCAATTTTTAAAGCCGCTAGATTTTTATTTTGGAAAAGTTCTTTGGCTTTTTGCTGTAGCTTTCTTTATTTTTTGCTCCTGTGCTGCGGCTGCAATCTTGATCGTTCCTAAAAAGTCTCATCTGATAACAAGAAATAACCCCAACTAAAGTGATCAATGAGTAAAATCTTGGCGACAACCACTGTTTTGCTACCTACTTATAAGCGTCCAAAGCTTTTGAGGCGAGCCGCCCAAAGTGTATTGCAACAAACCCGAGGTGATTTCATTCTTCGCATTCTGGATAATGCGCCTTCAAAGGAGACGATGGAGATGGTCGAAAGGCTTTTGCAAATGGACTCTCGTGTGGAGTATGTTGCACATGAAAAAAATATTGGATCTATAGAAAATTTCATTTTTGGGATAAAAACCGTCCAAACCCCCTATTTTTGCATTCTTTGTGACGATGATTTATTACTGCCAGATTTCCTTGAGAAAGCATTGGACAAGCATTTTTCAAGCGGCATTCATCCTGTATTTGTTTCGATGGGTGTCTGGGAATCTACTCCCGATGGCAAGCTTTCGATCAATACTTCCCAAGATAAAACTATTGAAATCAAATCGCCCGATGAGGGGGCGAAAAAATGCTTGATTTTTGGCGTTTCTTTTCCGGGAATTTTGTTCAGAACCGAAGCGGTGAAGAAAATCGGTGTTCCACGCAAAGATTGGTGGTTTTGGACGGAGCAGGGTTGGACGGCACTTTTAGCTTTGCAGGGATCTTCGATATTTCACTCGGATGCTGGCGCTATATTTTATAATTGTTCCGACAGTATGTGCAAGTCAACTGGAGTAGCGGAAATAATGCGCATGTGGTTTCTGATGGTCGAAGAAATAAGAGTTTCATGGAAAAAGGCGGGTTTTCCCGACGAGGAACTGAACCGTGTTCTGTATCCTATCGGGAGAAACAAAATATACAGCAGTATTTTTAGATTTGCTGGATGCGAGGATAATTTCAAGCGTGGTGAATTAAGGGCATGGATTTCCAATGTTTGTCAAGACAACTGGAAGATGCGACTCGTTTTAGTGGTGGCATCTGGCCTGCGAAAGATGAGTTTGGGTTTTTGCATGCGCTTTCTAAGAAGATTATTTTCATTCTTGAAAAGAAAATGTGCAAAAAAAAATATGGCAAAGGGGGGCGTGATCGGAGAAAAAGCTATTCAGACAGAGAAATTTCTTGGTCACTTTAATCGTGAAATGGGTGTTCTATGACGAAGGTTGCAAATTTATTCAAGTGGGTGGATCCCAAAACAGGCGAAGTGCTAAAAGTTGATGGGGACAGTCTCGTCGGAGGTTCTGGCAGGAAAGTTCCCAAGGAAGCAGGTGTTTATCGCTTTTGTGGAGCAAGCAGTTATGCAGATACATTTGGATTTCAATGGAATACTTTTCCAAAAACCCAATATGATTCATCTAGATGTTCTGATTTGACTCGCAAGCGATTTTTTGCCTCCTGTGGATGGACTCCTGAGGAAATGGCGCGTAAATCTGTTCTTGAAATCGGATGTGGGGCGGGGCGCTTTACAGAAATTATTTTGGGTGCAACTAATGCCTTTTTGTGTTCCGTTGACTACTCAAGTGCAGTGCTTGCGAACAGTGCCGCACATAGCAACAACCAGCGACTGCAAGTGGTTCAAGCGAGTGTCTATGAACTTCCTTTTGAGGAGGAAAGTTTTGACTATGTCTTTTGCTTTGGTGTTCTTCAGCATACACCCGATCCAAAGAAGACCCTTGAATGCTTAGCAAGAATGGTTAAGGGAGGAGGAAAAATTGCCGTTGATTTTTATCCTCGTTCAGGGTGGTGGACTAAGTGGCA
>JAIFLJ010000025.1 GCA_020049135.1 bacterium | reverse complement strand
TTCATAAATAACATGATCAAAGATGCGAAGTCATTTTGTCGTCAGCCAAGGCGCGACGAAGGAGCATACCCGCAGGGGTCTGTAACTGAGGAGCAACGCAGGATGGCGGCAAAAGGACGAGCAGATTGTGTTTATGTTATTTATGAACGGCTCCTTAGCCTTGGAAAAACCCGAACTGCGGCCTCCCCGTCCAGAGGGCAGACTTTTTCGCAGATACCGCAGCCGATGCAGCGGCCCCGTTTGACATAAGGCTGCCGAACTGTTGTGGTGCGGCCTGAGGGCGTTTTCATTTCCACTTCGCGGTAGTGGATAGCCTTGTCTGGCACTGGGCAATGCTCTTCGCAAACGAGGCACGATTCGCCTGTCGCGAACGGGATGCAACGGCTTTTATCGAACTTCGCTTTCCCAATTACAGCGGACTGTTTTTCCTCTAGTGAAAGCGGCGCAATTGCTCCAGTGGGGCAGACTTGGCCACAAGCGTGGCAGTTGAACTCGCAATACCCGATGCGCGGGATCAATCGTGGTGCAAAAACACCTTCGAACCCGTCTTCTGCCCAAGAGGGCTGCAATGCCGATGTTGGACATATTTTCATGCACAGTCCGCAGCGGACGCACAAATCCAGAAAACTATCTCCAGTTCGCGCCCCTGGCGGGCGCAGGATTCCGGCTTCATTTTGTTCTGCCAAAAGGCATGGAGCCAAACCCGATTTTGCCAGTAGCGGGATGGCGGCACCCGTGGCGAGAGACGCTATGAAAACACGCTTTGAAAGATCGGGTGGCACGCTGTTTGTGGTGGCATTTTTGATTTTGATGGAGAACGAAGATATTTCACGCGGGCAGTTTTCCACACAGTCCATGCACAAGTTGCAGACGCTAGGGATTATCTGGCCTTTTTCGTCGAAAGCTCCCATGCGGCAGTCGTGCTCACACTCACGGCATCCGCCGCAGCCAGATTTGCTAGGAATCCTTTTCAATGGAGAAAATCTGGCCGCAAGCCCGAGGAGCGCGCCGAGCGGGCAAACTGTTCGGCACCACAGACGCCTACCCAAGATGTCCATTAAAAAAATGGCCGCAATCATGCCTAGAGCCAGTCCACCAAGAAGCCGTGTGGGGCGTTCCGCTGGAAAAACCTCATTTTTCAGCCATGCATAGACGGGGTCGCCCACGCTGTTTACGGATGAAGGGGCGTGGCAGTACAGCCATGAGAAAAAAGTCTGCATCCCGTCGAATGCAAATGGTTCAACGAACAGTGTCAGAGCGCGAAACAGTATGGTGATAGGATCTAAAAAAATAAAAAGCTGTAAACCGCAGATGGCGCATAGCAGCAAGATAACCAGAACACCCACGCGGACAGAACGAGCTGGGCGACTGTTGAGGTAGGGGGCATTGAAAAACGGGACGCGCTTGAGCCATGGGCGGAAGGCCGCGTGAAAACCATCCAAAAGCGTGCCGAGCGGACATATCCAGCCGCAGAACGCCTTGCCAAGAAACAGTGTTAGACAAAATACGATTACGGCTGGCCAGAACATGTCCAGTAAAACGCGCCCAGACGCAGTGGCCGCTAAAGCAATGAGGGGGTCGGCCAAGAAAAAAACATTGAGCGGCCAGCCCCCCTGCGAAAAAACTTCTCCGCGAGTTTTAAAAAAAAGCGCGACAAAAAAAACCAGCGTGAGAATTTGGGTAGCCAAGCGCAGCCGCGCCCATAAGTATCGTTTTATCGGGTGTCTAATTTTTTTGGGTGGCGTGGACACATTCATTGCGTGTGGGTCAGACCTCCACGATTTTGACCTTATCCAAATTCATTTCGCCGAGTCCCAATTCGTAGGCTGCCACCGTGGTGGAGAGATCGGAGGGTTTCATGCCAAACAGCGTGGTAGCGTAAGCGTCGACTGCCACTGGGTCAGTGCTTGCGATGAGCGTCTCCCTCGTTTCAACATCCTCGAGATTCCCGCCCTGTGGGCCGTGCCGCAGCAGAATGCGTGTGGCATCCACAACTGTTAGTTTCGGGCGCAGCACGCTGTTTAGTTCGGCAAGTTTTGGACCTATGTTTTGGTGCAGTAGGCCGCGTTTGCCGTCTATAACGCCCATGATATTTTTCAACCCTAGAGTCAGTTTGGTGATGCCGTGGTTTTTGGCTACAGGGGCGTTGATGTAGCAGTCAGCTTCGAGGGCGTCCTTGTAAAACCCCCACGAGTCGAGTGCTTTGCCGCCGGGGATCGCGGTGCTGACATATTTTCTATCATCCATGAAAACGCACTGCGCACGCTTGTCTGAAATGGATTCTACTGCGGCCTGTATGCCGCTGTTTTGGTAGCACATTTTAGCATTGTTGCATGTGCGGTCGAACACGAGCACTTGCGCAGCACCGGCGGCCAATGCAGCTTGAACAAGACCTTTTACGACCAGCGGATGGGTGTTGGCAGCCTGTTCTGGTGTCCTATCCCACCCGATGTTGGGCTTGACCACAACGCGATGCCCTTCTTTCACGAAAGCCTTCATGCCGCCGAGCGGCTGCAGAACCTTTTCCACAAGTGCTAGGTAATCGCTTCCTTTCGCTACCGCTATCAGAGGTGCTGTGGTTGGAACGGACTCCGATGCATGTGCCATCGCTGGCTCTTTACCCAATAAAGTATATGCAGCCGAAACGAAAGTTGCCTGCTTGAGAAATTCGCGCCTTTTCATGACTCTTTCATCCTTTCCTGAAAAATTGTTTGCCTGAAAGTAGGGATTGGCAACCGTCTTTGGCAAGAGGCAAGTGTATTTCCGTTTCAACCAAAATTTGTTTTGGCGGCTGCTTGCATTGGCAAGATGTAGCTCAAGAAAGAGTCCCGCAACTATTGATGTTTTTTTATTCGGCGTGACGAGTCAACAGAAAGTGCGAGTGGGGAGGTCAGTTTTTCGTAGAGGCCAAATAGGTATTCCACCCGCTCGCGTTCGTTGGTGAAAGCTTCTTTCCGATAGGCTTTGTCCACGGCGCGGTCGAGAGCTTGGTGGGCTTTCAAAAGTGGCAGGTGAGAACCAGCGGCGAGCGGGTCATAAAGCTCTGCGAGAGTCCTTCCCGCATCCAAGTAATGTTGCCGGGCATCAAGAACTGCTTGAGCCGCTTTTTTGATCGCCTCCGCCTGAGCCTCGGTGGGGGTGAGCCAAGGAAATGTGTTGTAAACTAAACTGATAGAATATTGATAACGGCTTTCCAATCGCCCTCCTACCACACGCATCCAAGCATTGTGCATGAGCGAAGACAATATCCCGAAATGGAAAGGCGTAGCCTTGGGGACTACGAGCGCACTACCGCTTGCGATGTCCTTGGGCGACATGAACCCGATCGGGATATAGCGGCGACTTTCCGAGGAAACCTTCGGGATCAGCAAGTAACGCGAATCGGGTTGGCGAATTTCTCCAAAAAGGGATGGGGTATCCGCCAACGCCTTGGTCTGCGGGCGGTTGCTTTTCAGCCGGAAAGCGGCTATTTTTTTCAACCGCTCTTGCAGAAGTTTGGATGATCGGAGCAAATCGGCTGGCGCATCCACTAACCAGAGACACCAGCGCTCTGTCCCGTTCAAAAACTCTTCCCCACCGTAAAGACGACGGATGAAGGGTTTGAGTGCGGGAGATTCTTTGAGCAGTTCTTTTCGCGCTTGGGGACTGAGTATCAAGCCTTCGTCATCGCCCGCGCCACGATCTTTGTCAATCATCATACTGCCGTAGTTGATCAGTGGTGCTCCGTTGACAGGCGTGGTGCGGTGGTGCGCCAAAGTATTATTTCCCAAAATCAAGTAAGGGCTGATATTCGCCGCTGTTTCGATCACCTGCGGTGTCTCGCCATCGTGATCGTAAAGTTTTTTTGAAGGTGTGTCTTGAACCCCAAACCCAATGATAACCACATGGACATGGGCTTTGCCGCCAGCCTCGTTGTCCCAAGCGAAAGTGCGGTGGGCGAAGTGGATTTTAATGCCTTGTGAAAACAAGTGTGACCAGAGAACGCCCACCTGTTCGCCCTGAGAAATGGAGTTGGTCGAGACAAAGGCGCAACAGGTGCGAGTGCCTTGGATGTAGGATGCTGCCTTGCGATGCCAGCAAGTCACATAGTCGAGGATGCCCGCCCCCTTGGCCTCGCCCCACACCAAAGACATGTCCTCCTTTTGTCCAGCATCCTGCTCCTTCTTTCCTACGAACGGCGGGTTGCCGAAGATGTAGGAGCATTGTTTGGGGGGGAGGAGTTCTTTCCAGTCGAGGCGCAGGGCGTTGCCGTGGTGGATGGTGGGGCTCTTTTTGAGGGGGATGCGTTTGTAAACCTTGCCCAGCACTTTGGAGAACACCAAGTTCATCTGGTGATCCGTCAGCCAGAGTGCGGTCTCGGCGATGCGGGCGGGGAACTCTTCTATTTCGATCCCGTAAAACTGATCCACATGGACTCTGGCCAAGTCGCCACCCTCCATCTGCAAGGCGAGTTGTTTGCCGTAAAGAGCCTCCATGACCTGAAGCTCCAACAAACGGATTTCACGATAAACCACCACCAAGAAATTGCCGCAACCGCAAGCGGGGTCGAGGAAACGCAGGGAAGAGAGCTTGATATGAAATTCTTGAAGTTTCTTTTTGCGGGTGCCACCCGACTCTTCGAGGATGGAGGCCAACTCCGCCTTGAGACGGTCGAGAAACAGGGGGCCGATCACCTTCATGATGTTTTCTTCGGCGGTGTAGTGGGCACCTTTGGCGCGGCGTTCGGCGGGTTCCATCACCGAAACAGGGGGCCGATCACCTTCATGATGTTTTCTTCGGCGGTGTAGTGGGCACCTTTGGCGCGGCGTTCGGCGGGTTCCATCACCCCTTGAAAAAGCGAGCCGAATACGCCGGGAGAAATGCGCGACCAGTCGAATCGGCAGCAGTCGAGCAGGGCGGCGCGGTGAGAGGCGGCGGTGTCGGGCGGGTCTAGCCTTTCCTGAAAAAGTCCGCCGTTGACATAGGGGAAGTCGCGGAACTCGGCGGTGAGGTGTGGGCTGCGTTGGGGGAGAGTGGTATTGAGGATTTGAAAAAGTTTACCGATACGGATACCGAGATCGGAGCCGTCTTTTTTGGAGTTTTCAACGAAACGAGTAAAACTGTTCCACTGAAAAATATCGGTATCTTCGGCGAAAAGGCAGAAAAGGATGCGAACTAGGAAACACTCCAAGTCGTGACCCGAGAATCCAGATTTCTTGAGTTCGTCGTGGAGTGAGCCGAGGAGTTTGACCGCCTTGAGATTGACCTCTGGCTGTGGCTGGAAAGCCTCGCTTTCGTCACCTCGTATGAATCCGAAACAGGCGAGGCGGTCGGGCAACTCTTCGAGAGTGAACTGGGCGAAGAGCTTGGCATTTTTGTGAGTGTCGGGGGTGAGACATTGGAGGTAATCGTGGACTTCTTCGCCGAGGTCGTAGAGCAGGAAATGAGCAAAATCGGAGACGAGCACCCAGCGTGGATAGTCTTCTTTTTCAAGGTGAGGCAGATAATCGAACGCTTGCTGCGCGGCGACATCAAGGTCTTTGCCCGTGCTTTTCATCTCCACGAGGAGCTTGCCTGGCCAGAGGAGGTCTATGCGTGCTTGGGACTGGCTCTCGCGTTCGATGCGGTATTCGTGGACAGCCTCAACAGCACGACGGTCGCGCCCGAAAATCTCAAAAAAATCGTCCAAGAAACTTTTCGCGTCAGCCTCTTCTCGCTGGTCGCCCCGCCATTTTTGGGCGAAGGCGAGAGCGCGGGAGCGCATCTGTTCGCGGGTGAGTGTCAAGACCGGGGCGGCTGTCATGGCTGGATATTACCTGATGAAAAAAAAAGCGTAAGCGAAAAATGGTTTCTTACTTCGCCGCACCATTCTATACGCACTTTCTTTTTGACTTTATCTGCAACATGCTTCTTTGCAAAGAGATGTCTGGAATAGTCATTTCATGAAGATGGCTGCATTTTGATTTGGAGTGCGTTGAGGATTTGTTGTTGGTCGTCTTGCGGGCTGGTGATTTTATCGAACTCCACCCCTGCCATTGAGATGCGTTCGCGGCGGATGGAGCAGAGGCGTTCGATGACATTGCTCATCGTCCAGCGACGGTTCTTGTGAGTGCCGTCGGCTGCGAAGAAGCCTTGGAGCCGTTTATTGGCGTGCCATTGCAGGTAATAGGCCAAGGTGCAGAGGAACACATGGCTGCGGATGCGACCATCTGTTTTGCGGTAAACTGGGCGCACTTCCAGTTGCACAGTTTTGAGAACCCTTGGGCAGGACATCACTACGGAATGCTGCCTGCACGAGTTTAAGTTGGTTCAAGGACAAGCCGACCAGACGCCCATGCGTGGAATGTTTGACCTTGCCGTCCTGACGGAATGAGGAACGGATGATGCCCACTGGGGAACGGCCAGGGCGTTTGGTTGGATGTTTCATAAGAGAGGGGAGGCATGAAGGATGAGGCGTAGGGCTTGATTGGGGTGGCGGTGATAACGCTCGAA
>JAIFLJ010000160.1 GCA_020049135.1 bacterium | reverse complement strand
CGCGCACGAACACGGTTCAAGTGAGTAACCCCGGCGACCGCCCTTGGGCCGGGCGCATTGAATGTCCAAAACCATTTTTTATTTCACGCCAATCACTTGGCCTCAACGGCGGGGAAAGTGCTAAGATTGAAATTGTTTTCGCTCCAGAAATCGCCGGTGTTTACACAAACCAGATAGTTTTTGCGGGGACAACTACCAATCGTTACCAGCTCAGCGGGCGCGTGGTTGAGGGACATTCGATCTTCGAAGAGGGATCAGCGCAAACGCCGCTCTCTAAACTGCCTGAGAGCGAAGCCAAGCCCGATGGCCCACCAACGGTAAAACGCGATGTCGCACTGACGAGGCTAGACAGCGAGACCGTGCGGCTGGCGTGGTCGAGTATTGAAGTTGAAGACCCGCGCCATTTCGCTATCGCGCAAAGGGTCGTTGCCCCCGTGCTGATTTCCGGCGACATACACTACACATGGGTGGAAATGAACGATCTTGTTTGCAAAAAAGAGCCGCCCAACCATTTTACGGTGGACATAGATCGCCTCCGGCCAGACTGGGTTTACTTTTTTTCGATCAGGCGCGTTGACGGAAACGGGCAGGTGATTAACCAGAGCGAGACCATCACCCTCCGCACGCCGCCCTTGCGTCCAGTAGAAGACGCTTTCCAGCAGGCAGGCCCTTGGCTGTATGGGCTTCTGGGACTCATGGCCGCCGCCTGTCTAGGCTGGTTTCTTTACCGCTTCAACGACTGGTTTGGTTCTAACCTCTGAGCGGAAGCTGGGCAGAGATTGCTTATTTCGCACTGCTGACAATCTGGTTTGCGTGCTTGGCAACGCCTCCTGCCGTGCCAAATGAGTAGGTGCGATAACATGATCCACTGTTCGCGTGGGAAAAGGCTCATCAAATCCACCTCGATTTTTTCAGGCGAAGAATGAGCCGAAAGACCGAGCCGACACGACAGGCGAATCACATGTGTGTCCACCACCACGCCCTCGTTTTTTTGAAAGGCGTTGCCGAGTATGACATTGGCTGTTTTCCGACCTACGCCTGGCAGCGAAACGAGTTCTTCCATCGTATCGGGAACGCGACCACTGAAATCTTTTTCCAATTTTTGGCAGCAAGCCTGAATATTTTTCGCCTTGTTCCTGAAAAATCCTGTGGGGCGTATTGCCTGCTCAATCTCTTCCAACGGGGCATCTGCAAAAGATGCTGGATTAGGAAACGACTTGAAAAGTGTGCGTGTCACCTCGTTCACCCGTTTGTCGGTGCATTGCGCAGAGAGGATGGTGGCCACGAGCAACTGGAAACTGTCTGCATGTTCCAGCTCGCACTTGGCATCCGGGTAAGCACACAGGAGCCCAGCGTAGATTTCTGATTCCCTGCTCAGTTTTTTCACTGACTTTTGCTTTTGCCGCCGTTGGTGGGCGGCGGGGTCGGGAGCGCAGCCAGCCGTGCCGAAGCTTGCTGTGCAAGCGCGTGATTGGCATAAGCGTCCACTAGCGATTTGTAGGAACGCCGTGCGTCTTGCGGTTTCTCGGCCTGCTCGTAAAGCTGACCCGCTTTCCATAAACCCTCCGGTGCTTTGTCGCCTGCCAGCACGCCGATGAAGGTATCAATCATCTCGTAATATCCTGCAGCACGGGCGAGCATGTCTGAACGGTTTTTAGCATCGCTCAGACGCGGTGCTTTTTTCTCTAAAATCGCGCCTGCGTCCCACATGGCATCGGCCTTCAGGCGCGGGATTGGCGTCTGTGGGCGGGCTTCGATAATCTGCTCGTAAAGTTTTATGGCCTCGTCTGGAAGCAGCGTTTCTTTGGTTTTGGCCAAGCTGTAGTTAGCATGATGTATTTTTTCAGACCACGGGCAGTCGGCGCTGAGTTTCTCCAGCCATTTTTTGGCCTCGTTGGAGTTGCCCATATTCAGGTGCGCAATTCCCAGCCCGTAATATGCTGCGGCCTGCCCGTGCGGGTTCTGCTTGGCTTCACGGAGCAGCCGTTCAAAAACATCCAGAGCCTCTTTGAACCGCGATGCAGCCAGAAGTCCGACGCCGAAGCGATCCAAGTCATCATGCGAAAACCGTGCGGTCGGGTTTTGCGAATACGCCTTGTCCATGATCACCAAAGCACTTGCCGTTTCCCCAGATTCATAGATCAAGCCCGCTTGTGCAAAAGCTATTTTGGCCTTAAGGTCGGGGGTGTCGGCTGTTTCTGCCAGTTTTGCAAAAACAGCTACAGATTCAGCAAAAGTCTGTTTCTCTGCCTTCACGCGGACGGTTTGCAGCTTGACCATTTCGCTCAATGCTTGGCCTGTGGAGGGGCTTGACGGATACTGTTTCAGGATGCTGGAGAGCGTAGAAAATGCGGCATCCCATTTCTGTTCCCATCCACTCTTTTCCTTTTCGTCTAGCGCCAAGTAATTGCCTAATGATTGGAGATGGCGTGCCTGCATCCGTGCCAGAGCCAAGAGCGCGTCTGCCGCCACAGGCTGCCCAGCGTGGCGTTCTATCACATAGCGGTATTTCTGTGCCGCCTCTTCAGCTCGGCCAGTCTGCGAAAGAATGGATGCTTGGTAGAAAAGCGATGGCGGAGCCAAGGGCGAATCTGGATAATTATTGACCAGCTCTTCAAACGCTTTGAAAGCATCTGTCGCACGCGGCGGTTTGGCGTTCAAATGCTGGAACGCGACAGCCTGCTGCGCGTATGGCGCAACTTCATCTTTCGCGTAACTCTTGAGAACCTGCTGGTAAAGAGGCATAGCCTCTACCGACTTCGACCCGCCCTCCAAACATTGCGCGGCGGCAAAAAGGGCTTTGGGCGCGTTTGGAGACTGCGGGTATGATTGGACGAATTTCTTGTGTGCCTGTGAAGCCTCATCTTTTTTCTGGAGCGCGGACAGCGCAAAGCCGATGCGGAAAAGCGCGTCCTCCTTGATGGCCGAGTCTTTGGACTTGGCGACAAGCTCTTCCAACATCACGAGCGCCTCCTGCGGCTTTTGTGTTTGGATGCAGAGTGCTGCGAGTTGCAACTGAGCCGACTCGGCCTCTTTTTTGCCACGGTTTTTTTCTATGTAGGCGGCAAAGCGTTTTTTGGCATCGTCTAGCCGCCCAAGCTGGAATAGTGCCGCCCCAGCACACAGTCCTGCTTCATCGGTAAAACGCCCCTGCGCATCCTCGGAAAGAGACTTTTCAAAACACGCCAAGGCGGCTGCCGCGTTGCCTTTAGAAAGGTGCTGATTGCCCAGCATTATGAGGAGGTTATCCCCACCAGCGGATGAACCGGACGCCTGTTTGTAACGCGCCACCGCCTCCTCCGCCTGCGGGAGTTTACCCTGCAAGATCAGCGAGAGGGCGCGGTGAGAAAGGAGTGTTTTCTTCTGTTGTTCCGAAGCGAATTTGAGAAGGTGGTTGGCGATGGCTCTGGCCTCATCGAACGCCTGCATCTGAACCATGCAAAACGCGACCTTGCCAAGGGCGGTCACACGCGGGTCTGGGCGATTTTTCAATGCAGCCAGCTTGCTCTCAAGAACCCGTTTTTCCTCCAGTAAAGTTTCCCGTTTCGCAGGTTGCGCACGAATGGCTGCCATCTTTTCATCAACCCCCTTTTTGAGCACATCTTCCATGCGCTGTTTGCTAATCACCTTTTTGAATAGCCCGGCGGCTTCAGCGTGTTTGCCAGAGGCGGAAAGGAGTTCTCCAGATTGCAAAAAAGCCTCATTCACAAGGTCGGGAGAGACTGAAGAGAGTGAGGTTATTTTTTGAAAAACTTCCCTAGACTTTTGGAGCATCGCGTTGGCCTCGCTAGTTTTTCCGCCTGACAAAAGCGCCTGTGACTGGAGCCCGTAAATATTTCCCAGCAGAATCATGCCATCGCCTTTTTTGTTGCCCGAAGGGTATTTTTTATCCATCTCGGCAAGTTTTTGGATAGCTTCTTGGTGTGCCCCAGTCTGAGCGCAAACGAGAGCCTGCCCGTAGTAAACTTCTTCCACAAACTGGCTTTGCGGGTATTTTTTCAAAAATTCTTCGTAGGCCTGTTGAGTCGAGGCGAACCCTTTTTTCTGCTCTTCACCCTTCTGCAGGAACGCCTGCGCCGATACGGATTGAGCCAGATAAAACTGTGCCCGCTCCTTCCATTCCTTGGGCATCTGCGCGTCCTCGGCCACTTTTTTCAGGGATGCGATGGCCGCCGCATAATCGCCAGTATAAAACTGGCAGAGACCAAGCGGGGCGTGCGCGGCCACCGTGCTAGTGGAAGCGGGGTAAGTGTCTATGATGAATTTGAAACCCTGCGCAGCCTGTTGGTAACGCCCAGCCACCATTTCGTTTTGAGCCGAATTGAAAAGATCAGCAGCGGCATCTGCAAAAAGAGTGGCTGGCTCACATGCGAGCCCGAGCAGCAGCCCTCCCAACAACCCTTTAAATCGGCGAAAGAAGACCCATACCATGGCCAAAAGCCTACACCACAGGAGCAGACCGCGCAACCATTAACGAACAACGGTAAGTTTTAATCCAAATTTTGGCAGCAGCCAAAATCTGGGACTGCTAAATATTTAGCAGTCCCCAAGAAACCACGAAGGTTAAGTTGAAGAGTTTAAGTTTAAGAGTTTAAAAACATCATCTTTTTTCCTCACGCCAAGAAGATTTTTAACCACAAAGATCACAGGGGGAACAAAAAAGACTTTTATCTCACAGAGGCACAGGGAGCACGGAGGGAAAAGTTTTAGCCAGTAGAGTAGAGAGACAGGTCGTAAATTTTAGCCAGTAGAGTAGAGAGACAGGTCGTAAAGATTTAGGCTTCGGTCTAGTCCGTGTCCGGGTTTCCCCTTCCGTGGCTCAGTAACCGCATGCCATGTCTTTTCTGACCCGCCTCCCCCTCGTCGAACCGGACTGGCGGTTTTCCCGCATCCGGCTCTCCTGTAAACTATCCTCATAGGCTAATCAGTCCCAGTTTCATCAGATACTGGTAGTGAGTGAGTTCTTTGGGTTTGTGGTATTTTCTTTGGCTTCTCCGATTGAGATGCTGAATCACGCTCTTTCGCGTGTAATGGTTGAGGTCTCTGAACGCCATCCTCGGATACCCATGTTGGAAGTAGCCCTTCCAGCCTTGCAAGTAGCGATTGATTTCTTCGATCACTACTTTCGTCGGCTTGAAGCAGTTGACGGGGGCGGTGATCTCTCCGATCGCTTCCCTCGCTTTCTTCAGCGCTTTCTTGGAGGGAACAATGTTCAGATACCGTGTGTTCCTCCCATGAATATCTTGGTCGTATCGAAAGGTGTAACCCAGAAAGTCTAGGCTCCCTTCCTCCACCATCTTCACTATCCGTGTCTTGTCTCGGTTGAGTTCCAGACCATACCTACGCTCGATCTGGTCCTCCACCCATTCTCTCAGCACCCCTCCTTGATACTTGGCCATCACGACAAAGTCGTCCGCATACCGCACCAGTCGAGCTTGCGCCCAGTGGCACGGGCCTTGATTGGCATGGAACGCTTTGTCGAACCAGTGCAGGTAGATATTGGCGAGCAAGGGTGATATGACTCCCCCTTGCGGTGTGCCTTTATCAGATCGTTTCGGTGGCTTCGGCTTGCCCTTCTCGTCTTCCTCGACGATCGGTGCTTGCAGCCACCCGACGATGAGCTTCAACACGCTCCCATCGGTCACTCGCATTCTTACACACGCCATGAGTTTGTCATGGGGGATGTTGTCGAAGTAACCTTTGATGTCCGCATCGTAGATTTGCACTTTCCCCTCTTGTAGGTGTCCTTGTATCGCCTCTAGGGCTTGGTGGGCGTTGCGCCCGCTCCGAAACCCGTAAGAACACTCTTCAAAGTCCGCCTCAAAGATGGGTTCAAGCACGATCCCTAACGCCATCTGCACCACACGATCCTTGAGCGTCGGGATGCCCAAGGGTCTTTTCTTTCCATCCGCTTTTGGATATAGACTCGCTTCACTGCTTGCGTGCGGTAGCTCTTCTCTCGGATTTCCTTTTGGATTTCTTCGAGAAAGCCTTTCACTCCGCCTTCTCGCTTCTCTACATCCTCCGCTCGCACGCCGTCCACGCCAGCGGCTTTGCCTTTCTTCCCAGCTCGCTTCCATGCCATTTCCAACACATCCCACCTGTATAGGTGGTTATACAGTGAATAGAAACGGAACTTCCGCTCCTGTTTGGCTTTTTGATTTAGCTTCCATCGCAGTTGACGCAGTTTCTCGGGCAGTAGCTCGGGTTGCCCTGTGGCGTCCAGATAACTCCTGTCCTCGAATCCGTAATAGACTTCACTGTCAATCGGTCTCATCTTCTTTCATGGTTACTCGCTTACAGCAGACCCCCTTGGCTCCAGGATCATTACTCCCTTCTTCGCTACTACGGGGTCGTCCGACTTCCGTGCACTCGCACGGACCTCTCAGGTTCCTCGATGTCTCTTTCCCCACGCGCCACCTCCAGTCACCCCGAAGAGTCCAACGCTTGCTTCTGAATGTTTCTTCAGCGTTGGTGTGGGCTTCAGCTTATCTGGGAGCTTGGCCACTCTCACTTAGCGTAACGAGGCCGAATCGAGTTCACACTACATTGCGGCTCATGGGTTCGCCTCACGGGGCTTCACCCTCGGGATTACTCCCTTCGGATGCCCGCTCGGCTTCATGTTCTACATTCAATTTACATGGCAATCACCTTTCTTATTGCTAGACACATCAGACTTGTCCTGACGCACCAGATGAACACAGATTTTAAGAAAAACGAATTATCACGCTTGCGTCTTTACTTCATCCTTCACACTTTCCTCCCGCCCCGCGTCTTCCTGTTAGCTTCTTCATTATTCTCTTCCGTTTTCCATTTCGTGTATTTCGCGTATTTCGTAGTTAAAAATCTTCCTCTGTGCCCTTTGTGCCTTTTGTGGTTCGTTCTTGAAGACACGGGCTGGAAGCCCGCGCTCCGTTCTTGCGCCCCGCGTCTTACTTTTCTCTTACACCTTTTCTCTTTTCTCTCCCTTATCACTGCCTGTGCCAGATTAGGTGATCGTATTGCGCCCGCAGCTCTACAGGGCGATCAGCGCGGTTTGTTCACCGAATCTTCTAGGGATTTGAGTTCCCCATCCAATATGCTCCCTACATCTGGGCGCAGTGTGTCTCTAGCAATGCGCAGGCAGAGCTTGGCTTGCGGAATCTGCCCGCAAGACTGGAAAAATAAGACGGTGGGACGCACCAAATCGTAATAAAAATTTCCGCCGCCATTTTTTCCTATCTGGTTTATCGCATTGCGGTATTCCCTCAGCAGCGAATCGGGGTCGTTTTCTCGCATCCATTTTTCAAGCCTGTTTTTGAAAAGCTGCACACTGAGGTCAACTCGGCGTGAGCGGTTTTCGCCTATGATTTTTTGCTCTAAATCCCATGCAGCAGCATCCTGCCCTCGCCGGCGCAGAAAGTTTGCTAGGCGCAGTTGGAAATCGGTTTTTAGGTCGTGCTGCGCAGCGAACACAGAAGACGCTTCCTCAAAATGTTTTTGCATGAGCGCGGGTTCGCCCGGTCGGTTTTTTTCCAGCCACTCCGTTTTGGCGTTCCACGCATCAAGGTTTTTCGGGAACACAGCCAAGGCCGCTTCGATCTGCTGGCGTTCCTTGTCCGTATCGCCTTTTTCTCCAAACAGCCGCGCCATGTCGAGGTGTCGGCGAGACAGGGCAAACTCCTGTTTGCTGCGCAGATTTTCGGAAAGGAAAGAGAGTTCGTGATCCGAAATCCATCGCCAGTTGTGCGGATTTATCGCCTCCCCAACGGTGTAGTTTTGCGAGGGGTAACGCCCGCATTTGAAGTCCCACGCTCCGTCGTTTTTCATGTAGCCAAACCACGCGTGTCCACCATCAACCCCCTGCCCTGAAAACATGAGCGCGGGCAACCCCTTCGCTTTGGCCGACATTGCGGCATAATACGCTTGATCCACGCATATGCCACCTGTGCGTTTTATGGTTTCCAGCGAATAATCGTGCCACGGCCAGTCGAGCTGTTTCTTTTTTAGCCGTTCGTTGTCGTATTTTATTTCGTTGAAAGCTTGGTCGAATGTTGCCCTAGAAAAGCGGACATTTTTTTGTGCCCATACAAGTTCGTCCCGCGAGACAAGCGCGTCCACCAAAAAAACCAAGTGTCTAGCGTCCAGCTTCCTGATATCCAAGAGCAGACGCCCATCTTCAGCACTCTGTTTCCAGAACAGCAGTCGCTCCGAAACTGTGGCATTGTCACGGCGCACGGCTTTGGGGTCAACCTGACGGTGCGGCCAAACAGAAGGCGGTTTTTGGTCGAAAACCAGAGCGAGAGCCACGGCCAGATTTTTGTATTCTGGCCACGCCTCTGGATATTCCGTGCGCAAAGAAACCAAATTTTCCAGTGCGAGCGGCAGAAAATCAGACTCTTCCAAAAGATCAAAAAATGCGTGCGTAAGGTCTGCATCCGTCAGAAATTCTAAAGCCAATTCAGCGGGTATGCGTGCCGCAAGCGGCGCATCTGAAAAACGGTATGTTTCTGACACCATTTTTGATATAGCCCGTTTCCGCGCCGCGTTGCCTTGGTGCGAATTTTTTGGTGGGAGAGTAATTTCGCCCGAAAAAGCGAGTTCGCCCAAATAAATATCAACAGCCTCGCTTTCGTGTGTGGAGAGAAGCGCGAACCATTTCTGTAGGTCTAACCACGAAAGGTAGGCGGGGCTTGAGAGCGATTGTCCGTTGAGTTCGCCAGTCAGCACATCGGCCAACAGCTTGCGTGAAGGCTCCCACCCGTTTTCGATCAACGAAGAGACATCCGCACGGCACGGCGGTTTTGAAATATCTGGCATTTGCTGTGCAACAGCGGTAGCGGATAGCGCAAGCGAGCAGAGCACGGCTGCTACATTTTTATTAACAGTTAAATAACGCACGGAAAGCATAGTGTTTTCATGAATTTTATAGGCTTTGAGGCACAGAGGAAAGATTTTTTGAATACCGAATAACGGACAAGGAATCACGAATTAAGAAGGGAGGACGCAATGGGTGGAAGCGTCCCAATAATTGTTAAAAATAGAGGTGGTCTCCGAATGGCTGATCCGAGAGGATCAGGTTGGAAAAAAACAAACCAAAAGGAG
>JAIFLJ010000082.1 GCA_020049135.1 bacterium | reverse complement strand
TATTCTGGCTGGAGCGAAACGCATCTGAAAATAGAACGGAGGGCTGGCTTCCAGCCCGCCTCGGTGGAAGACGCACCGTTGCATGGGAAAAGATGCGGACAGGAATGTCAGCTCTCCCATTCAGAAGCAGGCAGGGATGCTCGCACCACTCTCCTACACCCTTCATCTGCCATCCAGCTCCTCGCAATTCGGTTTCATTCCATTTCCTTATTCCCCAGAGACTTCAGGATGTCTGAATCTATGGAACGCTTCCCAAAAACAAGGCAGCACCAGTTTTCGGATGTTTTTTTCGAAATCAGGGACGCCCCAGAAAATGCCCGCTTCATGGCTGTTACCTCGCACGGTCTAATCCCCGAAATGACAAGATGCCCGCCGGGGTTCAAAAATGAGAGGAGTCGCGACGCCTCTTTTTCCAAGACTGAAGCAATAATGTTCGCAACAACAACATCGGCCTTGAATTTGCCCGGCGTAATCCTAGACAAATCTT
This sequence comes from bacterium, assembly GCA_020049135.1. Taxonomy (GTDB): domain Bacteria; phylum Verrucomicrobiota; class Verrucomicrobiia; order JADLBR01; family JAIBCM01; genus JAIFLJ01. The sequence continues at coordinate 16,109 of JAIFLJ010000082.1, read as the reverse complement.
TTTTCTGAAACCTGACGCGCACGCCGTTGATACTGGCGTTTTCTCGTGCGACAGCAACTGCCTTGGCATCGTAATCGAAAGCTTCAATATTGCTGCAGCCCATCAGCTTGGCTGCCATAGCCAAAATACCGCTCCCTGTCCCGGCATCCAAAAACGCCCCGAACGGAAAGACTGGTGCAGACGAAATCGCCTCTAAGCAAAGCCTCGTTGTGGCGTGTTCTCCAGTCCCGAAAGCAAGCCCAGCAGGAACAATCAAAATACTCTTCCCTTTCTCGCGCTGCGCCAAATTTTCTTTCTGTTTGGCATCCTGCACGACCAGAAGCCGTTTACCGATGCGGAACGGATGACGCCTCGGCACCTGTGGCTTCCACCAGACATCGGGCGAAAGGTTAAGAATCCTGCCGCCAAGCAGCTTTTTGATCTGCAATGCTTCGCGCTTGTCCGCCGGGTAAATATCAACTCTGCCACATTTACCGAAAGGAGCAGAAGTGAGTATGGGACACTTCCCAGCGACCTCTCCTGCCAGTGCGCCGAACGCCTCCATTTTCTCGGAGGCGACCCATTTTCTCCAAACTAAAACCCGGTTTTTGGGTGACGAAAGCAGTGGTTTCATGGCTGTGACGCAACAGCCGCGCCATCAATTAAATCTTTGACCTTGTGCAGCGTTTCGGATGAAAAACGGATGCTGGCCTCCCTCCCCTCGCCTATCGAGACAGGCTCGAAACCCCAGTGCTCTTCACCATTTTTGGAGACGCGCAAAAAGACCATAAAGTTGCCGCTAGACGCCTCGGGATGCCTCTCCAAGTGCGAAAAAATAAAACGGTAATCGTCTAGGCGCGCAGCGGGGGCAATCGTTCTTTTTTGGGGCAGCGACCGTAGTTCCTCTTGGAATTGCTGAAAAAGTTCTTCGGGCGTGGTGCTCATGCTGATGCGGTGGGCCGCTTCTGCCTCCGAGCACTCCGCACGCGCCTTGGATACGGCCTCTCCAAGCGGGACGATCTCCTTGTTCAACTCATCAACCCGCGCCTGCAACCCAGAAAGCTCCGGATCTATCAAAGACTGGTTTTCTTCGGCCTGTTTGCGCAACTCTTCGCGCCGCCCATGCCAGTCCTTCTCAAAATTACGCCACGCACCCAACTGCGATTCGGCCCAAGCCAACTCCTTGGACTTATCCACTGTCTTCGGTAAATGATAAAGAGCCAGCCTGAACGCGCTCACTATAACATCTGGCTCGTCCACATCAAACTGCTCGGGCCACTCTATTTTCATCTCTTTGACACGGGCCTCAATAGTTTGGCGGAAAGCCGCTTTCTTCTCCGCCAACTCCCCGCCAAAACGCTCTGCGGAACCTGCCCAAATACCTTTTGTTTTTTCGCGCCGCGCCTCTAGTGCCGCCTGCATCCTACCCTTCAACTCGCGGTATTCCACCTCCGTATCACTCTGTTTTTTTTCAGTTTCTTGGAGGCGTGCCTTTGCCAGAACAAGCACTTTATCTTTCTCTTCCTGATCTTTCAAAAGCGGTATCTTGGCAGCTTTGTAGCGCCTCTGTATGTCTTCGATTTCGGTGGAGAATGGATGCGTGAGACCGACCTCGTTTGGGGCATCGAATCCATCAAGTTCGACATAGCAGACGATGCGTGTCTCTTTGCTTTGTGTCAGTTCGGCAAAGTAAGTCTTGTATCCCCACCATCCGCCACAGCCCAAAGCCACGATGATCAGCATCAACCAAAAAACCGCACGCGAAGAAGATTTGCGCGGCATGAGCGGCCTATCAATATGGGCGGCAGACTTTTTTTTCTGCGGTGTCGCAGAACCTGCATCCACAGCATCTTTCTGAACCGAAGCGTCCAGCATCTCTTTATCTTCAGGCATCACAAGCTACCACCATTATTTGGCTAGACGCCAAAGGTAAAAAGGTTTGCCCACGGACGAAGGGAGCACCATCAGGCAACAGAGGCCAGGCTGCCGTTCGCGAGCGCCTACCAGATAGTCACAAATACCCTTTGAAAGAGAGTCTGTCGCTCGCGTCCCAGATGAAAAAAACTCGTACTCGCACGATGCCCCGAAAAACTCACGCGCCGCCATGTGCGTTTCCGAGCACATTTTTCCAAGGCAACCTATCCTGATATCTTTTTGCATGGAGCGAGCCGACGAAAGGATTTCGCGGTAGATTGCGTTAAGCGAGTCGCCATGCATCGACCCCTTGTTCAGCTTGTGCAGCCGCGCAAGAAGAATTGCCTCCCTCTCGGGTGCAAAAACTTCCTTCCCCTCGTGGGCTTTCGCGTGACCGACTTGCTTTGCCAGCTTAAGGCGCTGGTTGAGCAGTTTCAGTATCTGGCGATCCACTAGGTCTATCTGTCGTCTCAGGTTGTGCAGCTTCATGTTCAGTTTTGTCCAAAGGCAGTTCGGTAGAAGTCACCGTCTCCGCAACGGCTACTTCTTCAGCAGGTTTGGGGAGTGCCACCCGTTTGAGTTCATCCGCATTTGGTAGCTCGGTCAAATCTTTTAAGCCGAAATGTTGCAGAAATTTTTCTGTCGTTACATAGAGTATCGGACGCCCCGGTGCAGCCGATCGTTCTGTGGGTCGTATGAGCCCTTTCTCTTGGAGCGTAGTGACCACGCCGTCCACTGCCACCCCACGAATAGCCTCCATTTCAGCTCTGGAAATTGGCTGTCGGTATGCGATGATCGCCAGAGTCTCCAGCGCGGGCTGGCTCAGGCGGCTCGACTTCGGCTGGTCGAAAAGATGCCTCACCCACAGGCTGAAATGTGGGCGAGAGACAAGCTGGAAGCCGCCCATGACCTCCTCCAACAAGTAGCACCTCTCTGAACCCAGCAGCTCCTCCCTTATCTCGTTGAGAGCAAGTAATATCTCACCCTCCTTGTGGGCGGCCAGTGCCTTAGTGGATTCGTTAGGCTCGAACTCCTCGGCTTCCTTCAGTGCCTTGCGTATCGCCTTGGGCGTCAGGGGGGACTGGGAGGAAAACAGCAGTGCTTCAATGACAGATTTAAGGGTCATGCGGTCAATACAGTTGTTTCGGGCTCAGACGAAGACTCCAGAACCCCTGCCCGATAAATTTCAATTTCTCCAAACATCTCGCTCTGGACAACTTTCAGCCGTTTCAAGCGCACCATCTCCAGCAGTGCCAGAAAAGTCACCACCACCTCCGTGCGGCTTCCAGCCTCCCTGAAAAGGTCGAAAAATAGAACGCGCTCGCGACTTGAAAAAAGCGTCGTGAGCATTTGTATTTTGTCGCCAACAGTGTGCTTGTCTTCAAATATCTCTTTAAGGTCTTCCGTTTTGTTTATGCGTTCAAGCACCTTCTGGAACGCCGTGATGAGGTCAAATACACCCACCTCCTCCACTGGCTTAGAAAGCGGCATCTCCGACACCTGTGGCGGGCTCTGCCGTGGAAAAACTCGTTCGCGGCTTATTTCAAGCTGCTGGAGCTGGAACGCGGCCTCCTTGAATTTTTTGTACTCAACAAGCTGACGGATCAAATCCCATCGCGGGTCGCTCTCCTCGGCGTCTGGCTCAGGCGGCTGCATGTCGGCGGGTAGCAGCGTTCGGCTTTTTATGTACATGAGTGTGGCAGCCATAACGATGAACTCACCGGCCAAGTCCAAGTTCATCATCTTCAAGACCTGCAAGTATTCTAAGTACTCCTTCGTAATCCGCTCTATCGGGATGTCGTAAACATCCACCTCATCTTTTTTTATAAGGTAAAGAAGCAGATCGAGCGGCCCCTCAAAAATGGGGAGACGCACCTTCAACTCTTCTTTTTCCTGAAAATCGAACATAACCTGATTCAAAACAGCCTCCTACGCTTGGAGTAAAATTTCAAATTTGCAACCGCATTTTGACCTATGTCAGCCCCGATGCACGCCGCGCCTTGGCGAGAGTAGCACGCGCCACCTCCCGGGCTTTGGCCGCCCCAGCGGCAAGCACGCTCTCCACTCGCTTGCGGTCAGCCACCCACTCCGCACGCCGTGCGCGGTATTCAGCAAAATAACCCCACAATGCACGGAAAAGCTCTTTCTTGTATTCCCCGTATCCTGTGCCGCCGCGCAAAAACGATTCTTTCATAGCATCCATCTCGGCCTGTTTGGCCACGAGCGAATAAAGCTGCAAAATCAGTGAGCCTTCCACGGACTTCGGTGCTTCCACAGGCGTGGAATCGGTTTTTATCCCCATCACCTTCTTTTTAAAAACATTCTCAGGGTCAGAGAGAAATATGCCGTTGTTGTAAGACTTCGACATTTTTTGCCCGTCGAGTCCAGGCACAGTCGCCACTTCATCCCGTATTTGCGGCTCGGGCAAACGGAAGGTTTCGCCGAACCGTTCGTTGAACTTGACGGCCACATCGCGTGCGACTTCAAGGTGTTGTTTCTGGTCGCGCCCAACAGGCACAAGCCCAGAGTCATAAATCAAAATATCCGCAGCCATCAGCACTGGATATGAAAAAAGAGCGTGGCTTGCAGGGAGCCCCCTAGCCGTCTTGTCCTTGTAAGAATGGCATCTCTCCAGAAGTCCCATCGGCGTCACGGTAGAAAGTAGCCACGCCAACTCTGTGACTTCGGGCACATCGCTCTGGCGGAAAAAAACTGCCCTCTCGGGATCAAGCCCAGCAGCCAAAAAATCCACCGCCACATCAAACGAATATTCGCGCAGCTTAGACGCATCAAAAAGCGATGTCAGGGCGTGGTAGTCGGCTATAAAATAAAACGCTTCACCCTTGTCTTGAAGTTCAATGGCAGGGCGCATCATCCCGAAATAATTGCCCAAGTGCAGAGGGCCAGACGGCTGTATGCCTGATAAAATTTTCATCGGTAATAAATTCTGAAAATCTAAATGTGTCTGCCCGCGTGCAGCGGTCAGAGGGATTGTTTCCTGACCTCGTTCTTTTCGTCCAAAATAATGACCTTGGGCTTATGCGTCGAAACCTGCCCAATTTCTACTTGAGCGAAGGACATGATCGTGAGCGGATCCCCAGGTTTACCTAGGTGCGCCGTCGCCCCGTTCAACTCAATCTGACGCCCACCCCTCTTGCCCTTGATCGTGTATGTCTCGAAACGGCTCCCGTTGCTCATGTTGCTGACCAAAATCTTTTCGTAAGGGAGCAGGCCGACTTTTTCCATCAGCTCCTCGTCAATAGTCATACTTCCCTCGTAGCGGACAGAGGCGTCCGTCACACGGGCTTCGTGAATTTTAGATTTCAGCATCGTTACCAGCATGTTCTTATTTTTAGAGACTTGGCGGCTGTAATCAACACTTTTCGGCTCTCTTTAAAGTTTGCCCCTGAATCATTGGTATTAACATTCTGAAAATACGGCATCATGCTGGGACCGCTGGCGTCTCGCCGGCATCTTCACTGGGAGCGCTGGCGTCTCGCCAGCTTCTTCTGATTTTGCCCACAAGATGCCAGCGGGACGCTGGCATTCCCAGCAAAAACGCGGGGGAAAAATCCCCCGCGTCGCCGTTTCGGGCTGTATGCCGCTCCTTATGCGCGGAGCAGGCACTTTTTCATATCTTCTTCAACCGTGCTTATTGCTTTAACGGAGAACTGCTCGACGAGCACCTTCAATACGGCAGGTGAAACAAACGCCGGCAGCGTGGGGCCGAGGCGAACATTTTTGATGCCGAGATAAAGGAGCGTCAGGAGAACGGCCACGGCTTTTTGCTCATACCAAGAGACGATGAGCGAGAGCGGTAGGTCGTTGACACCGCAGTTGAACGCCTTCGACAGTGCCACAGCGATTTGGATAGCGGAAAACGCATCGTTGCACTGCCCGCAATCCAGCAGGCGCGGTATGCCGTCTATGTCGCCGAAATCCAGCTTGTTGAAACGGAACTTCCCACAGCCGAGCGTCAAGATCACCGTATCTTTTGGGGCGGAAGTAGCGAAGTCCGTGAAGTAGTTGCGCCCTGTTTTAGCGCCGTCGCAACCGCCGATTAGGAAGAAGTGTTTAATCTTCCCCTGTTTCACTGCGTCAATCACCTTGTCGGCCACACCGAGGACAGCCTTGTGGGCGAAACCTACGAGGATCGTTTTATTTTCGCCGTCCTGAGCAAAACCAGGTGCTTCCAGTGCTGCCTTGATCAGCGGCGAGAAGTCCTTGTTTTCTAGGTGTTGCAAGCCTGGCCAAGCCACCATGCCAGATGTGAAAATGCGGTTCTGATATGTTTCTTTCGGCTTCTGAATGCAGTTGGTCGTCATCAGGATTGAGCCGGGAAACTCATCGAAATCTTCCCTCTGATCCTGCCACGCCCCGCCGTAGTGTCCCGCTAGATGCGCGTATTTTTTGAGTTCAGGGTAGCCGTGGGCGGGGAGCATTTCGCCATGCGTGTACACAAGGACACCCTTGCCTTCGGTCTGTTTGAGAAGCTCGCCTAAGTCTTTCAAATCATGCCCAGAAACTAGGATTGCTTTGCCTTTGAGCGGCGTAGTGCGGACTGGTGTCGGAACAGGGTCGCCGTATGTTCCGGTGTTGGCAGAGTCCAAAAGTGCCATCACAGCAAGATTGACCTCACCGCACTTCAGGCAAAGCCCGAGGAGCGCGTTGATATCCGCCGGGTTGCTTGCGAGGAACGACATGGCCTCGTGGATGAATGCGAAAACCTTGTCATCGGTCTTGCCCAAAACCAGCGCGTGGTGGGCGTAGGCAGCCAATCCTTTGACTCCGTAAACAAGGAGTTCTTGGAGTCCTGTAATATCTTTGCCGAGCGTGGCGATCTGTTTTTCAATCCCAACGCCCTCACCAGCGCGGATCAGCGCGTTGATGTCATCCATGTCCACTGCGGAACATGTGCGGGCTGGTATGGCAGGAGCCTTGCCAGATTTTTTGCAGGCCGCCTGATATGTTTCCTCAGCTAGAGCGGAAACCTGTTTCGCCCGCTTGAGCATCGTTTGCATCCGTTTCGTGTCGAAATTAACATTCGTCACTGTTGTAAAAAGCGCTTCGAGGGCGAATGCGTCCACCTCACTATTCCTCTCACCAAGCTGCCCTGCGGCATGCGCATAGGTGGAGATGCAATTTTTCAGCGCGTGAACCAACAGGTCTTGAAGGGCCGCCGTCTCGGGGTCCTTGCCACACACGCCAAACGAAGAGCAACCCGTCATCTGTGAGGTTTGCTCGCACTGGTAACAAAACATACTACTCATTTTATTTTTCCTTTTCTTTTTTAGTTTTATGAACAGATGCAAGTTATCCCGTTTGCGCCCCGCACGCTTTGACCAAGATCAAATTTTTCATTTTTTGCAAAATCACCCCTGCGAGGCACTTTACAAACAACTGTCAGGGGGCGGGAGGCTCGAACATATTGAAATAGCTGTCCCACACATCTTCGCCGCCAAAAATCCAGATCACTGCAGCAAGCATAAGCGGCGGACCGAAAGGTATGGCCATGTGCGACCCCAGCTTTTTTTTGTGAATGATCAAGCACGCCACGCCGAGGATGGAACCGAAAATGGAACCAGCCGCGATAGAAAAAAGCGTCGCTTTCCACCCGAGAAATGCTCCTATGCAGGCCATAAGTTTTACATCGCCCATCCCCATGGCCTCTTTTTTCAAGAAATTGGTGCCGATCGTGGCTATGGCCCATAGGATACCAGCCCCTGTCACGCCGCCAATCAGACTCCAGTTGAACGATTCCCAACGGCTCGTCTGAGCGTGGATGTCAGGCAATGCTACAGAGCAGGCCAGACCAATGACAAAACCGCCAAGCGTGATGCGGTCGGGAATCATGAGGTGGTCAAAATCAGTACACATCCCAACGATCAGCAGGGATATAAAAAGGCAGTACACCGCGCCGAGTTGAAGCCCGTAGCGATCTATGCATGCCACGAACATCGCCCCTGTGAGCAGTTCGATGAGAGGGTATCTAAAACTAAACCGCGCCCCGCAGCACCGCGCTTTGCCAAGCAGTAGGAACCACGAAACAACTGGGATGTTGAACCTCCACGAGATATCTGCCCCGCAGGCTGGGCAGAACGAGCGCGGCGCGGCCAGTGCTATTTCTCTTGGGATACGGTAAGCGCAGACATTGAGAAACGAGCCGATGCAGCAACCCATCAAAAAAACAAAAACGATCATGACGACATCGTGCGGGGCGTTCATGCGTGTTTTTCCAATGCAGCTCTCATTATATCAAGCGGGGCGGATTTCCCATGCCATATTTCAAAGGCCAACGCGCCTTGGTGCAAAAGCATGGAAAGGCCGTTGGCCGTGCGTGCCCCAGCGTCCGCCGCGGCGGCTAGGAGCGGCGTGATAGCGGGGCGGTAGATAATATCATAAACCAGATGGTGCGGCTGTATCAACTCTGGCGAGAGCGGCGGCGAGTCGCCCGGTTTCAGACCCGACGAAGTGGCGTTAACGATCATATCCATCTGCCCAACTTCTTGCTGCAAGAGCGGAGAATCCAACGCAATGGCGCGAAGGCGATCGCTCGGGCCGAGCAGCTTGTCGGAGTGTAGAAAAAACGAGACTTCGTTTTTCAACGCAACCGCTTTTTCCACCGTGCGGTTCACCAGCACAAGACGCTCGCATTTTTCCTTGGCGCACTGGAACGCTATGGATCGCCCCGCACCGCCGCAACCTACCACCATGATCCGCAGATCGCGCAGGTTGATGTGGAAAACATCCTGTATCGCTTTGGAAAAACCGCGTGCGTCCGTATTGTGCCCGATACGCTGCCCTTCACGCAAAAGAAGCGTGTTGCATGCGCCGATTTTTGATGCCTCATCACTGGCCGATGAGAGAAGTTTCATGACTTCCACTTTGTGCGGTATCGTCAAGTTTACACCCGCCACACCTGCCCGTTCCATAAGCCCGAGCGCGGCTGGCAGGCGTTCCACAGGAATATCGAAAGCCACATAATCTGCTGGGATACCGAGATGGTCTAAGGCGGCCTGCTGCATGACGGGCGAAAGCGAATGTGAGATCGGGGAACCGACCACACCATAGGCTGGGCGTTCGGGTCTCCAGTTTTCGAGCTGTTCAAATGTCAGAGTTTTCATCGGCTATTGCGGACAATGCACGCAAGTTAACCCAAAGGTTCATTTTTGTCATCGTTTTTTGAAAAGGATTGCCGTTGCGTCCAAGCTTGGCTTCATGCAAGATTTGAGGCGTGGACGATTTTTTCGATGCAGAAAAAAAAGAGCGCAGGGGGCAAGCCGAACCATTGGCCGCTCGCATGAGACCGAAAGATTTGGACGAATACGCAGGCCAAAGCCATCTGCTGGCACCTGGCAAACTGTTGCGCCGTTCCATAGAGTCCGACCGCCTTTCATCGCTTATTTTTTATGGCCCGCCAGGAACTGGCAAAACCTCTCTAGCCCATCTGATCGCCCTCAAGACACGCTGCCATTTCGAACGGCTCAGCGGCGTGGAATCTGGTACGGCAGACATGCGCCGTGTCTTGGCAGGAGCACTCCACCGCCTAGAAAATACTGGGGCGCGGACAATTCTGTTCGTTGACGAGATTCACCGTTTCAACAAGGCGCAGCAAGATGTGCTTTTGCCGGATGTGGAGAGCGGGCTGGTGCGACTGATCGGGGCGACAACGCACAACCCATTTTTTTATGTCAACGCCCCGCTTATTTCCAGGTCGCAGGTGTTCCAACTTGAACCGCTGGATTGCGAAGACCTGAAAACGCTTTTGAAACGCGCTCTGGCTGACAAAGAGCGCGGCTTGGGCGAAATGCCAATCAGGGTGGACGATGACGCTTTGCAGCACATTTGCAGGCAGGCAAACGGCGACGCACGCAAAGCTTTGAACTCACTGGAAATAGCGGCTCTCACCACGCCCCCATCACAAGACGGTGTTGCGCTCGTCTCCTTGTCCGTAGCCGAAGAGTGCATCCAGAAAAAAGCCGTGGTTTATGACGGAGACGAGGATCAGCATTACGACACAATTTCGGCCTTTATCAAATCAATACGGGGCAGCGACCCCGATGCCGCACTCTACTGGCTGGCCAAGATGCTTTACGCAGGCGAAGACATCCGTTTCATAGCCCGCAGGTTGGTCATAAGCGCAGCAGAAGATGTGGGGCTCGGCGACCCGAGAGGAATACTTGTTGCGACGGCAGCACAGCAGGCCGTAGAAAACATCGGAATGCCAGAGGCACGCATCCCGCTGGCGGAAGCAACAGTATATCTCGCCACCGCCCCGAAAAGTAACAGAGCATATCTAGCCATAGACGCTGCGCTTGAGGATATAAAAAATGGCGTCACGCTGCCCGTCCCCAAAAAACTGCGCGACACACACTACAAGGGAGCCGAGAAATTTGGACACGGCAAGGGCTACGAGTACTCGCACGATTTCAAAGACAACATCTCTGGACAAGACTTCCTCGGCGCCCCCAAAAAATACTACGACCCAAAAGATAGCGGCTACGAAAAGACAATCCGCGAACGCATGGAATATTGGGCATCTCTGAAAAAAAAGCAGAATGAATGAAGAAGAGAAAAAGTGATAAGGGGCAAGGGGCAAGGGGAAGACGCTGAGCGTGAGAAAGAGTTTTTCTGAAATCTGTGTGAATCAGTGTTAATCTGTGGTTGAAAATCTTCTTTGCGTCTTTGTTGCTTGGCGTGAAGAAGAATTGCAGAAGTTAGAATGCAAATTGCAGAATGAATGAAGAAGAGAAAAAGTGATAAGGGGCAAGGGGCAAGGGGCAAGGGGAAGACGCTGAGCGTGAGAAGGAGTTTTTCTGAAATCAGTGTTCATCGGTGTTAATCAGTGGTTAAAAATCTTCCATTCGTGAGCTTCGTGCCCTTCGTGGTGAAAAAATCTTCTTGGGGTCTTTGTCTCTTGCTGGGAGAAAAAAAGAGTGTTCACCACTGAGATTTTGTAAACAAGAACAATTGCCGAGCACAAAAACACCTTTTTTTTCGCCCCCGCTCTTTTTTGCATTGTGGTTGTGGCGTCATAGTGAGTAGGGTTGTATTCCATGAGAGTGATTTTTTTGGGGGATGTGGTCGGTGAACCTGGACGCGAAGCCGTGCGCATGTTGCTGCCGTTGGCCAAGGAAAAATACCGACCCGATTTCATCGTTATAAACGGCGAAAATTCAGCAGGCGGAAACGGCATCACCCCGAAGCTGGCCATAGAGCTGATGCGCTACGGCGCAGATGTGATAACGCTCGGCGACCATGTGTGGGACCAGAAAGAGATTGTTTCTTTTTTCAGCATTGAACCGCGCCTGATCCGGCCATTCAATTACCCAGATGGCACACCTGGCTGCGGCTATGTTGTCGTTCAGGGGAACGGAAAAAAACTCGGTGTCATAAACGCGCAGGGGCGAACATTTATCAAGCCAGAGCTAGACAACCCGTTTTTGCTGGTCGGCCCGATAATCGAGGAAATACGGAAGGAGACGCCCTGCATCCTTGTGGATTTCCACGCTGAAACTACTTCAGAAAAAATCGCTTTCGGGAGGCATCTGGACGGGCGCGTTTCAGCCGTTTTTGGGACGCACACGCATGTCCCCACTGCGGACGAGCAGATTTTCCCCAAGGGAACAGCTTACCAGACAGATGTCGGCATGACAGGCCCTTACAATTCGGTGATTGGTAGGCGCTCCGAAGAAGTCATCGCCCGATATTTGACGCTGACCCCGCAAAAGTGGTTTTTGAGCCAGCAAGACTTGCGTATAAGCGGGGCGTTTGTCGAGATTGACGAAGCGACTGGGCACGCCCTGCGCGTGGAACGGTTTCAGGTCAAAGACTCGGAGCTTCCCAAATCTGAATAAGAGTCCGCAAAAAGCGGCCAGAAAACCGACTGACTCGGGATGCTAATGATTCGGTGATTCGGCAAGGCAACTAAACAAAAAGCATGACACGCCACGCTGTATCATGCATGCTTATTGCAAGCATGAAACTCAACCGACCCGTTTTGTTTGTGGTTTTGTCGTCTCTTCTGTTGTTTGCTGTATTTTTTTTCTGGAAATCAAAAGTTTCTAACTCCTGCAACTATGACGCCGAGCCTTGGCGAGCCGCGCAGCTTTCTAAAAATGGAGATATGGTGCCCGTCTCCGTGCGAATTGTTAAACAGGGTCTTGAACACCAGCGCAACGGCGATGGCAACTGCCACAATATCGCAGCTCTCCACCGCTACCGCGTGGATCGCACCGCCACTGGACTGTGGAAAATTCGCATGGCCAGACAAGATGTGCTCAACCTGAAAGAGACCGATGTGGACGGCGACGGACGCACGGATGATGACACGGTGGGTTGCCACCCGTTCGATCTCTCCGAGGAAAACCCGCTGACACCAGTGGCTCCATTCTATGATACCACAGTGGGCAGCCAGCGTTTTTACGGCGGACTCTCTCTCGCGCACGCTGACAGCTACGACAAAAAAGTGTATTTCACTGAGGATGGAATGAACGCTGGGGAAGAAGGTGCAGGCAACCAGCCGCGCCGCAACTGGACTCTTTTCAACGAAAATTATTCCGTCGAATCTCCCTATAAAATGCACGGCGTATGGCTCTGGCAGAAATTCGATTTCCTCAACGGCGGTGCTGATTACCGCGTCAGTTTCGACGAAGCCTCTGAGTTGCGCCACCTCGTGATGCGCTACCACATGGGCATCGAAGGTTTCAGATGGGTAGTGCGCAACGGTGCCGAATTTTTTATCAGTGAAGAAGTTTATAGGGGAGCGGACGATGAGTCTGGCAAGGTTGGCGGCAAAATACATCGCTGCAACCCCACCAAAATACGCTGGGCAAAATACGAACCCAAAGCACCGCACGCGATTGCATTCGACCCGAGAAAGGCTGATTACCAGAAGCGCGTTTTCGATGATGTGAACGCCGTAGGGTGGTATATGTTCAAGGACACACTGGTGTCTGGTTATGTGGGACTCAAGTGGTATGCGTTCGAGGCAGACGCAGTGGTTCATCGCCCAGTCCGCCCCAGTGAAACTGTGGCTATGGCTGAGGTGAAAACTGGGGCAGCACCAGCCTTTTATATCTCGGCCTGCGAAGTCCCATACACGCTGTGGCGACAAGTGCTGCGACTGGCTTCATCCAGTGCATTCGCTGGGCCACGCGGCTTCGGGTTCGATCAGTTGGGGGCGATGGGCTCCATGTCGGTTCACAATCCCAGCGGACAGTATTTGCCGCACGACCAGTCAGAGCCTGTCACTGACATCTCACTCGCCGACGCGCTTGCATGGTGCAACGCCCTTTCCCAACAAGAATCTAAAACTCCATGCTACTATACCGACGCAGGGTTCACGGAAGTTTTTCGTGAAGTAGTCCGCAGCCCTATTTTTCCAGAGCCCACTGAAAAAGCCGTGCATGTGAAATGGGATGCCGATGGATACCGTCTGCCCACGGCTTCGGAGTGGCTTGCAGCATCAGGGCGAGAGACAGGGGCGCGTGTCTCATCTAGGGCGTCATCCAAAGGAACTCGCTCAGTAGGCGTGTGTAAGCCAAATGCGTTCGGAGTTTACGACATGAACGACAATGTGCGCGAGTGGGTATGGCCTGACGGCGACAAGCTTGATCTCAATGCCCAATCTGCCCCGTGCGTGATGGGTGGCGATTTCTCGGGGCATCCTGTATCTGCTACACCACAGACGATTCCGCTCTCAGAAAACCCACGCACTGGCTTCCGCGTAACGCGTAGAAAAACGGGGCAGATGCCTCCCCCTCCTTTTCATGCCACAGCCCATAAAATGAAAACGGGGAGCGATAAACAGACCTCCAAAACCGCACCCACCGAACTGCCACAACATGCACGCCCCATCTGCCTGCCCGTCCCACAACGCTCATATACACTTGGCAAAACAGAAATAACCTACGCGCAGTGGCGCACAGTTTACGACATCGCAGTGGCACGCGGATTTAAGTTCGATTTTTCGGGAGACATGGGTTCAATGGATTATTGGGGTTTTGGAGATGATTGGAAGGCTGCACCGCACACGCCCGATGAACCCGTCACAGGCATTTCCCAATACGATGCGATGGTCTGGTGCAACGCACTTTCCGAAGCGTCTGGCCTCAAGCCGCTCTATTACGAAGACGATTCTTTCAAGCTCCCTCTCCGCCGCTCTCCAGTGTTCCGCCCCCCGCAATTTCTGCTCGGCGAATTAAACACACTCTGGAAATCGGGTCGCCTTGTTCCAGGAGCACACGCGCATTCGGGCGTCTGGAAAACAGTGCATCTGCTAGAAAACGCAGCGGGATACAGGCTCCCGAAAGAGTCGGAATTCGTTCATGCAGCCAAAGCAGGTATCAACTCCACACTGGATACGGACGCTTTACTGGCGCAAGCATGGCTCGCTGACAACTCCGATTTTAGGACGCGCCCAGTGGCATCTAAACAGCCGAATGCATGGGGGTTACACGATCTTTACGGGAATGTCTCCGAACTTTCCACCCCTGACAAAAAAGAGAATAAAGGTAAAAACCAAACTGGCGGCTACGCACTCCGTATGGGAGCATCATTCATGGATGTCGCTGATAAACTTTTCTCTGGACTAATCATGAACCAAAGCAGTGGGCTGCCATATCCCGACATCGGTTTTCGAGTGCTATTGCAGCAAGAGCAAGGAGCGCAATAAACATGATCGCCAGCCGTTTTTTCACAGCAGTCGCCGGGATGCTCCTAGTGTGTTCGGCCACTGTTTGCGCAGTTGATCCCACAACATTCGACGCACTACAAGGATCAGTCCACCGCGCCAACCTCCAGCGCACTGGTGTCCACACAACCAAAGGTCTCGCAAAACCGAAGTCTCTGCGCTGGAAATTCCAGACAGGCGCGCCAGTCCGCTCCTCCCCCGTCGCCGTTGGTGGAACGCTCTTCGTTGGCAGCAACGACGGCTCTGTTTACGCGCTAGACTCTTCCACAGGAGTGCTGCGGTGGAAATTCGGCACGGGCGGCAAAGTCACCAGTTCCGCCGCCGTCTCACAGGGCACCGTTTACATCGCTAGCGAAGCGGGTTTCCTCTTTGCACTCGATGCAAAAACTGGCGAAGAAAAATGGAGCTACGCCACCCAAGACGCAACAGCCATCTCCCCCGCCCCGATCCAAGGCATCGTACTGATAGGCATCGGCAACAAAGGCGGCGCAGGCGAACTGTGCATGACCGCAAAACCTGTGGTAGCACTAGATGCAACCACAGGAAAACAACTCTGGAAAAGCCCCTCCAATGGTCCGCAGTGCATCGCGGCGATAGCCACGGACGGAACAGCCTTTTACGCTGGCATCAACGGCAGCTCATACGGGGCGTTCAGTCTGGAAGATGTCCGCACGCTATGGCAATACTCAGCAGGGCATCAAGCGCGGCAGTTTGCCTCCATGACCATTTTCCAAAAGCGCGTCTATATCCCCGCCGCCATTCGCGGTGCCATCGCTTGCGTGGATGCCTCCAAAGGCCAAAAAATATGGCAACGCGCCACGCTCCCGCACAACGAGACGCACGAGATGAACGCGGAAGGCATTTACGGATACGAAATTTTAACGGACTTGGCGGTGACAAAAGACCTAGTGCTGGCTGGCTGCAACGATGGGAAACTACACGCCTTCAAAACGGCCAGCGGCGAGAGAGCATGGACTTTCCAAACAGGCGGACGAGTCCGCAGCTCACCATCTGTAGCAGGTGTCCTAGCGTATTTCGGTAGCGAAGACGGCTGCCTCTACGCGGTGCATCTCAGCAGCGGCAAACTCGCATGGAAACAGTCTCTCGGAGCACCCATCAACAACTCCCCGTGGCCTGGCAACGGTGTGATTTATGCGGGCTGCGATGATGGTGCAGTGTACGCATGGGAGTAACCCTAGTCACACGCTGCCGCACAAAATATTTTCAGACGCAGTGATCCTTGCTCAATGCTGGGAACGCCGTGCGTATCGCAGGCATCCTGATTTTGTGTCTCATCACAAAAGATTGGTTATCCTAAAAAGGAAAATAAAAGTGGCAAAAAATGCAAAACCTCCTGTAAATCAAACCATTCTCAACCAACGAGTTGTCACCTGTTGGGTTCATTGCGGAGCGATGGGAATTTCATGAAAATCAGCGAGTTGCCAATCAAACACCAATCCCCTTTTCCTTTTTAGTCCCTTACCGTTTAAATCCTACGCAAAATGAGCGAGATTTTCAGGTC
>JAIFLJ010000214.1 GCA_020049135.1 bacterium | reverse complement strand
GGATAACCACGGGACGCCCGATCAAGGAAGGGTCGAACACCCTTTCGCAGGACGCGTAGAAATTGTTGCAATCCACCAAGCCAATCCTGCCGTTCATTTGGCTCGATGGATGACAAAAGTGACCACCCCCCAGATCACCAGTTCTTGGTTTTCACCCACGGGGATTGGGGCGAAGGATGCGTTCTCCGCTTCGAGAAAGTGTTGCTCGCCCCGTTTTCTCAGCCTCTTGACCGTGAAATCTCCGTCGAGCATTGCCACCACGATCTGGTTATCCTTTGGCTGTATGGATCGATCTACGACCAAAATATCTCCGTCTTGAATATGAGCGTCTTTCATCGAGTTTCCTTGAACCCGCACAAAAAATGTAGCTTCAGGGTTACGGATCAATTCCTCGTTGAGATCGATGGATTTCTCGACGAAATCATCGGCGGGTGAAGGGAACCCCGCTTGCACCTGTGACGACGCACAAGGTAACTTCAACGGCACAGCAGCAGAAAAAGGAATGGGGGCAGACGACATAACATCCGTCCCCATCCTTTCATGTTCTGAGCCAGTGTCAAGACCCGACATAACATCCGTCCCCATCCTTTCATGTTCTGAGCCAGTGTCAAGACCGAGCAGGTCGTTCCTTCACCTGATACTTGGCGATGATCGCTCGCCTGACCGCATCGGGGTCAAACAAGTGAAGCCTCGACCCAGGGGCGATGTAGGGGATAACCCGCTTGGCGACCCAATCGTCAATCGTCCTCGGGCTCACGCCGATCATCTCGGCGAGCACTTTCTTTTTGACCAGTTTCGGCGCAACGATTCCGTTCGCCCCAGCTTGTGTTTGTTCTACGATGTTCACGCAATTATTCTCGTGTCAACCTCGCGCCTTGCAAAGGCTTTCCCCGAAAACCGTTTCTTTATAGGTTCGGGTTTCCAGTTCTCGGGCGGGAAAATGGAGAACCATGCCTTCGCCGACTCGGGCGTGACCAACTCGCGGTAGTGCTTGAAGATCATCGCAGGCGAATTTCCCATCCCAGAAAGGTTGTTGGCGACTCAGGTTGGCGGCAGGCGTTTTGATGTTCCAAGTTCGCCATCGTGCCCGTCGCCGATTGGTAGAGTCCAATGTTCACAAAATCAGGAACAGGTAACATCCGTGCCAAATCGTAATGAAGCGGGAGCTTATCCTGAAGTTCAGGAGGCGAGTCAGCAGAAATTTGCAATCCCTCTTTATTTTATCTCAACTTGTGTTATGGTGTTATTGATCCAGTTGCTAGGTTAATGATTTATGAATCGATGCCTGAAAAAAATATTTGGCGATATTGCCGTCAGACTCAGGGGATGTTCCAGATTGCCTTTGATCGTTTTGGTGGGGGGGCTGAGCCTGACCGCTTTGGCGACACATTCCTACAGAGAAAGCCAACGGAATCAGGAAAGGCTTGATTTTCAGCTCCATAGCGTTGAGGTTGAGCTTCGTTTGATTGAACGGATCAAGGATTATGTTCAGGTGCTATGGAGCAGCGCAGCTTTTTGGGAGGCCTCAGAAAAAGTGAGTCGGTCGGAGTGGAAAACATTTGTAGAATCGCAGAATCGAAATAGACTTTTGGCTGGAGTGCAAGGGGTCGGTGTTTCTCTGCTCATCCGCCCCGAGGAGATGTCGGGCCATCTGGCAGAAATCCGAGCGGAAGGCTTCCCCGCTTATGCGGTTCGTCCGGAGGGTAAACGCGAGATCTATTCTTCGATCGTCTATTTGGAGCCTTTTGTGGGGAGGAATCTTCGGGCCTTCGGTTACGATATGTTTTCGGATCCCGTGCGAAGAGCCGCGATGGAGCGCGCCAGAGATCATAACGAGGCAGCCATTTCCAGCAAGGTGGTGTTGGTCCAAGAGACAAATGAAGCCGTGCAACCTGGCACCCTGATGTATTTGCCCCTCTACCGCAAGGGGGCTCCCATAAGGACTGTGGAAGAACGACGGGCGGCCATTTACGGCTGGGTTTATAGCCCCTATCGGATGCACGATCTTTTCAAAGGGATTGAGGTCTTGGGCAAACTGGAACGCGAACATAAAAAGTTGCACTTGCGGATTTACGACGGACGGGAGATGAAGCCCGAGCATCTGCTTTACGAGTGCCATCCAGACCAAGAGAATAAGCAGTGGGGAGAGACTCAATTCACTCGCACCGAGTCCATCAGAGTCAACGGGCGTGAATGGACGCACCTTTTCACGCAGAGCGATCCAAAAAGGGATGCTCATCATTATGTCTGGCTGGTGATGGTGGTCGGCATTCTGATCACCCTTTTAGCGACCGAGTTGATTCATGCGTTGTTGGACAAACTCACGGCCTTAGAGAAAACGAAAAAAATCGCCGATGAACTGCGTGAGGCTGAGTTGCAATGGAGGTCGCCTATCGAGGGAGCTAAAGACGGGCTTTGGGATTGGAACATCCCATCGGGGAAGGTCAATTTTAGCAAGATTTGGAAGGAGATGATCGGTTACAGAGAAAACGAGATCGGCGACGGACTCGACGAGTGGAGCAAACGGGTGCATCCAGACGATCTGCCTGGCATGATGCGGGAGGTGCAGGATTACCTGGACGGAAAAACGCAAACTTATCACAGCGAACATCGGATGTTGACCAAGTCGGGCGAATGGAAGTGGATATTGGATCGGGGAGTTATCGTGGAACGCTCAGCAGAAGGCAAACCGCTGCGGATGGTCGGCACCCGTGTGGACATCAGCGAGCGAAAACTGATTCAGGAGAAGCTTGAAGAGACGAATAGGAAACTCGAAGCGACCACTGAGCTAGCCAACAGGCTGGCGGAGCAAGCCGAGAAGGCAAATCTGGCAAAGTCCGAGTTTCTCGCCAGCATGAGCCACGAGATCCGATCCCCGATGAACGGCGTGATCGGGATGACGGATCTGCTGTTGACCAGTCCCCTCAATTCCGATCAGCGAGAATATGCCGAAATCGTCCGATTCTCTGCCAACAGCCTCTTGCGGTTGATTAACGATATTCTTGATCTTTCCAAGCTTGAAGCCAGAAAGGTCGCTTTGGAAAAGGCGGATTTTGATCTCGCCGCCCTCCTCCATAAAATCATCGGTCTTGTCAGGGTGGATGCAGAACTCAAGGGGTTGGCTTTAACTTCAGTTTTGGACGGCGATGTGCCGAGGTTTGTGCGCGGGGACGAAGGGCGGTTGAAACAGGTGCTGCTCAATCTCATGAGCAACGCGGTCAAGTTCACGCTCCCTGGTTCCGTGGACTTGCGAGTGAAAAAAGTGGAGGAGAGCGGGGGATCTATCAGGCTCCGTTTCGAGGTGAGGGACACTGGCATCGGGATTTCTCCTGACGGAATCCAGAAAGTTTTTGAGCCGTTCACCCAAGCGGAAAGTTCGACCGCTCGGAAGTATGGTGGCACGGGGCTCGGCCTGACGATCTGCAAACAACTGGTCGAGTTGATGGGGGGCAAGATCGAGGTGGAAAGCCAGTTAAACGAAGGCTCGCTCTTTTGGTTCACTGCGCTTTTGATGAAGGCCCCGATGCCCGCGCATCCCAAAGACTCATCGCTGGGGAGTGAGGCCATTCAGGAACGGATCCGAAAAGCGAACGAGGGGAAAGGTTGGTCGGTGTTGGTCGTGGATGACGATCCGATCAACCAACTGGTTTTCAAAAAAACGCTTTTGAACCTCGGGTTTCAGGTCGAGATGGTGGAGGACGGCAAGGAAGCGATCAACGCCTTGAGCCTTCGTGATTACAACTTGGTTCTGATGGATTACAAAATGCCTGAAATGAACGGATGCCAGGCGACGGAGATCATTCGCGATGCCTCCTCACTGGTGCGTGACCACCAGATCCCCGTCATCGCGATCACGGCCAACGCCAGCCAAGAGGATCGTCAGGCGTGCCTGAACTCAGGCATGAACGGGTGTGTTACGAAGCCAGTAGATCAGGCCGAATTTTTGGGCATGATCGAAAAATGGGTCGCGGTTTTTTGAGAAAACGAGAGGGAGTGAGGTGCGATTACCTGTATCCTACTCTTGATCCTTCCCGCTAACGATCCTTCCCGCTATTCAACAATATCACGATTGATTAGTCGGCACACCAAAGCAACCGCGCCCGTTGCCCCGTATTGGCGTGGGGTGTCCCTGTCAGTCTTGTTGTTGAAGTCGCGTTCTTCACTGGACTACAATCACTCCAGATCCTCTCCCCCACCGCGACCAAGTCAGCAATGTCAACCTCACGAGTATCGAAAACGGCATGGGTGGATTTATTTCCTGTGCTTGCAATCCAAAGGAGATTACAACCGAGCTATTCTCTCAAAAACCTGATTCTGGAAAGCCTCTCGAAAATCAGAGTCTCCTTTTCTTCTGGTATTGAAGGCTGATAGACAGCGGGGCGAACCGCCGCTACGATTCGCGCGGGCATCTGAGCGTCATGTTCAGCTATTGATCGCCGCTTCGACAAAGCCTAGCAACCACCTCCCCCCACGGGATTCAACCCGTAGCAGACCTCGCCTCCACCTGATACTTGGCGATAATCGCTCGCCTGACCGCATCGGGATCAAAAAGGTGGAGCCGCGTGCCAGGGGCGATGTAAGGGATGACCCGTTTGGCGACCCAAGCGTCAATCGTCCTCGGGCTCACGCCGATCATCTCGGCGAGCACTTTCTTTTTGACCAGTTTCGGCGCAACGATTCCGTCCGCCCCAGCTTGTGTTTGTTGTGCGTTGTTCACGCAATTATTCTCGTGTCAACCTCACGCCTTGCAAAGGCTTTCCCCGAAAACCGTTTCTTTATAGGTTCGGGTTTCCAGTTCTCGGGCGGGAAGATGGAGAACCATCCCTTCGCAGATTCAGGCGCGACAAGCTCACGGTAATGCTTGAAGAGCATCGCGGGCGAGTTGCCCATCTCCAAAGAAACCTTCGCCGCATCCTGTATTTCCGCCAGCCGATAGCTCGCGTAGCTGTGGCGCAGGGCGTTCTTTTTCCATTTCACCCCAGCTTTCGGCGCAATGTTTGGCAAAACCTCACTCGTGCTATCAGGGGTGATCCTCCCTGTTTTCCCGCGGTAGGGCTTCAACCACTCTGCCAGATTATTGGAGATTGGAACCAGCCGCCTCGCCCGGGTTTTGGCTTTCTTCGCCTTCACTTCAATAAACCCCCGTTCCCACTGCACATCCTCCCAGTCCAACCTCCCAATCTCCGCCGTCCGTATCCCCGTGAACGCCCCGACCGCCAAGGCAGGCAGAAGGTCGGCACCGCATGCCGAAAGCAATTTCCGCATTTCACCGGGGGTGAAGATTTCGGGTGCTTTGTCCGTCTCAGCAAACGCCCCTGTTTTTTCCGCCGCCGTCGGGTTCTCTGCCTTCAGGTAGCCCTGATCCCGGCACCACCCAAACAAAGTCACCACCCGTTTGCGGATG
>JAIFLJ010000196.1:3310-8157 GCA_020049135.1 bacterium | reverse complement strand
CTTTCATTCGGCTTTCTCGATGTGCCAGCATAGCTGACAACCTAACACCGTTTTACTTTTGTATCAAGTTGTTTTTGCTAGGAGCCTTAGGAAATTGAATCTGTCGCTCAAATTTTAAAAAGGTTGCATGAAATGCGCAGGATTTCAGCGGTAAGAGATTAAAAAAGAAAAAGCGACTTTTCAAACCGAGTTTTTTTCATAGAATAATATTCATGACCCTAGAAAATTACGGACGATTTAACAAAGAAGAAGGCTGTTTTATTTTGAAGGAAGAGCCTCCGCGCAAATGGGTCAACCTCCACTACAACAAAGTTGGCGGCACGGAAATTTTTTGTGAAGCCACTAACATCGGCGATGGCGTGACCTGCGTCCGTGACGATGACGGTGTGATGTATGATCTGGTTGGTTACGACTGCAAATATGTATATGTGCGCGACGACGAGACGAACACCGTATTCAACCCTGGCGGGCATCCCGTTCCCACGCCCGTGACCGATTACGAGTGCCGCTACTACCGTGAAAAAACGGAACTCACCGCCACCTGTGAAGGGATCAAGGCAACCCAGCGTATTTTTATCCCCCGTGACTACATCAATGAAATCTGGACGGTGACACTCGACAACCTCACAGAGCGACCTCGCACGGTCTCGCTTTTCGCCTACGCCTTCTTCGATGTCAGTGGGTTCAATATCGAACGCAAACGCATCAACCGGGAGAACTACTCGGAAATACTCAAGGATGCCCCTGGTGTGCTCGTCATCAATCGCAACAAGCTCGCCCCCAACGACCGTTTCAAAGCCTACTTGACCACTTTGAACCGCCAGGAGTTCACCAACGCTAATGGCTATCGCGACGACTTCCTTTTCCAAGATTTCTCCGTGGCAGCACCCCGCATTTTGCGCGGGTGGAATTGCGATGGCTTGACCAGTTTTGGTCCCGACTGCGCGGGGATCGTGCAGTTGCGTTTCACTATCCCTCCCCACTCCTCAGTCCGCGCCGATTTCCTCATCGGACAAGCCTCTTCTCAAGAAGATGCCGCACGGCAGACTGCGGCTTTTACTCCCGAAAAAATTGACCGGCTTTGCGAGGAACAAAAGCGGGTGCATACAGAACTCTGCACAGCCTTCCAGATTGATACTGGGCACAAGAATATTGATGCCTTGATGAATCACTTCGTGAAAAAACAGGTGCAGGGCTATCTCGTCCACAAGGCGGGATTCCGCGACAATGTGCAGATAGACAACTGCCTCGCCATGATTGATTACCAGAGTGCCAAGAGCAACCTGCTCCGCGCCCTTTCCTCACAGTTTGCCACGGGCGGTATCCCGCACAGCTTCCGTCCGATGAACCGCAAGGTCTATGCCGACATGCCCTGCTGGCCGATGCAGACGGTGGCGGGCATGATCCGCGAGACGGGCGACTGGGCACTCCTCGACGAGGTGGTCCCTTTTTTCGAGAGCAACGAGAAGGGAACGGTGTGGGAACACCTCATTCGCGGCCTCCGCTATGAGTCGCGAGACCTCGGCAAAAACGGCCTCTGCGACCAGCGCATGGGCGATTGGAACGATGGGCTCGAACCTACCCAAGAAGCGGGTGCCCGCGAGAGCGTCATGGTCACGCAACAGGTCTGCCAAGGATGCCTCGACATGATCGAGATGGCGCAGAGAAAAGGGGACAAAGCCATCGAAGAAGAGGTGCGCGAAATTCACCGCTCCCTCTCGCAACGCATCAACGAAGTCGCTTGGGATGGCGAATGGTATGTTCGCACCATCTGTGGGGATGGTTATCGCATCGGATCGAAGACTGCGGAAGAGGCGAAAATTTTCATGAACACCCAAGCTTGGGCGGTGCTCGGTGGCGTGGCATCCCCCGAACGCGCCAAGCAGTGCATGGACGCGGTGGAGAAGTATTGCAAGACCGACTACGGCTACAAAATCCTCTGGCCCGCATTCACCAAATACGACCCGCGCACGGGGATGATTTCCAACTTCATGCCCGACACGCGGACCAACGGCGGTTGCTACAACCACGCGGCGGGTTACAAAGGTGTCGCCGACTGCATGCTTGGACGCGCCGAGGAAGCGTGGGGCACCTTCATCCGCGTCGCCCCTGATAGCCCGTTCAACCCCATCGGCAAATCGGGGGCGGAGCCCTTCACCTTCGTCAACTTCTTCGTTCCCATCCGGCAGGTCACGGGCAACTCGGGCTACGGCTGGCGCACGGGCACCAGCGGTTGGTTCACCATGCTCATGGTCGAGTGGATCTTGGGGGCGCGGCGGCACTTTGACGGCCTGATGATTGACCCATGCCTGACCAAGACCGTGCCCCACGCGAAGATCACGCGCCGCTTCCGTGGTGCTTTTTATCACATCGAACTGGACAATACCGCAGGCCGTTGCAAAGGCGCGACCAGCATTACCGTGGATGGTCAAAAAATCGCAGGTAACATCCTCCCCCTATTCAAAGAGGGAGAGCATCGGGTGCAGGTGGTGATATAGCAATTTAGCTTGCGGCTGCGTATTTGCTGGGAACGCCAGCGTCCCCCAGCATTTTTAATTTGTCATTGCCGTTATCGTTCGAGGGAGCCTTTGACTTTTGGCGCAAAAAACCTCCCTTTATATTTTTTTATTCGCGGCGTAGGAGACTCAAAAAAGGGAATCAGGCGTTGCTGCCAGATGTTCGCCCCAAGTCCTGCATCGTCTGGCGTATCTGCTGCATGAAAAGCTGATTTTTTATGCTGTGTGCGATTGCGCGGGCAGATTCCATGTCTGACGGACCCTCGAAGGGTGTCCCAAGCCGTTCTTGAACTTTCCTCAAAGAGGTCAGCAAGTGCGTACAGTTTGCCGTTTCGCGTTTTCTAATCATATTTTGCAACCTACAACAGTTCGAAACAGCTAAAAATGTAAAGATACCCAACGGAATTTTCAATAGGGTTTAAGACCTAATTTGTGCGGGTGAGCATCACTTGATTTTGCTCTTGTTTCAGTTGCAGCGTTTGTTAGAAAAGGGGACATGAGTTTGGCGGATGATTCTAAAACACCTCTTTTTGTCGCCCTTGTTGTCCACAATCACGGCCACTGTTTAAAGCAGTGCATTGAAACTCTTTTCCTCATGGCTGGGGAAGAGATTGATTTGTATGTTTGGGATGACGGCTCAACCGATGGCGGAGCTGATATACTCAAGGAGTTACAGGTTTATTACGGGTTTCAGCTTTTTTGTGAAAAACGGCAAGGTGTGGCTGTTGCACTCAACCGCCTTTTCGAGTTGGCTAACGGGCGCGATGTCGTGCGGATGCACGGGGATGTAGTTGTGCTTACGCCGAAATGGGCGCAGAGGCTACGCGCCACAGCCGCAGCATTTCCGGGAGCCGGGGTGATAGGTGTGAAAACAATTCTCCCGAACGGACGAATACAGTCGTGCGGTCGCATGATTGCGAGGCCGCTGGGTATTCGCGACGCTCATTCCAATCTATTTTGGAACGAACAAAACAGACCTTTTGCCGACAAGGTCGTGGCGGTGGATTCTGTGGCTGGAACTTTTGCGTTTTACCGTGCGGAGGCGATTCGGCAGACGGGCGGCGTGGATGTCAAGTACACACCAGCGGGGATGGAAGACGACGATTTTTGCCTTATGGCACGGGCTAAAAACTTTGATGTTGTGTCCGATCCACTAATCGAAGTTGCGCACGCAGTTTCTTATCCGCCAAGCGAGAAGCACAAGGCACTGTTGCGCCGTCACTATCAGCACTGGGAACGAAAATGGGGTTGGAACCCAGAGTTCCCAGATGCGCACGACATCAGAAAATTATGGGGCAACACCAAGATAGCTTGGCAGATTGGACGCGAACGCCTCGTCTCCAAGTCCAATGACACCAAGCCGCCGGTGGATTGGCTGCTTGTGACATGGAACAACCTCGCCAAACTCAAAAACTGTCTGCAATCGCTGGCGGGGACAGACTATCCTAACGCACGGCTTCTCGTGCTCGACAACGGCAGCACGGATGGGACGGGCGAATATCTCGCCAATCTCGCGGCATCTGGGTTCCCGTTTCCTGTGCAGATCGAATCGCTGCCTGTCAACATCGGGTTGCCTCCTGCGCTCAACATATTGCTCGCCCGCAGCACGGCACCTTTTCTCGCTCGCCTTGATGACGATATTGAAGTCGCCCCCGACTGGATTGCTCTCATGCTTGAGGATTTGAGGCGTTTTCCTTTCGCAGGGTGCGTAGGCGGGAAAATACTCGAAAGCAGTTCTGACAAAATACAGCTTGCGGACTGCCGTTTTTGGGAGGCTCCGCAAGACATGTACGGCACGCCAGACACTGGCCAGTTCGATTATTTAGCAGTCACTAATCATGTGCGCGGCTGCTGCAACCTCTACACACGAGAGGCGTTCCGTGTCGCGGGCTCATTCGACATTCGTTATAATCCGAGCCAGTTTGATGACCCAGACCACCAAGTGGCACTCCGAGCGGCGGGTTTCGATGTAATTTACGACGGACGAATCACCGTGCGCCACCATATGAATACGGGCGTGGACAGCTCGCCAAAGGGCTACGCGAATTTTCTCGCGAACAGGCACAAGCTTTTCGGCAAATGGAACGAGGATGTTTTTGAAATTCTCGACAGGGGTCTGGACATCTCTGGCAGGCTGGTGGAAGACTGGCGTCCCGAACAGTGGCGCGTGGCAAAGCCGATGAACCTTGCACAAACGGTGGAGCAGATGCCATGAGTGGGCAATTTCCCAAGATCGTTTTGTTTCATCCAGCAAATTTTTCTGAAGAGTCGGTGGAACATTTAAAGCTATCAGCTTCACGGCAGACTGTGCCTGTGGAATTTGGCGGCGCA
>JAIFLJ010000196.1:0-3274 GCA_020049135.1 bacterium | reverse complement strand
CGGCGCATGGGTGGGTGAGGCTTCGCGTGGGGAAGCGGATTACGCACTGCTGGTTTTTGCGCCGTGCGATCTGGCGGCGGCTGGTATTGAAAAAATGCTCTGGTTTCTCCACTCATATCCCTCGTGCAAAGCAGCCACCGCGTATTGGGAACACGAAAGGGAGATGCTTTATCGCTACAAAGAACAGCCGGCCCGCATCATCCAGAAAGCCATTTTTTTACGCGAGCCAGCAGCTTGTATGGTATCTGCTGCAACGCTGCGCAAATGGCTGGCGGCTGGCGGACTGAGCGAACTCACACACGCGTCTTTGCTGGAAAGGTTTTCAGACGATGATTTCGTGGGCGTTATCTGCGAATCTTTTTTTTCTATTTCTGGAAATACTGCGGGTGTTGCGGAGAAGATGTCCACCATGTTGGTTGCGGAGGTGGAACGGCAGCGGACTAAGGAGGTGGAGTATCCGCTCACGAAAGATTTTTTGCCTTGGGAGTCCTACGCCACAGTCGGGCTGGATACGCTTTTTATTTCCGGACGCAAAAGCGCAGCACCCACGCTGCTGATGATATTGCCGCTCATGCGCATGGGTGGAGCCGACAAATTTTCACTTGATGTCGTCAGGGAGTTGTGCGGGCGCGGGTGGCGTTGCGTTATAGTCACCACCATGTTGAGTGTGAACGAGTGGGAGCACGAGTTTCTGGCTTTCGCTCAGGAGGTTTACCATCTTCCAAACTTTTTGCGCGGCGAGAACTACGCTCGTTTTTTTCGCTCTATCGTAGAGGGAGTTTCACCTGAGATCGTTTTTATCTCCGACTCGTATATAGGGCATCAGTTCATGCCGCTTTTCAGTGTCATGTTCCCATCTCTCCCGGTGGTCAGTCTTTCTCACAACCTAAATCCAGCATGGAGAAACGGCGGCTACCCTCGCTTGGTCGCAGCCCTGCACGGAGCCTTTGACATGTCGTTGGCCACATCCGAAGACCTGCGCGGGTGGATGGTGAAACGCGGCACGCCACAGGGGCGTTCTGGCGTCCTCTACACAAACATTGATGCGTCGAAATGGCAAACATCCTCATACCTGCGCCGCAAGCTGCGCACGGAATACGGTATCGCCAAAAACACATGCGTGATCCTTTACGCAGGTAGGATGGAGCCGCAAAAACGCCCAGATGTCATCATGGGCATAATTGACAAAATGGCATCTTTAGGCGCGAAAGATTACATTTTTCTTATGGCGGGAAAAGGGCCGTATCTCGAAACGGCTGTAGCCTATTCAGAAAAAAAGGGGTTTGTGAAGGTGTGCCGTTTTCTGGGGGCAGTGCCACTGGAAAAGATGAAAGCCCTATTTGCCATGAGCGATATTTTCCTGCTTCCATCAGCGTGGGAGGGTGTTTCCCTAGCACTTTTTGAAGCGATGGCCTGCGGCGTAGTGCCCGTGGTTTCCGATGTCGGCGGGCAACGGGAGCTTGTTGTTCCTGGCACAGGTTTCCTCATTCCCTTGGCGTGTGCGGACGAGATAGAAACATACTCACGCATTCTCGCTGATCTCATAGCGCATCCCGAAAAAAGGCGCACGCTCGGCAGTGCCGCACGCAAACGGGTAGAGGGAGAGTTTTCGCTGAACCAGATGGTCGAACGGCTTCTCGGCTACTTCAAAGAGGCCGCTGCGCACAGGAAGGCGCGGATGGGCAACCTCCCGTTTGATGCCGCGTTTGCCCTTGAGTTCGCTACGACAGCTCTTGAGTTCGAATTCGAGCATCGCACGCTTAACAGATGCATGCCGCTTGCCATGTTTACTAGCCAGCTCCATGAAAAAAACCAGCACCTCGCCCAAGAGCTAGAAAAACACCGTGTCTTGGTAGAAAAACTCCGGCGTAAATAATGAGAACGCCTGACCCGAGCCAAGTTCAGACCGTCAGCGATTTGACGGCTTCCGTCCGCGAACTTCTTGAACAAAACTTGGGCGAAGTTTGGGTCGTTGGAGAAATTTCCAATTTCAGGAAGCAATCTTCTGGTCATGCCTATTTCACACTAAAGGACGATCGTGCGCAGCTTGCCGCTGTCCTGTTTAAGGGGGCGGGGGCACTTGTTCCTTTCCGTTTGGCTGATGGGCAGCAGGTCGTGGTTCGAGGCGAGATCACTGTTTACGAGGCGCAGGGGAAATACCAGATCATAGTCCGCCAGATGCTGCAAAAAGGGCTGGGCGATTTGCAGGCTCGTTTCGAAGCACTCAAACAGAAGCTCAACGCCGAAGGGCTTTTTGATCAGTCCCGAAAAAAAAGTCTGCCCCGTTTTCCCGAAACAGTGGCTGTGGTGACATCGCCCACTGGCGCGGCATTGCAAGACATGCTCAATATTTTGCGCAGGCGTGCTCCGCAGATGCGTGTTTTTGTCTGTCCTGTCCGCGTTCAAGGGGCGGGCTCGGCTGATGAAATTGTTTGCGCTCTTGAGACGCTGGCGAGATGGAAAGAAAAAAAACTATTTTCGCCAGATGCCGTCATCGTGGCTCGTGGCGGCGGCAGCCTTGAGGACTTGTGGAGTTTCAACGAGGAAAAAGTGGTTCGCGCAATAGCTGCATCACCTTTTCCTATTTTGACGGGGATAGGCCACGAAATAGATTTCACGCTTTCGGATTTTGCTGCTGACCTGAGGGCGCCAACACCG
This sequence comes from bacterium, assembly GCA_020049135.1. Classification (GTDB taxonomy): domain Bacteria; phylum Verrucomicrobiota; class Verrucomicrobiia; order JADLBR01; family JAIBCM01; genus JAIFLJ01. Next base: position 616 of record JAIFLJ010000196.1, on the reverse strand, counting down.
AGCGCGGCTGCCGAGATGCTCGTTCAAGACAGAGCCGAGACCCTCGGCCAAGTCCATGATCTGCACGGGCGTCTTGATAGTTTTACCAAAAATTATTTATCACGCTGCGGTCTGCATTTGAGGCGGCTGGCAGAAAGCGTGGTTTTTCGCGAGCCCGCTAGAGTTGTGGAGCTTTTCCAGCAGCGCGTGGACGATTTGCACGAACGGCTTTTGTCTGCGCCACAGGCTCTCATCCAAGGCAAACGCCATTCTTTAGTGCTGGCTGGACTCAGGCTGGAAGAGCGTAGTCCAACACGATTCATTGAGCGCGGCCATGCGCACTTGAAAGGCTTGGAGGGGCGGCTGAACGCGCTCAACCCGCACCGCGTTTTGGAGCGTGGCTACGCCTTGGTGCGGCGCAAGGACGGGCAGATAGCGCGATCCGCAAAAAGTTTGGTTTTTGGCGAGAGAGTCACGATCTGCTTGGTTGACGGCGAGGCTGGGGCGGTCATAGGCCAGCCATAAAGCATGAATCTCAGACATGCAGACCTCCTTTGAAAATAGGGGCAAGCGACAAGGGGCAAGGGACAAGGGAAGAAGAGCGGGAGCAGAAAGTAGAAGCGGCGTCTCGCCGCTT
>JAIFLJ010000109.1 GCA_020049135.1 bacterium | reverse complement strand
GCGGCTTTGATTTTTCACCAAGGTGTTTTGATGGTGAAAATTGGCTTATTTTCTCTGAAAATGGGCTAAGTCCGACAGGCTCCTAGGTCACAGACAAAAACATAACAACCCTGAAAGGGTTGCATCAATCCCAAACATACCTTTCATTAAAGGCAACTTCGTATCTTTGCAAAAAATCCCTAAACTCATCTTGAAATGAAATTTTCTGGTGATGCTCTTCTTGTCCGACAATGTATTTTTTCACCGCATCAATCTGCGAAAACCCGATGGAAAAAATGCCGTAACCGTTCTGCCACGCAAAATGGTGTAAATCGGAGTTTTTGGTTTTGAGCCAGAGAGTTGACCCACGTTTGACCTCTTGGATCATTTTTGCTGCCGAGCCAGTTCGTGACAGGGTTGTAAGAATGTGAACATGATCTTTTACGCCACCAATGACAACTGGTTGGGAATCATGCTGGATCAAGATGCCGCCCATGTAACAATACAATTCTTCACGCAACGGTTTGTCTTGAAGAAAAGGGCGGCGGTCTTTGGTAGAAAAGACGGCGTGAACCAATATTTTGGCGAGCGATTGCGACATAGTGGGCTATCTTGTATGGCAATTTGATCCAACCCTTTCAGGGTTGTGTTCCTCTCTATTTTTCCTAGGGTAGCCCAAAGACGGGCAACCCTAGGCTGATTGATAGAATCCCTTCAGGATTCATCGGAAATGTCCAAACTTCAGAGAATCCCTTCGGGATTCATAACCCCAACAGATTCTCAAAGTCTCGCAAATAAAATGCCGCTATCATTTCTGCAGAAAAGTTGTTAGCCGTTTTCCAACCTTCGACACGGATCCTCTCCAACTCGCTGTCAGGCGTCATTAAGCAACGACAGGCGTCAACGAGCGAACAAACTGGATCTGATGAACGATGGTCGAAAACATAACCGTTTTTTCTAGGAACAAGATACTCTCGAAAGCACGCGAGATCAGAAACCACCACAGGACATCCCGCCGCCATCGCTTCTAACGGGACTAAACCGAAACTCTCCCCTTTTTCTGCCAGTGATGGATAGACTAGAAAGGATGCTTCCGAGTATATTTTGCGCAGCTCGGCAACACCATAAACCGGAGGAACCCATTCAACTGCAAGTCGCTTTTCCCTCTGCAAAGCCAACATCCCGTCTCTGTAGGCGATCCCGCCACCGCCGCCTGACTCTTCCCACGGCCCGACTATTTTCAGCCGCCATCCAAAGAAAGTTCTGGAAAGCCGCGCGAATGTTTCCAGCAGCAAGTGGATTCCTTTCTCAGGATGTATGCGTCCGACGAAAAGTATTTCCTTTTCTTTCGTGTGCGGCAGCAATTGCTTTACAAACACATCTTCTGGCAATGGATTGGGCAGAACTTTTACGCGTCCAGCAACCTGCGGGCACTGGCGGCTTATCTCAGATGCGACAGCCGAAGAGACCGCCTGTATCCGGTCGGCATGGCGATACAAGAAAAATTGCCCTTTAGGATAACGAGCCGCATGAACACAAAGTTTTCCCGCCCCCCTCCGCCTAGCAAAGATAGGCAAAAAAAATGAGTTTGTCACAAGGATATCGGCCTGCGGAAGGTGCGGCAATACGCGGAGTGAATAGAGTAAATCTTTCGCTTTGAGCGCGAGTGGGTTCGCTGTAAATTCGCATCCACCTACTCGCCTATGCTCGACCCCGTTGAGGATTTCAGTAGCTGGTAATCTGGGATGTTTTTTTGAGATGTGGACGACCCTGTGGCCAGCTTTGACGAATTGTTGCCCCAAAGAAAACCAGACTTTTTCCACCCCCCCACCTTCGATCGGCGGAACCGGAAAAAATGCACCTTGGACAATCGTGATTTTCAACTCGACCCTTTTTTTTCAAGAGCGTTTTGCAGGCAGCCGATCAAATCCTCTGCAGCCCGTTCGATATGAAAATGATCTTCAAAACATTGGCGGCATTTCTCGGCTCGACTCCTCCATTTTTCTGTGGGTTCCTCAAGCCAGCCACGAACCAGCCGTCTCGCGCCTTCCCTATCGTCTGGAGCGACCAAGCCAGCACCCGCCCCTTCAATGTCGCGCCAAATATTGACGCGGTTGGAGATCAGAGGCGGCACCCCGCACGCGAGTGCCTCTGCTACGGCAATTCCAAAGTTTTCCTGATGGGAGGGTAAAATAAAAGCATCGGCAGAGCGAAAAGCACCCCATTTCAAATCCCCTTCCAAAGCTCCGGTCAAAGTCACTCTTTTTTGAATTTCATGTGGACATTTTTGCAAAAAATCTAACAGCCGCCTCTGATAACCAATCTCTTCGCATCCTCCCGCTAATACAAAATGGATATCGTGGTAACTCTCAGCCATTTCGCAAAATGCCTGCAACGCCTCTTCACACCCTTTTTTGGGATGAATGCGACCCAAATAAAGAAGCATTCTTTTGTTTGCGGTTTCGGGATATTTTTTAAAAAATTTCTGCCTCTGTATTTCGGCATCTCCAGACGGCTTGGCCGTTCCATAACGGAGTATTTTTGATGTCGCCTGAAAAGGTGAAAATGTTTTCTGGGCTAGGATCGCCTCTTCGTTGGAAGTAAAAATGACTCCAGCGGCATCGCGCAGAACCCTGTGCTCAACAAGGCTCCAGTAGATTTGTTTTTTGATATGTTTGATCGGCTGCGCTATTTTGAACCACGGATCGAGCATGCCGTGAGGATAAACAAAATAAGGGCTATTTTTCACCGCCATCCATGCCGCATATCCGTGAAACTGCCAAAGCCCGTGGACGAAAACAGCATCGTATTCCGCATGATTCTCCCTAAGCCACGGAATGAGCTTGGGCGAATATGAAAAGCCGCCCCCGATGTTTCCGAGTGCAACGGCCTGCTGAAAATGCGCAAAATTTTTGAGCCTTTCACAATCCAGTTTTTCGTCCAAGGAGACGAGAGTCGTCTTATGCCCCATCCGTGCCAACGCTTCCGTCATCCGTATAATACCCTCAATGGGGCCGCCGCCTGACACATTGGCGGATTGAATTAATCTGAGGAGGCGCATGGCGTGCTGCCGTTTTTTTTCAGGTAATGCCCCAAAACAACGCATGACCAGATGCGAGTCCAATGGAGTTCTTTTTTGCGAAAAGCCTGATAATATCTGTCCGCTTCAGCATTTTTCACTGGTGTGTAAGACTTGAATAAACCCCAGCCTTCGTCCACAAACTCCTGCAACTGCCCGCGCATCCAAGCATCCATGGGCAAACTAAATCCTTGCTTTGGACGAGAATAGATTTCTGGCGGGATTAGGTCTTTGCAAGCTTCCAGCAAAAGCCCTTTGCCTTTACCATAATGCGTTTTAATGGCTTGCGGGATGGAAATAACATAATCCACGAGACTGTTATCTAAAAACGGAACCCTGATTTCCAGTGAGACTGCCATGGCCATCTGGTCGGCATCTTTGAGCAGCAAATGACGCATGTAACCAGTCATCTCTGAAATTGAAACTTGAGCGAACGAATCCATGTGTTCGTAATACACAGGTTGAACTACTTTCCTAGTGGGCAAACCGAACGACTTGAGTTTGGCATCAGTCCAAAAAATCCTGCGCCAAGCCGCCCACTCAAATGGCGTGGCTGCATTCATCTCCGATAAACGCGCCGCAGTGGCTCCGAACACTCCTATACGCCGCCTGACAAACGGAGGGAGCATTTTGAAAAACTTCCATTTCTGCAATTCAGCAAAGGAAGGGTAACCGCCAAAAAGTTCGTCCGAACCAAGACCAGAAAGGGCTACCTTGATTTTCATTTCGGCGGCTTTTTTGCTCACGATGAATGTATTTATGGCATCTACAGACGGGACATCCATGCAAAAAACCGCCTCTTTGACTAATGCCAGTACTTCATCCTCAGCCAGCATTATGCGGACATGATCTAAACCATAGCGTTTCGCCACGAGTGAAGCATATTTGGATTCATCACATTCTTTTTCTTGAAACACGACCGATAGTGCCGAGGGCTTTGGCTCCACACCGCACTTTGATGCCATAGCTGTAATAACCGTAGAATCTATGCCACCGCTCAAAAATATTGCGATAGGAACATCGGACAACAAATGTTTCTGGACGCTATTTTGGATTAGTTCACGAACTCTGAAAGCAACCTTCTCTTCGCCATCACGATAAAAACGATCTGGCAAACATTCGCATGAGTCATTTGGTTTTTTCCTAAATGCCCAGAATGGTGTCACTGTTGCGATTCCTGCATCAAACTTCACCTTGTGCCCTGGTTCAATTGCGTAGATATTTTTAAACAACGAATCTCTCTCCGAAAAAGCACCTGCCCTCAAATATGACGATACGCCAGAAGGCGAAATGCCTGCAGATATTTTATCTGATATCAACCTTGTTTCAGAAGACAAAAGAAGTGTTCCGTCATTGCGCGTATAGTATAACGGTTTCATGCCAAACCTGTCTCTGGCCGCAACAAGCACACTTTCCGCCGCATCGTATATCACTACGGCAAACATCCCCTCAAGTTTTTCGAAAATACGGCTCCCCCAACACGCATAACCTTTCAACACAGTCTCCGTGTCGCACGAACTGTTCCATGTCGCCACAAACCCGGATGCAGCCATCTCAGCACGCAATGCAAGATGATTATAAATTTCCCCGTTAAAAACGATCGTGTTTCCGTTGCTGTTGTCGTGGAGTGGCTGGTTGCCAGCCAGAGATAAGTCCAATATTGCCAGTCGTGTGTGACCCATCCAAACATTTCCGTCAGCACTACCCCATTCGCCGCAGCCGTCTGGTCCACGGTGGCGCATTTTTAGAATATCCATTCTTGGCGCACGACCGTCCTCTGAAAACGAAACTGCTATGCCACACATCTTTTGAAACCCTGTTTTTCAAGAATTGCGTCTTTGTAGAGCCTGATGTACTTTTCCGTCATAGCAACTACGGAAAACCTCGATATGTTCTCAAATCCAGACTTGATCCTTGATTCTGATTCACTAGGAGATTCTCCCAATAGAACCTTCAGTTTTGCAGCCGTCTCACAATAATCTTCTGGGTCAATGTAGGAAACAGAATTTCCTCCTGCTTCCAGCAAAGATGATCTGCCAGATGCCAGCACCTTGCAGCCTGATGCCTGAGCCTCGACCACAGGCCACCCAAACCCCTCATGGAGTGATGGAAAAACTAAAGCTGCCGCACCAGAATACAGGGCATTCATTTCCATATCCGAAAGACGCTGCAAATGAATGATGTTTTCACCGATGCCAATTCCGCAAACCAAATCCTTTTCTTGCGCCGTAAAATCCCCCCCTACTAGCACTAGGCGGGGAGTCCATTCCATTATTTTTTTCAGCTCTCCGTATATTTTAAAAAGGCCGCACCGATTTTTATACCATGCGGCAGAGCCTACATGGACGAGGTAGCGTTCCTCTCCTATATCCGCCCCTTTGTATATTGTCCGTAAAATGCCAGACCTTTCAATTTTATCCATTGGGCGATATGCATAATTCATTCCCACAAAAATAAGTTGCATGTCAGGCTGTGAGGAGCCGAGCAAACGCTGGCAATCTCCCATTGTTGCCAATGAATCACATGCGATCTTTGAAATCTTTTTGAGTGATTCTAAAATACATTTTTGCAAAAGTCTTCCGGTAGCTCGAATTTTCTCTCCTGGGATATCACCCAGTGCCGCTCTCACGGCCAGCAAGTCATGACAAGTCTGCACTAACGGAAATCGTTTAAACAAATATGCGTACGGCGCATTGGAGTGATCGCAGATATGAACAACCCATTTATCGGCATTTATTTCACCTTTCATTTTCATCCACCAAACAGACAGCGGAAATACAATATATTTGTCCAAATAGCCGAGCCATTTCCCTAAACCAGAATATGAGCGGCAGATTTTGCCAAAAAAAACAGGGGGTCTCAGCAAGATAACTTCGAGCCCCATACTGGCAAGCGAGGACTCCATCATGGAAGCAAACTTGTTCATGCTGTACGATTGGTCGTTAGCATAATTACCAACAAGCAATACTGATAGTCTGCCGTCTTTCACGCTACCTCTCCGCGCCCATGAAGCTTTTCGGCATAAATGGATCGTCCCCTCCTACCGCGCACTGGCTGCGGCCTTTCATCAACTTGAGTCTGCTCATTGGGCATATTGTTTGCCGCCAATGATAAACCTGCCGCTAAAACCGTAAATCCCAGAGCGGAAACGCGCCCCCATTGCCCATGCAATATATCAAACCAAACAGCACTCAAGACGAATAGGGGGAGAGGATTGCCCTGTTTGAAACTGCGCATTCCCCTAGTAAAAAGCATCACCAGCAACGAGCACCGGAAAATAATATACGGGACACCCAAAAACACCCCGCCTTCACCGACAATCCTGCACCACTCTTTCTCGCCATCCAGAATTGAATATTTTCCCTCGGTCAATACAGTTCCGACATTAGTTCCAACTCCTATGCCATGACCCAACGGAGGAGCGTAAATAACATTCTCAAAAGGCTTCTCGAACATGTCAATAAAGCGCCCTATAACCGAATCGCGAAACGAACCGGCAACTTCAAAACGCTCCTTTGTCGCTTCATATCCTTCTTGGAACAGCTCTGTCGTGCTAAGCAATAATCCCAGAGTAGCTGTAGCAAATATAATTTTAATAAATTTGCCGACCCATTGCCCCTTGGTAAAATTTAACACGAAAAGAATCAGATAACCCGCCGCCACCGCCACAAACGCCGAACGGCTCCCGCATACCACCACCGACATAATCAGCGATCCAAGCCCAATCCAGAAAAGATTCCTGCTAAAATACCGTGTTGCCAGCACTGCATACAAAACAAATGCCGACTGCAATGAGAGGAATGACACCAAATCGGTACTGAAAGGAAATGTGCCAGAAGTCCTGATTTTTCCAAACGCAAAACCCATCTGAACACCCTCGCCGCCAGCCGCCACATTCAGCCAGCTATTTGCACCTGCAATAAACTGAGCACCGCCAATCACCGCCATCGGCAGACTTAACTTGAGAACCCATTTTCCTACCTCAACGACATCTTCAATCGTGAAAGCACGACCTATCACAAAAATCAGCGGCACATGAAGAAAATTGCATCGTATCCCCCACAACGCAACCATTGGGTTTTCTGAAGTGAACGCTCCGACAACTCCCATGACAAGTGCCATCAACACCATGACAAGCATCCACTTATCTGTTGGAAACATCCTTTTTTGAAAAGCAGCGGCGTAAATCATAAAAAGAAGGGGGTCGCGAATAACCAGTAGCGGTGTTGAAAGCCCTGGAACAATCCATTTCCTCAAGGCTCCTTCAAGAACCCAAAGCCAGAAATACCACCAGATCAGTTTTCTGACGGATTCCGTCCATTTCCTCTCATCTGTAACGGCTATCATCTATACACAGTAGTTACAATCATTCCGAAACTTTGCAAAGCCACTCCCTAGCATGGCGCGAATTTGTATGCCAACTTATTCAAAATCATCTGCATCTATTATTTCGCAATATTTTCTTTTACCCAACTTGCAATCTGACTGCGGTAGCAGTTCCAACCTAACAACCCTGCTTTTTCAAGCGCAGCCTCCTGCATAAATCTCAAGCAATCCGAGTTTTCATAAAATTTTTCTAGCCATTCACAAATGGCCTCTACCGAACGAATGGGAACTATAACCCCATCCCGCCCATTTTCAATTATATCACGACCTGCCGTATTTGGCGTGGTCACCACAGCCATCCCTTGCGACATAGCCTCCAAAATCACTTGCCCAAACCCTTCAAAAAGCGATGGAAACACCAAAACATCGTTTTTTCTCATAATCCCTAGCACTTCCGAATGAGAGACGGACGGCACATAATGGTGTTCTTTTAGCACTGAATCCAGCAGCCTGCTTTCACCAGTTTTTCTGCCTACCACGGTAAGCTCAACCGATGCACCCATTTTTCTCACAGCCGAAAATAGGTAAGAAACTCCCTTTCTTTGAGTCAAGCTTCCAACATACAGAATCCTTAACTTTTCCTTCCTCCCTCTCTTGGGCAAACTTTTCCTCTCTTCCCAAACCGAACCCGCTCCGTAGGGTATAACTTTAATTTTATTTTCTTCAACCCCAGACATACGCAATGTCTCTTTGGTGAAAGTGCTTGCCACAACTATCTCTGAAGACAACTCAATTTCTCTATCCTTATTATCCAGTTTTTCCTGTTCGTCTTCTAGTGACTCCATCGTTCCAGCCCAGCAGGGTTCCATATCCCGTTCTTCTTCGCATATACGCCTCAATTCTTTCCAGTGTCCTATGGGCAGATCGTAAAAAGCCTTCGCCCCTATTTTTTTCGCTGAAATAAAACTCTCCAATGCCCCGTCCTCATACGCATAAACAGCGCGGACTCTACCACCAATATCTTTTTTTTCTATTTCTTGAGCCACATGACGATCCAGCGACCTATAAACATGGCCAACACCAACACCGTATTGTTTTTGGAACGAATGCGAAAATCCAAGCTTTCCTGCAAACAGCCTCCCTGTTTCACGCCAAGGATGAACCCGTATTCTATCTGGTGTTATGCAGTCAAACATTCTCCTAGCAAACTCCTTCTTGAAACCCGGAGGCAGCCACCGAGCACAACCGCGCTCACGAAAACAGATTGTCGTATAAAAACGAAAAAGCAGGCCAGCCTCATCAAGTGCTCGCCCAGCTTCACGCACAAACTGGCTCCCAGTTGGATGGGCTAGCACGACCCCTTCGCATCCGGTATCAATACATGGAGATTCACATTTCACAAAATTGCTTTTCTTAAAATCGTCATGGTGCAAAATCTACACATGCGCGTTCTGTTTGTTTCACCGACATTCGGGGATTTTGGGGGAATGGAATTTTTTGTCTTTGCCCTAGCCTCAGAAATCCAAAAATCTGGAGAGGCTGAAACTAGAATACTTTTCAAAACATCTCCTGACTGCCACTTGAAACCACAGTTCGAGCAAGCTTTAAACGAAGCACCTTGCCCCGTCCAGTTCGCCACTCGACTCTCGCACCAGTTGGTTAAAGCTATCGCATGGAGCGATATCGTTCACATGCAAAACCTCAGCCCAGATGTAATTATTGCTGCAAAACTTTTGCGTAAACCCGTTGTTTCCACTATCCAAAATAAAAATCACGCCACAGGCACGCTTCATGAACGACTCTGGATCATTTGCCTGCGTCTCTTAGACAGGCGTTGGTATAACTCCAGATTTGTAGAAAGCACATGGGATCCTAAAAATCGTTTGCGACATTCCGATGTATTGCCAGTAATATCGCGTCTTCCAAACCCCAGTATTTTCGTGGAACCCCAAAAGCGCTCGGGCTTCATTTTTCTGGCCAGATGGATAGCAAATAAAGGCTTGGAAGAACTATTGCAGGCCTATCACGCTGCCAAAATAAAACATGCAAACCACCCTTTGATTTTGGTGGGCGACGGCCCGTTGCGGCTATTTGTGGAAACTTGGATCAAAGAAAACAATGTGCCAAATGTTTCGATAAAAGGATTCGTCTCGACGGATGAAAAAAACCGCCTGATAGCATCTTCGAAATGGCTGGTAGCTCCAGCCAAAACCCGCGAAGACCTAGGTCTCACCCCTATCGAAGCCCGCTCCATAGGTGTCCCATGTATAGTCACGAGGGACGGAGGTCTGCCAGAGGCGGCTGGCAAACATGCTCTACTTTGCGAGCCAGGCGATGTTGCTGGACTGCAAAAATGCCTAGAGGTAGCCGCAAATATGTCTGAACACGATTATATCAAATTGGCTTCTTCCACGCATGAAGAGTTAAAAAGTTCGCTGAAACCTTTATCATGCTATCTTGATGAATACAAAATGTTACTCGGAAAATAATAATGCTTTTATGCGGGCAGCCGTAACTGGCCAATCAACATTTTCGCAGTACCAGCAATGCCCTTCCTTCGCAACTTTTTCCAGCATCTCTCCCGACAGCGCACCGCTTTCTGAACCAACTAAAAAATGGACTTTTTTCTCCAGTGGAAAAGAGCTGTTTGCATCAGCCAATACTGCTGCGCATCCGTAAGCCAATGCAGCCATAAAAGGTCCAGATTTGCACACCCATTCCGCTGAATAAAAACTCAAATAAACATGCGCAAACGCAAACACTTCACTGGCTTCCTCAAAAGAACATTCACCCTTGTATTCGACCCATCTATCCAACCCCAAGTCCCGTAACTGCCTTCGCTCCGAAGCATCGTCTCCATCCGTCCCGCGCCTTCCCACCACGACTATTTTTTCAAGCCGCCCATCGCTTGCCAATTTTTGCAGCACACTACCTTGCTCATGGAGTGTTCTGCGGCGACCGCCTGGCTGACTAAAAATCACGCACCTCAAAGACCCATGAAAATTTTTATCTGGCAAAGTTGCTGAGGATATAATGTTACTTGGAACAGGTAAACGGTCGCTGGAAATCTGGCATTTTAATAATTTTTTTTGGCTCTGAACAGTGGAAGTCATGGCTACATGTGACAATTTTGAAAGCCGCCCAATCACTTCCCGTTGCGGGTAGAATTTGATCCATCTAGGACTCCACCATGGAGCTGGTGCCCACACCTCATGATAGAAAATGCCAAGCGGCCTGCACCTATTTTGTGCCCGCCATTTTTCCAGTCCATCTACGAGCCAGAAAGGTGCCCCACTCACATCGTAACCATAACCAGAATAATGCAGCAGCACGGCTGTCCCTTCTGGCAGCGCACCGAGGTGAGCCGCAAGTGCCCCCGCATTTTTTTCCAGAACACGAACCTGTCCTACACCCCATTCCTCTTCTCCAGAAACCATCGCGCCACAAACAACAAACTCATTATTGATCCCATCCAGGCGTTCCCATGTTTCTGCCAAACGAAATGCATAATGGCCTAGGCCATCTACCACGGGTGGAATCGAAGGCGTGATGTGGCAAACCCTCATCTTTTACCAGAAGCTTCCACTTGAATTTTTTCTTCCACCCACCTTCTATAAACAGCTTCAAGCATGTCCACGCTTTTTTCCCACTCAAATTCGTGTACTCGCTGGTATCCGTTCCATGCCACGCTGTGACACAGATCATCATCGGACAAAAGTTTTCCGACCGCATTTATAAAACTATCAATATCTCGCGTCCCACAAACCAAAGCATCCACACCATCCTTCAAATCCGCCCCAAACCCAGTAGGTGTCAACACAGCCGCGCAACCGCATGCCATTGCTTCAGCAATAGCGATGCCATACCCCTCATACTGGCTGGGAAAGAAAAAAACCCGTGCCTTAGACAGATGATAAGCTATTTCCTCCTCTGCAAGCCTCGCATGAACTCGCACCCTCTCATGCAGGCTCGCAGGAAAACAGGCCAGCACTTCATTTTGGCTGCCGCCCGTTCCAAATATATCCAGCACTACATCTGAATCGCGCCCCATAACTGCACACATCACTTGCGACAATACATCAATTCCTTTTCTCGCTATCCACGACCCTGTGAAAGCAACCCTTTTTTCTCTCCCACGACTGAACGGTGTATCCAAATATGGCCTATCCAACCCTGGCGGCACCACAGCCGTGCGCCCTTCTGGCAAATACCCGCCACGCACTATATGCTCTCTGTCAGCCTCACACAGGGCGACAAAGCCGTCCGGCACAGCAAATGCCACCTCAGATACCCGCTCGTAGTAACACTTGGAAAACAGCCACCGGATATAGTCGGCCAGAGTCTGTGGCGGATGCGCCGCGACATACCAGCGGTTCAGTAATAGCTCTAATCCATTTGTATGAGCCACCAGAAAAGGTCTTTCCCTCCTTTTTTTCAACAGCCATTCAGCAAGCCAAAACTCGTCCCCATAAAACTCCACCAAATCCGCTCCGCCGCACACAGACGACATTGCCGATAACTTCGCAGCACCTAACGCATGTCGTATTTTTTTCGCTTTCTTGGTAATGCCTGAAGCAAAATCAAAATCCTGCGGCGAATAAACCGCGCACCCGTGTCCGCGCTGACGCAGTCCAGCGGTGAAATTTAACACCGTTTTGCCTGATCCCAGATGGGATAAAAGCGGCGCATTTGTGAAGGAAACAATTTTCATTCTTAAATCAACTGCTATTAAATTATGGTATATTCACGCCACGCCGCAATGGTTGCTACGAATGATTTTCAGCCCGATCAACACCTATTCACTCTGTTTTTGAATTCCTATTTGTCTGTGTTTATCCGTGAACATCTGTGGCTTCTTCTACTCTGCGCCTCCGTGGTGATTCTCTTTCCTCACGCCACGCGGCATCATTCTGCATCCGACTCCTTCAGCGCACATTTTTTTCCCACACTTCGTCCTGCATTTTTTTATAAGTCAACATCCAACCCGCGCCAATCAGATGTTCGCTAGGAACATCTCCCGCATTCCACAGGTGCGAAACATTTAAATGCTTCGCCTTGCTAACCGCATCCACGGCTGAAATTATGCCTGGCACAGGTCTTTCGCCGTGCGGTCCCTCAATTTTAATATAAGGTTTATCCAAATAATATGGTGGAACATGCGGGTTTAAAATCATCACGCGGACAACCGAATCAGTCCCGTTCAGGTAATCGAACACCTCACGGCGCGGGATATTGTTTGTTTTTCTAATTTCTTTGCTCTCCGCAGAAAAAACAGACGCGATTTTTTCCTTTTTTGCGCCATATAAAACCCACGACCCCATGCCTAGCGAAATGGCTACAACAAACACGCATGCCGTTTTTGTTCCAGTCATTCCATACTCACACGCAGCACCAAGTCCCACAGCTCCAAGTGCCGTCAGAGACGCAACTACAGGAATTAAAAATCTAGCCTCTTTTTGCGTCAGAAACCAGAGCACCACTAGTGTCAAACACCAGAATCCTGCAAGCAAGGCCGCTTTATTTTTCCGTAACACCCACACCCCAACAGGCGCAAACGCGAGCGGAAAAAGCCCTATTCCCCCAGCACCGTGAAACATCGCTGTGTTATAAGTGAAATCGTATGGGAGAGATAAAAATCTGCCTATTCCACCGCCTAAACCAACACCCCGTTCGTGTATGTATTCGTGAAAATGTTGTACTGCCTCGCGAGGCATGGCCACCACATCTACAATATCACAAATCCCGGGTGGCGGAGGATAAATTGGTGAGCCCAGAACGATATAGTTTCGTAAATACCAAGGAGCAGCCACAACTATAGCCGAAGCGGCAAACAGCACGCCCGATCCAATTTTATCTTTCCAAAAACCTCTTTTTCCCAGCAAGGGCAGAAATAATACCAAACCAGTTGTAAGAAAAACAAAAATTCCAGTGTATTTCACGCCCATGCAAAATCCTGAAAATATTCCTGCGGCAACAACGGTTTTATTGCCTTCACCTGCCAACGCGCAACGGAGGGCGGCAAGCGCAAAAACGGCAAACGGCACATCCACGAAATATTCGTCGGCCATCCCAAAAACAATGGGCATCGCCACCAATGCTGCAGCCGCCCATGCAGCAACGCTTTCATTAGCACCAAAATATCGTCCCAGAAAATATACTTGCCCAGCCAACATGATAAAAAAGAAAATCCCTATCGCCCCGCAAGCCGACGAACTCCCCATCAAAAAACAGCCTGCGAACAGGGTCTCAACGACTGCCGGAAAAGCAGTGTGGCTATGGTCTAGGACAGGGTGAATCAGGCCATCTATAGCCCATACCTTTGGTCCCAGAAGGTGATACGCTATACCGTCATGCCCACTTCCACCGACAGGAACTGCCAATGACGAAATGAATAGAAAAAATATAATGGCGGTTAAAAACCAAAAGGTTTTTTCAACCCAGATCAAACGGATGGCATATCCAAACGCTTTCTTTTCATACACAATCTCCTTCAATCCCAAAACAGCACCGACTCCGATACAAGGAATTATGCAAACCGCTTTCCAACATAACAGCCCTGCAATAAACAAAACTGTTCCGAGCAACCCAAACCCCAAAATGCCTGCAATCAAAACACGCTCCCCTACCGCCAAGCCGAGCAACATGAAACGCTTTGTCCAAGAGCCAAATCCGAAAGCGGATAAAAGTAAAAAAAAAGCTGCGGCAACCGTATGCGCAGCTTCACTGACCACAGTATTCATCAAAGCCCAAGCCATGCCCGAACTGTCCGCGAAAGCAAAATGTTGTTAACCACAAATCCTGTTATCACAGCAGCAAGCCATAATAGTAATAATGCGCCTTTATACACAAATATTTTTCAAGACTGGCATCCGATTTCAGCGATTTACGATCTTATGCTATTGAAACAGTGTTTAGACAGTTGCTTGGCTATTGTCTGGAGTCCATTCCAAATGCCAATCTCCATCCAAACAGCAAACATTCACTTTTCCGTTTAAAAAATATCTGGCCAGAGAATATGAAAATGGGAAGAAATGCAAATGGTGATCAAAGGTATACTGATAAGCTCTCTGCCTTGGCACAACAATTAATAATTGCTTGGAACAAACTCGCTGAATTTCTCTGATTGCCAACTCTAAATGCCTTGTGTGCTCCAGTGTATGAAAACAAGTTACAACCTCAAATTCTTTGTCGTGATACGGTAGGTTTTCGATAGATGCCTTACGATATTCTACCCCGTTAATTTTAATGGCATCCAATATATCGCAACCCGCAACCCGCGTAAACTTACCAACCATTTTTCCAGCAAAAAAACCTCGACCCACTCCAACATCTAGCAGTGAATGAGCCCCCTTAATACATTTCTTTTCTATCCACTCGATAGATTTTTCGCTCAGATCTGTAGGTCTATCGTTACCCAACGATTTGTTTTCATTGTATATTTTATAAAACTCATCCTCAGATATCTGGTAGGCTCGCTCTTTAAATGCAACCACATTCCCAACATCATTTTTGAACCATATCCGCAAGAGGGGAACCATAAACCATCTTGCATCCCTGATAACTGGCGGAAGCCAGTCGTCCATTAAATACCTAATTTTGTTAGACAGACTTCTTTTCACAACTCTTTTCCCAATTAACTTTATTTCTTTTGATTTTTACAAGACTTGAAAACATTTTCCAAGAATCATTAATTATTTTAACCTTACTACCTTCCACATCCCGCCAATCAACTGGCAATTCTTTGATTTCCCAGCCACAGAAACGCAAAGCGGCCATCAATTCGACATCGAACGCAAATCCTTTTTCTACAAGCATCTGCATGATGTCTCCGTACGCCTTTCGAGAAACAATTTTAAACCCGCACTGGCTATCATACACATCCGGCTCGATAATCAGATTCACCAGCACCCCAAACATCCTACCTACCATGTGCCTCCAAAGACTTCTGCGAAAAATCCTCCCGAACATTTTAACACGAGATGCAAAAAATGAAACACTCTCATCATGGGAGACCTTCACACATGAAAAAATACGCGCTACTTCTGAGGCTGGTGTAGCACCATCAGCATCCACAAAACAAAGCCATTTAGGATTACACTCTTGAACAGCATCAGATTTCCACCCGCGATAAACAGCTCCGCCCTTGCCTTGATTCATCGGAGAAATATCCCACAAAACAGTAGTTTTGACTTCTTTCCTCCAAGCCTCAAACCATTGTCCGAACCTCTCTTTTTCACTCTGACTAGACCCGTCATCCACTATCTGAATCACGACTTTGTAGTCTGCCCCATCAAACACTTCAGCCAACGAAACTAGATATGGCGGTAGCCTGAAAGATTCGTTAAACGCTGGTATAACCAGAAAAAAATCAGCCTGTTTCATTGCTTTATTGGAAGAGATAATATTGGATATAAATGCTCTGCCAAATGTTTGCCGAGCATCTCATGGGCAGGATCAGAAAAATGCCAGATATCTGCAAAAGTCGTTTCTTTTTCTTCGGTAAAAATATCCGAACAATCAATGAGAAAAATATCGTCACCGTGCCTGTTCTTTAACCACTCCGCAATAATACCATGGTGCTCGACAAGAAGTTTTTCGTCACCCGAAAGTTCTAGTATTCTCTTTTCTATTCCAGTTTTTATTTTTTTCGAGGGCAAAAATGGTTGTAGCGCATAGATCACTTTGGCAGAATTCCGTTTTGCAAGCATCTCTGCAATACCCATATTTGAAATATACATCTTACTCCTAGACACCATGGGCTGTTCTTTCGGGTTAGTGAGGTCGTTCAAACCGTCCAAGAACATTACCGCGTGCGGGTTTAGCCCAACGCCTTCGGTAGCCCATGCCGCAACTTCATGGGTGCTCCACCACCCACCAACCGCCATGATAGTTACATAAATCGGAATCCCTCTTTTTTTCAACTCTCTTACCATCACGGAAAAATATGTTTTCTGAAGATCAGACGCATAGGCTCCAAAGGCGACGCTGCCTCCAAAAATGATCAGGTGGAACTTGTCTCGGTCTTCTACATCTCCGACATGCTGCCAACCATCCTCTTCGACATGGAAGAATGGCAACATTTTTTTGGGTTCTTCTTTCCACCCACAGAAACGATCTCCGATCTTTGGTGCCAACCGGGAACCCCAGTATCCTTCCCTCGGTCCATGTATAGGAATAGCCATTCCCCTCTATTCATAGCTGGCCTCCCACGCAAGCTGGTTCAAGTTTTTACCAGAAGGGCCAGCAAAATATGCACTGGCTTTTTCAATTCTCCCTAAGCTGGCAAAGCCAGTGCCAAGAGGAGGTGGATGTGGTAAAGTGTGTTCATGAAATCAACAACGGATTTAGTCGCTCGTTACAAG
>JAIFLJ010000116.1:4910-5694 GCA_020049135.1 bacterium | reverse complement strand
TTTGTAGGCATGCAAATGGTAAAGCGTATTTCGATATTTAGGGCCAGAAAATAATTCTCTTTTTTTTGACAACTTTCGCAATTACACCCCTATTATGCTGTGGTTAGAGTTTTTTTCTTGCGTCTTTCTGTTAGCTGTTAGCCGAATTGCTTTTAGCTTTTTCAATAGGACATCCACTTTAAATCGCACCCGATGCCTTGTGTTTTTGCGAACGAAGCTTGCCGCCGCACACGGAAGAAAGTAATATGCACGACATGTTTGTAGATCGCGTGATAATTGAAGTGATGGCAGGTGACGGCGGCAACGGTTGCTGCAGTTTCCGCCGTGAAAAATTTGTGCCGAGAGGAGGGCCAGACGGCGGAGATGGAGGCAAAGGAGGCGATGTTGTTTTTTGGGTTGACCCGAATGTGAACAATTTGGTCGAGTTCAAGTTCATCCCGATCCTGAGAGCCAAGCACGGGCAGCACGGCATGGGTAGGCAGTGCTACGGGAAAGCGGCTCACGATGTAGTGGTCAAAGTTCCAGTGGGGACAGTGGTTTATCGCCTGCCAGAAAAAAATGTGGGGGCGGATACTGGGCCAGCCATATCGTGGGATGCCAACGGGCTTGTGACGGAAGAACACGAAGCACGCGTGCGGGAAGACTTTGATCCTGTTCGTGACGAACTTCCGAAGGTGGCCGATCTGACCGAGCCCGATGCTCGTTTCATCCTGTGCAGTGGCGGGCGCGGCGGGCGCGGCAACATGAAATTCAAATCTTCTGTCAACCGTGCGCCTCGCCGCGT
>JAIFLJ010000116.1:0-4872 GCA_020049135.1 bacterium | reverse complement strand
GGGCGCGGCAACATGAAATTCAAATCTTCTGTCAACCGTGCGCCTCGCCGCGTGGAAGAGGGGTTTCCAGGGGAAAGAGGCCGTTTTTTGCTGGAGCTTAAAACGATAGCCGATGTCGGGCTTGTGGGCTATCCTAACGCAGGCAAATCTACGCTGCTGTCGAAAATATCAGCCGCGACGCCCAAAATAGCACCTTATCCATTCACCACTCTGACGCCGCATCTCGGCATCGTTGAGATGCCAGAGTACCGTAGATTCACGGTGGCCGATATCCCTGGACTGGTGGAAGGGGCGCACAAGGGCATTGGGCTGGGACACGACTTTTTGAGACATATCGAACGATGCCAAGTTTTGCTATTCGTGCTGGATATGGCTGGGAGCGAAGGGCGAAACCCCGCAGAAGATTTTGTCCAACTCAGGAAAGAGCTGAAATTGTTCCGACCTGATTTGGCTGAAAGAAAATTTTTGGTGGCGGCAAACAAGATGGATTTGCCAGGCGCAGAGGAGAACTTGGAATCATTCAAGAAACGATTCCGCAGGAAAACTCTGCCTATTTCAGCGGCGCAAGGCGATGGTATGGACGCATTGAAGCTGGCACTGCTTGGGCTCTCCGAGCAAGCCAAGGGAAAAAAGGAAAACCAGACGGAGTAATTCCAATGATCTTCCCAACTATTATGCCGTGCCTGTTTGCAGCATCACCACCACAGCGGCTAGATTCTGGCGTCCGTTTTTTATGATAAAACGGTTGACCCTTTCCGCAGCATAAGCATAAACAAATACAAGCATGAGCAACAAGACTATCACGAGGCGATCATTCTTAAAAGCTGGCTCCATGGTCGCAGTCGGGTGTGCGCTGGGCGACAGGATGGTTGCACCTGTTCGCGGTGCCATGGCATCCAAAGATAAGCGGAAACCCAACATTCTTTTCGTCTTCACCGACCAGCAGACGCTCAGAGCCATGGGCGCGTACGGCAACCCTTTTTTGCAGACGCCCGCCATGGACAGCCTCGCTGCTCATGGGATGAGGTTTGAGAACTCTTATTGCCCGTTCCCGATCTGCGGCCCATCGAGGGCGAGCATGATAACGAGCAGATGGTCTCATGAAACGGGCGTGGTGTTTAACGGCGAGACGCCGAACCAAGATGTGCTGAACATGGGCGAAATTTTTCGTGAGGCGGGCTACCAGACTGTATGGGCAGGGAAATGGCATTTACCAGAAAGCTACCCGATCCGCCGATGGAAGGAGCAGACCGATAAAGTGCAGGGGTTTGACCTGCTCTCTTTTTACGATACGAATTTAGAAAGCAACTGGGGGCGCGGGGATGTGACCGACCCGCCACTGGCAGATGCCGTGGGACAGTATTTGATGAATGTTCCGAAAGAGCCGTTTTTACTCTGCGTCTCGCTGCACAACCCGCACGACATTTGTCACTACCCGAAAAACCCTAGTGCTTACCCAAAGCCGCCTAACTTGGCTGCAACACCGCCGCTGCCAGACAATTTTGCAGTTGATCCAAACGAACCGGAATTCGTTAAAGATTGCCGTCTTCGTCCACACTACGGCAACGAAATTTCCCTGACGAAAAATTGGTTGCCCGATGACTGGCGCAGCTATCTGCACGAGTACTATCGCATGATCGAGCGCGTGGACGCTCAACTGGGTCGCATTTTGGATACGCTGGAATACGCTGGGCTGGAAGAGGAAACGCTCATCATTTTCACGAGCGACCATGGCGATGGCAAAGCATCGCACCAGTGGGCAGCCAAGTTATCGCTTTACGAGGAGTCGGTCTCTGTGCCCATGATCGTGACATGGTTCGGCAAAACGCCGAGAAACGCAGTGGACACGGAGCATCTTGTCTCTGGCCTAGACATTCTGCCCACCATGTGCGACTACGCTGGGATAGTTCCTCCTGATGGCATCCGTGGGCAAAGCCTGCGTCCGATAGTCGAAGGGCGCGGCGTGGCGTGGCGTGATGAAGTAGGCGTGCAGCTCTCCGTGGATCCCGACGACAAAAGTCGCATGGGGCGCATGATTCGCACGGGCAGATACAAATACAACGCCTTTTCATACGGCAAAAATCCCGAGCAGCTTTTCGACCTAAAAAAAGATCCAGGCGAGAAACAAAATTTGGCGGGTCGTCCAGAAATGAAAAAAGTTCTTGTGGAGCACAGGGAGAGAATGATGCGTTGGCTGGAGCAGACCGGAGATCCGTTTGCACCCGTGCTCGACCACATCGCGCCAGTAGCTAAGGGAAAAGGGAAATCAGCATGATTCCTGCAAAAACAATATTGGTCTTGCTGTTAGCAGTCGTGTCATGTGTTGCCATGGTAGGATGTTTCAAGGAACAGCAGACATTGAGTAAACCTGTTTTTTTAAAAGGAAAACCTAGCGCGAAGAAAGTTCCCATGCGGACTTGGGACGCGCGTTCAGGCACAAAATTGATCCTCGACCAGAAGGGGCGCGTGCTCAATGGTGCTGAGCATTGGAAAAATGCCGATGACGCATCCGCGATCGCCATACTCAACAGGCTCAAAGGCGGACTCCTAGTAACCGTCGAGGTGAGCGACAACACCCTAGTGATTGGGCGTGAGAACTTTTTTGAAAACGATTGCGTGGAGTTATATTTTGATCTCAGACCTGCGAGGCTTGCTAACCGCGACAGCTACGAGAAAGGTGTTTTTAAAATATCGCTCGTTCCAGCGAATGGGAAGGACGGAAAACCTCGCGTGGACATGTTCCCCGAATACGAATACATGAAGCTGGCTGGCGTGGAGGTTTCGCACGAAAAATGTATGCGCGGGTATCGTGTGCAGGTTTATTTTTCAAAATCATGGCTGCAAAAGGAGGTCTTCTTGCCGCGCAAAAACTTCGGTTTCGATTTTGGCATTAAAGATACCGACGGCAATCGCAAAATGAAAGAGATGGTGTGGCACGGCACACTATTGAACTGGGCTCACCCGAAAGATTTTGGCAGTGTCACACCGCCTTAGAAAACGCAAAATGATAGCTGTAATAGTCGAAATACATGTTGTGGAAGGCACTCAGGAAGATTTTCGTGAAGCGTCCATGGAGAACGCTAGGGCGAGCCTCAAAGAGCCGGGCGTGATACGCTTTGATGTTTTGCAACAGATCGAAGACTCCACGAGGTTCGGCCTGATAGAGGTTTACAGAAACGAGGCCGATATCGCCAGCCACAAGGAAACGGCTCATTACGCAAAGTGGCGTGCTACCGTAGAGCCATGGATGGCCGAGCCGAGGAAAGGGATGAAATACCACACATTATTTCCTAGTGACGCAGACTGGGCAAAACAGGTTTGTGAAACTTGAATTTTTCAGCGTTCCCAGAGTCGTCTTGGAACGCGGTGCTCTTCGCTCACTAGAAAAAGAAGCCCGTTCGTTCGGGCAAAAGGCGTTCCTAGTCTCTGGGGCGAGATTGGAGGCATCTCAAAAAATCGTCAGCCTGCTCGAAAAAGGTGGCGTCGAACCAATCGTTTATCAAGTCTCGGGCGAGCCTACCATCGCATCCGTAGAACGCGCCCTGCATCTCGCCAAAACATCGGGGTGCGACTGGGTGCTTGCGGTGGGTGGCGGCAGCGTGCTGGACACTGGTAAAGCCGTGGCGGCACTTATGACACATCCGGGCGTCCCTCTTGATTATTTGGAAGGGATCGGCGGCGGTCTTCAGGCCAATGGCAAAGCTGCACCGCTGGTAGCCGTGCCGACCACCGCTGGCACAGGAGCCGAAGCCACTAGAAACGCAGTGCTGGCATCACCCGAAAAACAGAGGAAGGCCAGCATGCGCGGCCAAGCGCTGATACCGCAAATGGCTATTTTGGATGCCGAACTTACACTCGGGCTGCCGCCCAATATCACGGCATCTACTGGCATGGACGCGCTCACGCAACTGATAGAATCTTTTGTTTCTAAGAAAGCCAACCCCATGACTGACGCCTTGTGCCGCCAAGGGATTACCATGGCAGCAAAAGCTTTGCCTGCCGCTTACGAAAACGGAAGCAATATAGATGCCAGAGAGGAAATGCTTTTCGCTGCATTTTTGAGCGGCGTCACATTGGCCAACGCCGGGCTAGGGGCAGTCCACGGGCTGGCGGCAGTCATAGGCGGGTGCGTTGCCGGGGCAGCTCACGGTGCCGTTTGCGCCAGCCTTCTCGCATCGCTCATGAGAGCCAATATCTCGAACGCGGCGCGGACAGGCCACGAAAAGACACTCTCCAGATACGAGGAGATGGCGCGTCTCTTGACAGGATGTCCAACAGCCAGAGCAGCGGACGGTGTAGCGTGGGTGGAGGAGTTGACGATTGCTTTGCGTGCGCCCAAAATATCACAGCAAGGGGTCGCACTAAATGATTACCAAGCCATCGCAGCGGCGGCCACCACATCCAGCAGCACAAAAAATAATCCGTGCGAACTTTCAGCGGATGAGCTTCTGGAAGCCCTGCAAAAAAGTTGAGCGAAGCTCGTGAAAACTGAGCAACATGCGTTTTGCGCAAGTGCCAGACCGAAAAAAATGGAGGCGGCGGGAATCGAACCCGCGTCCTGAATAGTTTCTGCAATCGTCTCTACAGGTTTGTTTCCCAGTAGATTGTCAGAGTGAGATTAGCTGCGAACGCCCAGCCCACCCTTAGTCACCACATTAGTGCCGCAAATGCAGGCCGGTCACTCGCCTGCAAAAGCCGCCCGGCTAATGTCGCAACCACACCCTTAGCCGGAGTCCAGGGGATTGCGTCGCAGTAATTAGGCTGCGAGAGCCAATTCTTCGTTGGCAACTATCTTTTGCCCGATTTTTTACGAGGCCATCGAGCATCCTCGACCTGCCACGATTGCTAATTCCATTCAGTCGAGACCATGAC
>JAIFLJ010000260.1 GCA_020049135.1 bacterium | reverse complement strand
GAACCCATTGGGTGACAACTCGTTGGTTGAGAATGGTTTGATTTACAGGAGGTTCTGCATTTTTTGCCACTTTCATTTTCCTTTTTAGGATTATCGATAGATAGCACCTTGGACTTCCGCCTTGCCCTGAACCAAAAATCCAGCGTTCTAAGTGCCATTTCAATCTTGACTGAACACTAGATAACACTGCGGGTTGGTAAATTTAGCATATTACGCTTATGGGTCAGGAAGTCTAAATTCATGGTATCGCTACCATATCCGCTATCGTCAAACACAATCTCCCATTTTATACTCGTAGGAATTGTGTGCCAGTTTGGGTTTTTGTTACTTCAAATTTTCCGCCAAAACCTTCTAGCTCAATGGCTACTGGAAGCTCGATAAGGATGGTTTTTCCAGCGAAAGAACCAGAGCAAAGTTTCAATTTTGCGCCTGTTGCGGTTTTGCTCAAGGTTCCGTAGGCACCGGGGAGTAACACGCACCAGCGGCCTTCTGGCAAGGGGTGGGCAGGGGCGATGCGGAGGGTGATGCCATCGAAGGATAATCCGAGAAAGGCGTTGGGAATAGCCAGGGCGGACATGGCGCGAAAATAGTGGCCGCCAAATTCTTGATGGTCAAAATAGATGCCCCATTTGCGGTGGCGATCATCCACATTGCGGATGATCATTTCCGCCTCTTCATTCATGCCCGCATAATAAAGCTGAGCGGCGAAGTTGAGTTCCACTCCTGTCCAGCAGGTGTTGGCTTGGTCCACCCAAGTGTCTTTGTGGATGTCGTGTAAAAACGCATCGCCTGGCCACTGGCAGTTTCGCAGTCCTTGGTCGGGCTTGTAGTTCATGGACAAAATGGTTCTAAACGCTTTTTGCGCCATCTCGGGATTCACCACTGGGGGGAGTCCCAGTTGACAGCGAACACCGTCGCCAACGAGTTGATCCACCATGCAACCGTTTTCGCCTGACGGATCAGATTCCTGACGGTCGGAATAGATTTTAAAATACGAGCCGTTCCAGGTTTTGTCTTCGAAGGTTTTGCGTCCTTGTTCAAAAAAGGGCGTGTATTCTTCCGTGAAAGCTTGGTCTCCCAGTTGATTGGCGACATGGAGTGCAAGGGCGACTGCGGCGAGCCATTGGGAAACCACGAACGGGGCGACACCGAACATGGGGAAGTTGTCGTAGGAACACATGATGCCCTTCATGTCGGGAAGGTGGTCGCCGTTTGCATCCCGCTCCCGCAGGACATAGCCTAGGGCGGCTTTGGCGTGGGGCCAGACTGCGTTGAGGTAGTCGGGGTTGCCGCTCCAAAGCGCGGTTCTAAGCGCCTGAAAAACAAACTGTCCAGGCATATCTAAACGATGTCCGCTGGCTTCGTCTTTCGGAATTTCGTAGGAGTTGCAGGCAATTGAGTGGATAACAATGCCAGTGTCGAGATTTTGGAATTTGCGCCAAGTATCCACGGTCATTCGGTCGAGTTCTGGGAAGAGCAAGCTGGTCGCGATTTGCCCATACATGGCGACATCCGTAGTGCCGATACCCGCATAGGGTCTGGTGTGGCCAAGCCCTTCTAAAACGCCATACATTCCTGTTTCGGTGAGCCAGGTGGAAGTGCGGAAGGTGTTGAGATGCGAGTTCATCTGATCCAGCACAAAGGCGGGCAGAGAGCTATCGAAAAAACAGCGATGGAAGTCCTCGCTTTGACTCAGCAAGCGTTTCCGCTCGGACAAGGCGTAACGGGCGACTGCCTCGGCGGAGTCAAAATGACGGGAATAGGCGTGCCCCTCGAAACGGTCATGGCCGCAGGGATGATCCATCGTATATCTCGGATCGTCTTTTTTTGGGCGTCCGTAGAGATTGGGGAAATGCCACGCCAGGGCAAAACTGTGGGAGAACTTTTCGCCGGGTTGCAAGATTTCTCTGCGCCCCATGGTGACGAAACAACGGGGATCGGCTTTCTTTTTTCCAGTTTTTTTGTCCAGATTGTTCCGTCCGTCGGTATCGTCCACTTCGGAAAGAATATCCTCGCGAAGCAGGCGTTCGTAATAAGGATGGTGGTGCTCCCATCCGCTGTAGGCGGTGCTATGGGCGGCGAACGATGCGAGGCAAAGAGTGCCCGTGGTTTGCGCTTGGGGATTCATTTGCGCGTTTTCCATGACGACAGCGGAAAAATCTCCGTCCTGGATGCGACGGTTCCTATAAATCCGTTCGGGCTGATCGTAACCCACCATGTTGCGAACGGAGGCGAGGAGTTGCACCTCGATTTTTTTCTCGCCGATAGACTCGATCTCAAAATCGAAATACGCCAAGGGAAGCGCGGAGTCTTTGACATTGTTTGGAACAAAAGGTGACCAAGCCTTGAGATGAACTTTCAAAGGAAGCCCTTCCTGCTCAAAATCGAGGTCGGCAAAAGGGACGCTGGCTTTGTAGTGAATCACATCCACGCCGCTGATCCAAGGGAATATGTATTGGAACTCGTGGCTCTCGATCGCCGCCGCATCGTGCCCGTCTTCGATTTGCAACAGCACCAAGCGAGGGGTTTCGTGCTCCACTTTTACCCGCAGCATAAAAAACATTGCCTGCTTTTCATTGTAGGGAAAGCGTTCTCCGGGGAAGAGCGGCCAGTTGTTGTAGATTTCCCAATGCCGAAACCCGCCATCCTGACGGATTTCAAACCAGCCTGCGCCAATGCCTCCTATGGCAAGACCAGTGCGGGGAAGTTGCGAACGATGCGTGGAGATTTGATAGGCCATAATGTTGTAGAAGTGGTTGTGATGATCTGTATTTACCAGATGCTATTGGTGCCATCTATATCTTGAAAATCCACTCGATGTTGGGTTCCGTCTTTCAATTTAATGAGAAGACCGGCGAGGGCATCGGGGAGCTTTGTATGAAGGGGACGAACGGATGCGATGGGTTGCAGTTCTTTGTCCGTCCAAGGGGAATTGTCTGTTTTATGAAGCAGGATGCTGATGAGGATGCGAACTGGACCCAAGCTTTTATCATCCTTCATTTCCGCGTATAGGATCGAGGAATCTTTCGCTTCTGGATTCAAGCCCGTCTCTTTTTTTACGCCAAAACGATCCCAGCCAGAGTAAAGAGTCATAGCGAGTTGGCGGTTGGGAATGGCTATTTGGACGGAGGCTTTTCCATCGCTTTGGCTTTGGGCGATGGTGGGTTCGGCACCGAGGTGAGGAAGGCTGAAATGCCCGACGATCACGCGGCATGGGTTGATGCGACGGACGCGGTCAATCCGGATTTCTCCCCCTGGAATCATGAGGGTCGCCATGTCAATGCAGGGAGGGAGGTGGCCGGAAAATTCGGCTTGTCGGTAGAGGATGCCGTCTCGGGCACCTGCGGAAGAAATCATTCTGGGAAGATCAAACTCTTCGTCGCCGCGTTTCAACGAAATCGCGCCAGCAACCACCTCTTTCGTCTCATTTGCCGCCCATGGGAATGCCGAGTTGTAAACGAGTCGCGAATAGTTGGGATCTTGGTTGTGGATTTTGCTTGGTCTGATTTCTGCCGTGCCGGTTTTTCCGTGGTTCGTGACCAAGAAGCCAGGACCTTTCCAATAGCTGTTATAAATGGTTTTGTCGTTGAGCTTGCCCCAGTCCCCCATTTCTTCTTTTTGCGTCCAGAAGGGATGATCATTCGGGAGGGTCAGGCAAGTGAAATTCATGAACATCCAGAAGGGGCTCGCCGAACAGCTATAACATTGGATGGCGTGCTGAAAGGAACCATAAAAACCTAGAGCTGGAATCCCCTTGTAAAAGAAATCTGGGTGCGAGGCGAACTGCAAAAGAGCACCCGAAGCGACGCGGCGGCTAAGTCCAGGTGTCAGGACTTGATTCGGTTGGTCACGCAGTGCGGCGGCGGCCATGCCTGCGCTGGCACCCAAGCGATACAAAATACTGCGGCCATACATGAGGACTTCACCTTTCCTGCTGAAAATCTGCGGATAGTGGTGCTCAAATTCTTCGAAGTGGCGATCGAGGACTTTGGCATGTTTTGGCGCGTGTTCACGCCCGTAGTATTTGTTCCATACCGCCCCGTATAAATGAAAAACATGGCAGGTATAATAATCGTAGCTCGTGTCCCGATACCAGCCATCCCCCGCGTAATGAAGGAGCAAATGATCCAGATGATTCAACATCAGTTCCTCGTCGTAGTCATAGCCCTTGACTGCGAGAAAGGTACACATCATGACATTAAACCAGCGCCAATTATGGGGCAGAGTCTGCCCTTTTGCCCATCGCCGAATCGCCTGGGCCAATGCGGTTTTTTCTTTTTGATTCAGGACATTCCAGAAGGCATCCGGAGCAATCAGCATCCACAAGCAGAGGTTGCCCATTTCGCAAGTCTGCTGAACATGGGCGGGATAGTCCGAAGGCTTCCCGATGAAGATGTCGGATGCTTCGTCGGTGATCAGCTCCAGAAGATGTTTCTTATAGTAATCCTGAATTCTGATTCCTTGGATCGTGATGTCTGGATTGTCCAAGATCAGCGGAGCCGCGATATTGAAGCTCCGTGCAACAGCCTCAAAAATGGCTGCACTTCTCTGCTGACGGGAAGCTGTTTCGTTGTCCGTCGGATAGCCTGGGCCAGGCATTTTCGGAAAAAACATGGGGTCTTCCATGTTTTTGACATGGGAGAATGCTCCTTCGAGAATGTGGCGCCCACACGCGAGCCAGCCATCTCGATCCATTCCAGTCACAGGCGATAAGATGAGATTCGGGGCGGGAATCGAAAACGGCGGAAGACTTTCTTTTTGCATAAAAAACTTTTGAATTTTACGGGCGAGCTTGCCCTTTTTTATTTTTTACAAACTTCCATCCAGTGGCGCGCTCGGAGCAATTCCCGTTGAGCCCACTCATAGCCTCCCTGAGCCTGTTTGCGTTCCTCCCCTTGCGCCTTTTCCCATCGCTCGCGATTGATCTTTTCCTCCGCGATCGCAATCTCCAATTCTCGTTCGACATAGGCGGCATACCAGCGGTTCCACGCAGATTCCATCTCCGTCATAACGCTGGGATGCTGGGAAGAAACATCGTTTTGTTCGGACAAATCTTTTTCCAAGTCGAAGAGCTGAGGAGCCGAGTCAAAACTTTCTTGGATCCATTTCCAACGCCCCCTCACCACGGCTCGTTGTTCGCCGTATTTAAAAAACTCGGGGCGCTCCGTTGGCACTTCACTGCCTGATAACCACTCGCCCGCCCGACTCTGCCCGTAGGCAACTCCGTTTTCCTTGGGAAAAGAGGAAATGCCAGCCAGCTCCACGCAAGTCGGAAAAATATCCCGCACAAAGGAGGGGGAACGGAAGCGGACGCCAGAAATCTTTTTACTGTTGGAGGCTGGAAGTTTCGAGGGCATACGGAGCATGAGAGGGGCGCGAATCCCTCCTTCCCACAAGGTGTGCTTCTGTCCGCGCAAAGCGCCGTTGCTCCCGCCATGCGGCAAGGTCGCCCCGTGGTCGCTCATGAAAAGGACGAGCGTATTTTCCCGCTGTCCCGTTTGATCCAGCCGATCAAGTATCTTCCCGATATTGTCATCCATGTTTGAAACCACGGCACGATACATCTCGCGCAGGGTGGGGTCTTGAGGATTTTTTGCAAACTTCCGGATATATTCTTCCGGTGCTTGCAAAATCTCGCGCACGGGAGGGGTGTGGTTCTTTTTTACGCCCCGCGCATAGTGGGGAGCGTTGTAGGCCAACTGCAAAAAGAACGGGCTCTGGTCTTCCTCTCTTTTTTTCAAGTAATCGAGAGCCTTCTCTGTCAGGTCGTCCGTGCTGTATCTCTCATGACTGACCACGGCCTTGCCATCGAAGTAATCCACTTTCGCTTTTTTCTCGTCCGTTTCGCTAGGAGAAAGATAGGTGTGTTTGTAGTAGTGGATGAGCCCGCCTAAAAATCCGTAAAAATATTCGAAGCCCTGATTCAGCGGATGAGCGCTATCCTCCCGACCCAAATGCCATTTTCCGACCAAGGCCGTGCGATAACCGTTCGCCTTGAAACACTCTGCTGCTGTCACAGGATCGGGGGTCAAGGCTCCATGATCATCGCCTGTCAGGGCATCCTCCATCCGGAAATCTTGGGGATAACGCCCTGTCAACAAGGAGGCGCGGGTGGGACTACAGACTGGCGAGACATAAGCCCTTTCAAAAAGAATCCCTTCTGCGGCCAAGCGATCCAAGTGCGGGGTAGGAATGTCGGTGGTGCCGTAACAACCCAGATCGCCACAACCCAAATCATCCGCCACGATCCAGAGGATATTCATCTTCGTTTTTTTGACCGAGAGATCGGGGCATCCGCTCAAGAGTGCCGTTAAAGACCAAGCTCCCCCCCACTTCAAAAAATCCCTTCTTTCCATGGTTGGATAGTCACGAATTCTCAAAAACCAGTCAAGCCAATCCCCAAATCCTCGCGTAAGAAGGCAATTTTGCCAAAACCCAAAATAGATGTGGGCAGAGGCATTACTTTGGCGGAGCCGAGACTTCTTTTTGGTGACAATTTTTGTGCGGGTAGCGAGGTGTGCTGATTTTTTTACAAAAAACTGATTTTATGTGCGTGGCGCGGGCACGCATGAACTAGGCGAAACCGCCAAGTTTATGCACTGAAGCGATGAGATTTTGTAGGGGTCAGGTGAATGAAGTGGCCTGAGTGGGGAGGTCAAAAACCTCCCAGACTTTCTGGAAGCGTTGGATGGTCTCAGGTGTGGCTTGGAGGCGCAAGCGCAGTTTACACTGGAAGCGGCTCATGCGCCCGTAGAGGTGGACTAGTGGCCTATAACACAAAAAGGTTTGCATGAGCAGTCGTGCGGAGGGGTGTTTGCCTAGGCGCAACGAAGGAGCATGTCCGTGGAGACCTGTCACTTCCCCATTAAGAGTTCATTTTCATCCAGTATGAATTCTATGGAATTGGCTTTCGCATCATCAGCGTTTTGAAGAATCTCATAAAGAAAGTGTGTGTTCGGGATATATTTTTTCAAAAAAAGCCAAGTGGCGCGTTCCCGCTCCATATTCTTTGAGGTTTTCTTCTTTAATCTTTTCGTAATTGGATGGCATATTTTAACTCCAGTAACAGGCTAACGGGGCTGGTATTTTTAAGAGGAGGGACTGGGTGCCGTGGAGGGGGGCGGCGGAAAAGTCGGTGATGTCGCGGGTGACGAGGAATGCCTGTTTCACGGTATGCTTTTGGCAAAACTCGATAAGCCCTTTGATCTCGCCCGTTCCAGTGTGTTGGGGAGAGCGGTATTTAATTTCCCACGGGACCCAAGCATCTTCCTGACGGCAGATGATGTCCACCTCACGGTTTTGCTTGCCGTGCCAGTAGGCGAGTGCCGATGATGCTCCTGAGTGGTGGCGGGCAAAAAGGTGCTGGATCACGGCGGTTTCCACCGCCCTAGCGAGGTTGTCGGGATTTTCGAGGAGGGATTTGCCTTGTAGCAAAACGGACGGGGCGATGGCGGGGTCGGTCAGATAGATTTTAGGGCGAACGCGGAGGACTTGCTTGCCGCCACCAGACGGGAGCAGTCGGTAGATCAAGTGCGCGGCCTCCAAGATGTCGAGGAAGCTGGCCACGGTGGGACGGTTGATCTCCAGCCGCCCGCAGACTTCGGGGAAGCTGAAAATGCCGCCGCCGTGCAGGCAAAGGTAGAGAAAGAGCTGTTCCAAAGCCTGCACGCGCCGCACACCAAACCATGCCGTCAGGTCACGGCGCAATGCCCTGTCGAGAATGTCCTCGCGCAGGAGTTGCTGGGCCAGCGGTATATCGTCCTCGATGGCACTGCGGGGGAACCCGCCACGGAGAAGATATTCGTGGAAATGGGCGACCAGCGGGCGCGCCGCCTCGCCTGTGCGAGCGAAAGTGGCGGGGGTCCATTCCGAAAGCTCTTCCCAGCCAGGCAGGTCGGGGATGGGTGGGAGCGCGATCTGGCGGATTCGTGTGTATTCGCGAAAAGAGAGCGTGGCCAAGCGGAGCGTCTGCCAGCGACCGACACCAGATTCTTGCCCTTCTGCGATGAGCGGCACGGCTGAACCCGTGGCGGCGACGCGTCTCTGTTTTTGGAAATCTACTTGGAGTTTGAGCCAAGTCTGCCACTGGTCTGATTCTTGGATTTCATCGAGGAAAAGATATTCCACGCCCTCGCACTGGGGAACGAACTCCCTCCAAAGCGAAAGGAGCGCATCCAGCCCCACGATCTTCAAGAGGGGATGATCGAGCGTGACATAGATGATATTGGCTGGAGGAGTGCCCGTGGAAAGAAGGTGTTCGATGGCTTGGAGAAAGAGTGTCGTTTTACCCACCTGCCGTGCGCCCGTCAGCAGAAGTGCCCGACCGCCGTTGGATTGCTCCAGCCAGCGGAGAATCTGTCCAAAAATATCCCTTTTCCATGAGGGGGTATGGGCAAAGTGTCCATTCATCCACCAAGGATTGAACTGGCTCAAGAGCGCAAAAACTTCACTTTTCGAGGCTGTCATGTGAGCTTTTTAACAAAAAGCATGATTTAGTTCAAGTGTAATGTTGTTAAAAACTCTGTTTAGTCGCTTTTATTCCACATTCAATACACCCCACGCGATACGGTTGGTCTCGATGTCTGCTCCTTGGGCAGAGGCTTCGATGCTGGATTTCTGTTGTTGGAAGCGGGTTTCTTCACGGGCAATCTCAGATTTCCTGAACCAGTGTCTAAGAACAAGAAATGAGAATGGCACATTTTCAATTGAAAAAGTAAAATGGAAGAAAGCAGCCGCAAGGCTCTGTGGAGGCAGATGAACTCGCACCGTTTTCGTATGTGTGCGTATTCATAGTGTGTTACACGATACACAATTTTTCGGATTCTGCAAGATTTCTCGTTTTTTACACTGAAATTGCATGAGATTTGTATGAGTGAGATGCACGGTTTCGTGGGGTGTTCTAATCCCTTCCTCTGCGATAATTTCATGCGGCCCCAAGGGCTTTGAATGCTGCAGTTTTCACATCTCCGTAGAAAATCGGATCGACATTTTCGAGGATGTCGGCACTCACATCAAAGAAATTGCGCTTGTTCTCAATGGGAATCAGAACCTTCCTAGCTCCGTTATCCATGGCAATCTGCAGGGGTTCGACCAATGACTTCACGGGCTTAATGTTGCCTTGGATACTGAGGTCACCAAGAACAAGCAACCCAGGTTGCGGTGAACCTCTTTGGAGAATTGAGAAGCAGGCGACAATGAAGGCGACGCCGATCTCTGCCTCGATGCGGTTCCCGAGCAGGTCGATGGCCTCGACATGGAAGTCTGAGATGTCCACCTCTCTCGCTACGGCAAGGTTTCCTTTGTTTGAGAGCAGGTAGGCGAAAGCGCGTTGAACGGATTCCTTCATGGAACCGCTTACTCCACCAGCCATCTTGAGTTTTCCGGTTCCGCTTGAGAGGCTGACTTCAATGCGGTAGAGACCTACGGTTCCATCGCCGGTGACTGCCCCAGCATAAACGGTTCCTAGCGGAAGTGGATCAGCACCAATCAGGTTCCGGCCACCTTGCTCAGGCACACCCACGAAGTGCTCTTCACCGCTTTGTTTGTTCAGGTAACTGAAGGAGGTGTGATAATACTCGAACGCCCCCATCTTCTTGAGTTGCTCCTTGACCCGGCGACGCCCTTCAATGGCGAGGCGAACAATGGTATCCATGTCCTCCTGAGAGACTTTTCCATCCGGATGAATGATCTTAATCAGACCTGAGACCGAGCGCCGGACGGCCTTCCGGTCGCGGGCGTTGAGTTGCGCACCGAGGTCAAAATATTGATCCAGGGTCTCGGTATAATTGTGTTTCCTGAGTTCGCGCAATGCCTCGGCCAGATAATCAACAACAAATCCGTAGTGGCTCGTGAAATGCTCGTTCCTCATTTTCGGGACTTCCCAGCCAGGCAAGTAGTAGTGAAGGCGGTCGATGAAAGCCATGTCGTCACGGATCGTGTCGGGGAGCGGTTCGAAGAGATGCCCGCTCTGAACCATGACTTCTATGGGGTGCTGCGTGTTGCCGAACATCGCTATGCTGGCGTAGCCGGTCATGGCTTCCTGCCCGCGCTGGAACTGTCCTGACTCACAAAATGTTTTCAGCGTGGTGATGACCTCCTTCGGCATCTTTTCGAGGTCGGCGACCTCGTCGAAGCCGACTACATCCCAGATCATGACCATGCCCTTTTGCCGTCCGCTCATGTGACCAAAGAGGTTCGCGACCGTTGTTGGTCCGGTGAGAAGAGCGGAGTAGGGAGAAAGCTCCTGCACGGCGTAACTTTTGCCAGTTCCGCGCGGCCCCAATTCGATGATGTTGAAATTGCGCTCGCAGAGGGGGATCAGCCTCAAAAGGAAGAGCATCTTTACGCGCTGCTCCATTTCGGTCGGCTCATAACCCATGCTCCGGATAAGCAGGTCAATCCATTCGGCAGTCGTGAACTCCTGCCGCCCGCGCCGGTAGTCTTCCAGATCAAAATTGGCGAGCTGGATTGGGGTGAGTTTTTCGATGTAAAAGGGATACCGCCCCTTCGATTCCTCGTCGTATTCAAACTTCACATCTACCTGCGCCCAAACACCCCCGGTCAGTAGCCTGTCGAAATCGCGCACATACTGGTCAGGAATGTGGACATTGCGATGTCCGAAGTTAACGAGTTCTGCCCAATAATCGGAATCTGTGAGCCGCACTTTCACCTTGTCGATGAATGTGTATCGCCCTTTTTCCTTCACCTTGCTCTGTGCTTTCATCGCCTCGTCCGGACGAATGTAGTTCTCAGCCAGAGTCTGGTTAACCACCTGCAGACCCATCTGGATCGCCATCTCGTCCGACGACGCACAATACTTCCCGAGCAGGTATTCAAGGACGAAAACGGGGACATTCGCGCCCACCTTGACCTTCCTCACCAGGTCCTTGCGCACAACTTTTCCAGCAAATACCCTGTTGATTTTGTCGTCGAGCACATCGCGTGACGGAATCGATAACGGGATTGTCCCAGAGGGTTGGTCGCTTGAAATCGTTGAACTCACCTCAGGTATGTCATTTTGTTCACTCATCGTTTTAGACTCCAAGTTTGATAGGAATTTTGCCGCTCTCTGCGAGAACCGCTTCAGTCTTTGCTTCGGTGACGATCACCTTCACATGATCGCCGTCGTCTTTCGTCAGCATCAACCCCACCGAGGTCGGCTTTCCGGGGATGATCGCCACAACGCCAGTTTCGCGATCCCACTCGGCATTCAGAACCATGCCGGTCTGTCCGGCCTGTTCATCCCCTGTGAAAAGAAGCACTCTTACTTGTTGTGGCTCGGCAAGCAGATCAGCCGCAGCCTCGACTATTACGCTGAACATGCGGTTGGTGACTGCGGACGGGAGGCCGGAAAGTCTTACGCAACTCTTGCCCTTCGGCGGCGTTGGCGGCTCGATGCGGAATGTCACCACGGGAATTACCAACTCCTGCAAGCTACAGCCTCCGTGGTGGTAGGTCAATCCGTCATGCGCAGGCAACACCGCGAGCCCAACCGGAAAGATGAAATCGAGATTGCCAATATAGCCCAGCTCAGCACTGGTCACGCGAACGGTAGAATTTGGCGTTGAGCCCCCTTTCCCGACCCAGCAGCGGCGCTTAATCTCAACCGTGTCTCCTCCCGAGGCAGATGTGGTCATTTCTGGTCCGCGCTCCTCACCGAAAAGGTGTCCGTGATCCGCAGCAAGCACGAACCGGTGTATGCCCGCACCCGCCAGCTTTCGCACCGCTCGGGCAATATTACCGAGAACGGTGTCCATGACCTGCCGTGCCAGTCCTGTGTCCGCACCCTCGCCGAGGGCATCCAACTCTTGGGAACGAACCACAACGAGAGGGACGCTCTTCACCGTGGTTTCGAGCTTCTTCGAGGAAAGCGCGGATACCTTTCCGAGAGTCAACTCCACCACGCCAGGGGCTTTCCCTTGAAGGAACCTCCATCGTTCCTGCCAGGTTGAGAACGGGGTATTATTCTCCACTTGGGCGGCAATCTTGCCGTTGTGAGTGGTCACGGAGAATCCCGTGCTTGCCCCGGGAAGGAGGGCCGCCATCCCAACCGGAGTGATCGTGGGTAGAGCGGCGACTGCAGGGCGGACAGCCATGTCGAGGGCGTCGGGAAGGTGCTTCACGAGTTCCATGGCCATCTCGAACCGCATCGCGTCCACCAAAAAATAGGCGGTCGGCTTGTTCGTTTTCGCCACGGTCTCGGCAAAAATTTGGGTCTGGTGAAGCACCCCCGGCATCTGCCAGCGGGCACGCACCAGCGCTTCCGTGAAGGATGCCGACTGCGCCCCCACAAACTCGTCGTAGTGCTTGCGTGCGGTCGCGCAAGCGGCTTCCGATGCGGGTTCCTCGGGCATTCGCGAGACGAATGACTCCAAGGCACGGTGGTGGTAGTCCACGCGATACCACCCGACCACCGGATCAGCGTAAGCAAGCACCCATGCGCTTGCATCTCTCCTGGACGACTTGAACGCACTTACTTGCTCAGCAGAACTCAGGCACGCCAGGCCCAGTTCTGCCATGAGTCGGCAACATTGCCATTGCACTTGGCGATGCGTATCGTTCTGAACCCAGAAGCAGTTCGAGCGACCATCAACGAGTTGCAGAGCGTCCGCATACTTGCGTTTATGAATCAAATCATTGCACCAATTCAATAGTGCCTTTTCTTCAAACTGAAAGGTATCTACGGCACCCAAAGCCTTTGCAGGAACAGAATCCGCGTTAAGTCCGAGTTCGGTTTCGACGCTATTGGCAAGCGCGGCATAATGGTGCGCATGCCGTTCCCGGAGTTGAGCGGCAATCTTGATTCCTGTTGCCCGATGTTCTTCGGTCGAAGGAGAGGGTATCATCTTTAGCGAGGTGGGCGGGTTGGCTCCCTTGAGGT
Source organism: bacterium (assembly GCA_020049135.1). Classification (GTDB taxonomy): domain Bacteria; phylum Verrucomicrobiota; class Verrucomicrobiia; order JADLBR01; family JAIBCM01; genus JAIFLJ01. The sequence goes on along the minus strand of JAIFLJ010000260.1, from coordinate 4,162 downwards.
CGTGACGAAATTCGTTCACCAAGACATATCGCAGCAGCTTCTCCCGGGCATGGGCGAGGTTGGTCTCTTCGGGTAACGGCAAGCCGGTTCGCGCTGAGACGAGTCGCAGCAACTCATTCCGTCCCTCCTTCTCGTCGAGTTCGGCATCGCGCTCGGGTTGAGCGATCCATGCTGCCAGCAATCCGGCACTGTCCGACGAAGGGAAGAAAACCTTCAGGATCGAAACAGCACCCTTCGCGCCTCGCTGATTCACGAGCGCCTCCGCATCGGAATAGGTCAGGCTTGGGCGATTTACGATCTCATCTATGTCCCCATCGCTCATAAAATCGCGCAGAACCTCCCGGAGCACTCGCCGCAGATTCATGTTCGCCTGTGGTGTCCAACACTTCCCAGCCAACTCCAGTTCCATGAGAGGCGAATCTGTGAGATCGCGCTCGACCTCTGGAAGATAAACAAGTAGTGGGTCGGGACGATCCTTCGCGAAGTGCGGTTCGACCGCGAGTTTCAGGCCGTATAGAGAACCGGTGCCGATAGCCAGCCGCACCGCCAGTTTACCGACCGTGACATCGGCCAGCTTCGGTTGCCCGGCCCCGACAGATACCGCCTCGCCCAAAGATGCGATGAATCTCTCGAACTCGCGCTTGGGGTCATACCAGACCACCACGCGCCGTTCCGCGAGGTGCTCTTCGAGGCGTTCGCTGAGATAATCGGTCAGGGCGTTCATGCGATCTGGTAATGCTCCTTCAACTTTTTCAAGACTTCATCATGGTTACGCATGAGGTCATCGAGCTTCCAATTCAGACTTTGTAGAACGCGCAAGGAGTTTGGGCAGGTGCTGATGTTATTGGAAAAATATTTGTCCTTCTTCATGGCATAGTCAGATCGACCTTGAGAAGTGTTCTTTTTGGTGCTGATCAGGACGAGATTTCCCAGTCGGTCCGTCCACTCTTTCCTCTCCTCGTCGGTGAAATCCCTCTTCCACTGGCTGTCGTCGGCAGGATTTTGTGGGAGCACATGTTCGACGGACAATGTCTCGAAAGACATTCGGTGGCTGTGATCCTTATAGAGGAAGTCCAGCTTGAGCAACAGATAGCGCGTGAACCGCCTACCATAGACCGCCGAATCGACTAATCGAAGCAGATGGCCGCCATCGAATGAAAAGCATGGATCTTTGATGACCGCATCTGAAGTGGGTGACTGTTCGATGACCTTGATCACATCATTCATGCGTTCGATGCGGTCGGTTGGAGTGAATTGGCATATCCAATCCGCAGAAAATTTGTTGTCCAGGGCGGTGAGGAAATCCGAAAGCCGTTTGTATTGGAATCGATCAAAGTAGCGAAGCAGAGGTGGCACCCAATCCGTCGATGGAAGCCCCGTGAGCATGACTTTGACATGGTTATCGAACCGGAAGCTGTCACCGGTCTCATCATAGTTGTCCCCACCCAACAGAATGTTGTAGTGTTTCAAATAGTTCTCAACGAACGCAAAGGTTAGTTTCCCCTTGGTGAGTAGCGACTTTTTGTCTTTTTCTTTCGGGTTGTAAATCTTGTTTTCAAATTCTTGAAGAAGGTTCAGCCGTGCTTTCTCCTTCACAAGAATGGTGCGCAGGTGATTGAGGAAGCGGTCGAAATCCTCCCCCAGCTCTCCTTCGGCACCTTCCCAAAGTTTGGCGTATTTGTCCCGGTCGGCCGGTTTATCCAGTGCGCCGAGGTTCATGGACTTCAGGATATCGCTGTTCCGCAGCGGCACGCCACGGTCGTTCAAAATGGTAAACAGCCGGAATGCGTCGTCGAGATTCTCCGTGGCGACAAAGATCAAAAGCACGCGGTTACGGACAAACTTGAGGAAATCAGAGAGCGGGGGAACCTTGTTTTCCAGATTGGTCAGGTAACGCCGCATTTCGAGAATCGCCCGGGCCATGTTCGGGACCGATGGATCGCTTTTGTCATCAGCGAGCTTTTGCAGGTCGGCTTCTCGGTTCGTTCCTCCATCAACCTTGACGAACTTATCCACGAAGTCCTGCACCTCCGGGCGAATTGCGAAAACAATCCGAGTTCGCTCCGGGATTTCATCGATCTCATCCCCCTTTTGGTAAATCGAAGATTGGCAGTTATCTTTGGCCGTTTGGTGATCGGTCAGGTCCCGCAGACATGCGAAAAGCATGAGCAATGTCGTCATCCGCTGCTGGCCGTCGAGCAGGTCGTTTTCGTCGAAGCCTTTCCCGTTGGATGAGTCAACGCGCTTGGTTTGAAAAACAAACGACCCCAGAAAGTATTCCTGATTTGGCTTGTCTGCCTGAGCGTAGAGGAGGTCATCGAGCAGTTCGGTCACCTCGTCTTTTGACCAAATGTAGGGACGCTGGTATTCCGGTATCCTGAACCACATCTTTGAGAAGATGTCTTTGACAAGTATCTTCTCACTCTTGATTTCGTGGTCGTTGGGCATAATCGATGAGGGCAAATAAGTTGAATGTTGTGTTACGGGAGTGGGGTGCCAGGAGGGTTTGAGTTCTGGAAACATTCGATGCTATGCGCCAGAACCGGCGCAAGTCGGCGAACCACATCAAGAGATGCCGCACCACTCTTGTGTTCGTCGTATAGCGCACCACGAAAGTCGATCACTTCGTCCTGATCGGTAATCGGCAAACGGTCAAGGGTCTTCTGCAGGTGCTCGACTTGATCGGATGGGGCAGCGGAACTCACCCTCATGATCATGGACGGCAAGTGGATTTCAAGCCATTCAAACTTAATTGAGAACGGGTCCCAGACTCTAGCGTCTGCGTTCTGTTTACTGCTGTTCACCACGGCGGATGCGAAACGATAATTGTCCCACTCATAAGCCTGATCACGATCATTGTGCCACGACACAAAGTGATCAACCGTCCCGCGCATTTCGTGCATTAGGGTATATCCGCAAAGGCTGTTGAACGCACGGCGAAGATCCTGGCGGCATTCCTTCTTCTCAGTCCAAAACGGGCGGGGGCGGCCTTCGTGAGTTGGATGCTGCGCCAGCCATTGTCGGCCCTTTTGCCTGACATCGGCGTCAAAATAAGCCGGCTCCGGTTCAAGAGTAAATGCGGGCATAATCAGTCCTCCAAGCCCGTTTTCACGATCCACCGTGGCCAGAAGGGATCTTGGCCGGGTAATGTGCGCTTCAATTCCGCATGGATTTGCTCCTGGGTATGGAGGTGTTCGGGCAGACGATCCGTGTGATTTAACATGAAGTCTTTTGCCGCCGTGATGGCGATTTCGGCTTCTTCAGATCGAGCCTCCCCAAGACCGAACACATCGGAGGTCAGCCAATAGCCTACGGTCCCTCGTGCTGCCCAAGTCAGGGCCTTCACCGAAACTTTCTCCTTGGTGATGTCGAGATGGAAGAGAGCATCTTTTTCGTCGTCAAAGAGCGGTTCGATGGATGCCAGAACAAGAGGGGCGTGGGTCGTGCAGATGAATTGCGCTGAAGTTCCTTGGTCTTTCAGCAACGAGGATTCGATCACCTTTACGAGGGCAGGAACAAACCGGCGCTGCCACTTCGGGTGAAGGTGGGCCTCAACCTCATCGAAAAGAACGACAATCCGGTCGGTGGCATCAATCTTAAGAGCATTTGATGCGAGTTTGTGCTCTTCCCATGCCCACACGATGAGATAAGCCAGTGCCATCACCCGCTTCATACCTGCTGCCGCCTTGGTGACAGGCACGGTGCCGTAGGGAAGAACAAATGTCGGAACATCGCGAACATCATCTATGGAAACACGCATCCCTTCCCCTAAGGTTAGCGATTCCACATGATCCGGAGAAAGGGTGTTCAGAATGTCTTGCAGGAGCTTGAACGCCCCGTTTCCCTTGAGTCGCCAACCCTCAACATCACGGATCAGACCATTGCAGATGTCTCGTTTGCTGTCGCCGATGATTTCCGTGAGACCGTCCCAGACCTCATCTTTAGTAAACTGGTAAGATCGCGGGCGTTCCCGACCCGGCCCGGGAATTCCAGATGCCGCATCGGCTGTATCAGGATTCCGGTCCCGCCAATAGTTTCTAGCTGGGTCCCACACAGAAAATCCTCCATCTATCCGAGCGTAAACAACCAAACCCGGCATCGGCGGGCGGGCCTGTTTGCCGGTCCATTCCTGCTCGTCGAAATCAAATTGCGATGTGGCATC
>JAIFLJ010000054.1 GCA_020049135.1 bacterium | reverse complement strand
TTATAATTAGGTTTAGAAACTTTTATATTTGCATGAAACATTGGTTTAAGAGATACATCCGATTTTTGCCCTATCTAGTTCTTTTGCTTGGTTTGGTAGAAGCAGTTTTTTATCTTGATAAGCGTCGGGATGAGTTTTCGAGATTCAATCTCGAAAACGAGAGCAAACTAGCGTCTTACAGCTACATACTTACCAGCGGCATTCAGGATTATTTTGATGATTTTATTACGCTGGCAGACGCGGTGGCTTATAATGTTGATTCGCCTGATGCTATCAGGCATCTGGCGTCTGATTTTGTGTCATATTCCAAGTTGGAAAACGCCCTTGAAAGTGTTCTTTTAGTGGATGCAAAGGACAAAGTTTTAATTTCTCTTGGAACTGTTGGCAACAGGCATCATTTGATTCCAGTTCAGTATAAATCGGAGAAAAATCCGCGTACGGATGCCTGTCTAAAGAAGTTGGCATTTTTTTCTAAGAACAAACTGACATTCGATTTTTTGCCACCTGAGAAACAGGCAAACCCAGATTCTCCTGATTACCCCAAAGTCCAGATCGGTGTTTTACTTGCCACTAAATCGCAGGCCGAATACAGGTTGGCGGTCTCTTTTTCAACTCGGCAACTCAGCGAGCAACTCTCTTTAATATGTCCGCGTATGAGTTTGAATACATTGGATAGCTGCAGTCCTTGTGAATGTGACACATCGTTTTTCTTTTTGCCAAACGGCATATGCCTAAAAAAATTGCGCAGTGATGGTGAACGAACATGGGATACGGCAGAGTTCCAACGAGTTTTTCCCAGCGACTGGAAAGATATAGACAGGACTTGCGATGGGTGTTTCCATGGCAAAGATGGACTTTTCGCCAGAAAGTATCTCTCGTTTCTAAAAAACTGGTGTCCCCCTGAACCTTACAGTATTGACTCAGAAGTTTCGGATTCAATCAAAATACTATTACACACTTCTCCAGCGGAATTGAGAGCGAAGACAAGAATATTTTCGACCAGCCATTTTTTTGTTTTGGCCATTATTTTTTTCATGGCATCAGCGGGCTTTTATTTTTGGCAAAAAATTCAGGCACGCCGCACCCGTGCCGAAAAAGGTTGGCAGCTTACACAGTATGCAGTCAACCAGTCAGATGATGCTGTTTTTTGGTTGCGGATAAACGGTTCCATTTACAACTTCAACAAAAAAACTGGGCTCGCTTTGGAATATTCGGATGCAGAACTCTCTCGTATATCCATGAAGGATTTTGATCTGGATATGAGCAGCGAGAAATTAGATGCGCTGTTTTGTGACATCCAGAAAAACGAGTTTGCCACATTCCAGACTCGTTTCAAGAGCAAGTCTGGCAGGGTCTATCCAGTGGAGGTGAACGCATCAAACATTTTGTTTGAGGGGAAATCGCATGTCTGCATATCGGCCAGAGACATTTCTGACAGGATACAAAAGGAGCACCTTTTGGAAGAGGCCAAGGTGCTGGCAGAGTCAGCCAACAAATCGAAAATAGAATTTCTAGCCACAATGAGCCACGAGCTGCGGACGCCGCTCAACACCATACTGGGCTTCTTGGATTTGCTGCGCCAGACGCCCCTCAACGATGAGCAGAAGGAGTTTGCTCACATTGCGTTCACTTCCGGGCAACACCTGCTTGAAATTATCAGTGGCATACTTGATTTTTCAAGGCTTGAGGCGGGCAAAGTTACCCTGAGCCAAGAACCGTTCATTCTGCGTCACTCAATAGAGCAGATAGTTGATTCAATAGCGTTGAAGGCTTCCGAAAAGAATCTTGAGATGATTTTAGACATGGACATGTTTCTCCCTGAAATGGTGGTTGGCGATGTCCAGCGTCTGCGCCAAATACTTTTGAACCTTCTCGGGAACGCGATCAAGTTCACGCGAGAGGGAGAGGTGCAGTTGACCATCACAGCCAAAGAGACACCATTGCCAGACATGCGAAAATACGCGGCCATGAAATCCGTCTGGCGTATCGGTTTTGAAGTGCGGGACACTGGCATAGGCATCCCAGAAAGTAAAATGTCGAAGCTGTTCAAAATATTTAGCCAATTGGATTCCAGTGCTACGCGGCATTTCGGTGGCACTGGGATCGGCCTAGCGATCAGCCAGCGACTGTGCAACCTGATGGGCGGAGTGATTTCTGTTCGCAGCACCGAAAACGAAGGCTCAGTTTTTTATTTTGACTTGCAGTTTGAGGAGCCAGACGAAGCTCTTTCGGATGCGGAACATTCAGGGCTGGCGCAATACGCGCAACGCGTGAAAACAAACTTTCACTTCATGCAAGGGAAACGGTTGCTTATCGTGGACGACAACGAGACCAACCGCAGGCTGCTGTGCAGGCTCATGGAAAAATGGGGTCTGCTTTACGATGAAGTTTCTTGCCCGCAAGAGGCTCTGGACAAACTTGCTTCAGTAGCCCGTTACGACATAGCCCTCTTGGATATGCTCATGCCTGACATGAGCGGTTCAGACTTGGCTCGCGCAATACGCAACCAGTTTTCGCCAGAACAGCTACCGTGCATCCTTCTTAGCTCAATCGGACACCAAGCACCGCCCGATGAAATGGGGACGCTGTTCCAAGCGAATGTCCCCAAACCTTTTCGTCAGACGCATCTTTACGACTCAATTTTTCGCGTTCTGAGCGAGCGGGGCACATTAACTAAAGGTGCTGCACCAGTTTCCATCATGGCTCCAGTGCCTGCCATGTCGGCTTCAAAGCCGCTCCGTATCCTTGTTGCGGAAGACAATCGCAACAACCAGATTGTGATGGAGCAGGTCTTTAAACGCATGGGATACACGGTGGACATAGCCTCAGACGGGCAGGCCGCTTTGGATCACCTTAAGAAATGCCCATGCGATGTGATTCTCATGGATGTCCACATGCCTGTCATGGATGGTTTGGAAGCCACTATGTCCATCCGCAATGGAGCTGTGTCGCCATGCAACAAATCCGATATTTGGATCATAGCCGTCACTGCTGCCGCTATGTACGGGGATGCGGAAAAATGCTACAAAGCGGGCATGAACGATTATTTGAGCAAACCAATTTCAATCGAAAAATTGCGTGCGTCTCTTTTGAAAGTCCCGTCTGGCGCGGAAAACGCTGGCTGATGCACTGCATTGTGGGTTGCACGAATCCGTTATTTGTTATAAATTGAAGCATGATTAAAAGATCGTTGGCTCTGAATTTTGTCTGCGTTTGCACAGCGGTTCTTTTGTCTGGATGCGGCGGGCTACGCCAAGATGCGAGCGGCTTTGACCGTATCGTAGGGGAGCGCGTCCCCCTCATGGAAGATGGCCCGATGCAGTCAACTCCTCCATCCTCTTACTTGGAGCCAGGGACGCGTGTGCGTGTTATTAACCCGGCTGGTAACCACGCCTATGTGGAGACTGTCACAGGCAAAAAAGGGTTTATCCCGACGGACTCTATACAGTTGCAGGACGGGCGTTAAAATGAAGCGTGTTTCAACTTTGAACGCCAGAGCAAAAGCCTCTCCAAAAAAGGAAAAGGCAACAGCAAGACCCGCACGCAGAAAAAGCGGGCGTTTCCCTGTGAAATGGATTGGGGCGATCGTTTTTTCCTCCATCGTTTTTGTCGCTTGGATCGCATGGCGTTCCACCAGTGATACCAGCCGCAATATGACGCTGGTTCAGAGGATGGACTCTATAAAAGAGGAATCGCCTGACGCCGAAGTTTTTGAACCAGCAAACGCATCTCCGCCAAAACGGACTATGGGGCACTCTAAGAAATCTTCGGAGCCATTAACACTTCCATCTACGGAGGAGTCTTTGAGCGAAGAGGAGATGAACCGCTCTCCAAAAAAAAAAGCTTTTTGAATTTATCCGTCAGGGCTTTTTGCGTTTCTCGTGCTGGTGGCAGTGGCCTTTACGGTGATTTTGAAAATGCTGGGCGCCCATCGTATTTCGCTCCGCTGGGCACACATCCTCCGACACAGCAGCCGAGGATGGAGACTCGCGTTTCTGTGCCATCACAGCCTGCTGCCACGCCACAAATACCGCCAGAGAAAATGGCAGCATGGCAGGTGGCGTTGGAGAGGCGTCTTTACTCCTGCGGCACCATTGATGGAAATTTTGGCAGCCGGACGCAGAAGGCACTACGGGCTTTTCAAAAAAACAATGGTTTGCGCGTCACAGAATCTTTCGACACGCCTACATTAGCGCGTTTGATGCCGGATGAAAACGCCTCGGTTTCACAGGTTCTTTCCCAAGAGGATTTCGCCTCGATCGCCCCCACGCCGCAACTTTACCGAGAAAAGAGCCGACTTAAAAAACTGGGGTATAACAGCGCAGTCGAAATGGCCGCTGAAAAATTCCATACCACGGAGGCATTTTTGAAGTGGCTTAATCCAGAAGTTGTATGGGAGGTGATTCAGCCAGGATGCCGCGTGTTGGCCCCAGACCCAACACCGTTGCAGCCGATCCCCAAAGGGAGCAAGATTGTTATTTCGGCATCATCTCTGACGCTCCAAGTGTTCGGAAAAAAACAGGAGTTGCTTGCACATTTCCCGTGTTCGATTGCCAAAGATAAACAGAAGTGTCCGACCGGGATGCTCTCTGTCCAGTGTATAATTCCTAACCCTACTTATCTGTTTAACCCAGAGATTCTCACTGAGATAGCCGAGAAGGAAAAAATAAAAGAGAAATTGGTTTTGCCACCTGGCTCCAATAATCCAGTGGGTCTAGTTTGGATGGGCTTGAGCCTGCGCGGGTATGGTATTCACGGCACGCCCAAACCGGAGCATATCAGCAGGACAGGATCACACGGCTGTTTTCGCCTCGCGAACTGGAACGCTCAAATTTTGTCGAAAATGGCGTTTGTGTGGATGCCTGTGGAAATAGTCCCTTGATTTTGCCAATGAGCAGACGATGCCTGAGGTTATCCTAAAAAGGAAAATGGAAGTGGAGAAAAATGCAGAACCGCCTGCAAATCAATCCATTCACAATCAACGAGTTGTCACCCATTGG
>JAIFLJ010000207.1 GCA_020049135.1 bacterium | reverse complement strand
AACCCAGATTCTTTTCATGGCGAGTGGAATTATTCCATCACCCCCAAAGAATCCTAGTTTGTATCAACTTATTCTTGCTAAGCTCCTAAGTCCGATCTGGCAGGGTTGGGGGCGGATATCCCCAAATGGAGCATCGCACAAAATGACAAGGCTTCTGGTGGCCAACCTGAAACGCTCGATATCAAGTGGGCGGATGTGGCAGCGGGAAAGATGAAAGCCGCTTTTGAAAAAAATAAAGTGGAGGAAATCGAAGTCACTCCCTTTAAACTCGGTGCCACCGAGGTGACCTACCGCCAGTGGAAGCAGGTCTATTTCTGGGCTCTCGACAAGGGCTATGTCTTTGACCGCGATGGGGACATGGGAAGCATGGATTTCAAGCGATACTTCAATGACCACACACCCGATGAACCCGTGACCGACATCGGCTACTACGACATGATGGTCTGGTGCAACGCCCTTTCCGAGATGCAGGGGAAGACGATGATGTTCTACTCGGACAAGGAAAAGACCAAGCCGTATAAGAGTGCTTTGCGGTATCGCTCCCACGAATACCGCAACATAGATCATCTCGTCATCAAGGAGAGAAAAACTCTGAAATTGGCGGACATCCCTCTGGTTTACATGAAGTGGGATCAGGAAGGGTATCGTCTGCCGACGCAGGCCGAGTGGCAACACGCCCATTCGGGGGGAACCAAGGGCGAGTTTCCGTGGGGTGGTGAGATGGGGAATGCGAATCAGGGCGTGGGCGAATATGCTTGGTATTTGGGTAACTCCGATCATCGGACGCACGAAGTCGCCAAGAAAAAGCCAAATGGGTTCGGACTTTTCGACATGGATGGCAATGCGATCGAATATGTGCAGGACGGTGCTTACAAAGGAAACGGAAAGTTTCAACGGGGGCAGACAAAGAATCCCGTCTCGTATGCCACCGCCGCTGGTTTTGACGACCACTCGCGGTTCCAGGCAGTCCGCAACGGGTTCATGTATGACGACTTCGTGGGATTTGAAAACGCCAGTCTCAACGAAACTGAAATATGGGCGGGAACCTTCTTGAACCAAGGCTATCCCGACATGGGCTTTCGCGTGGCACTCATCCCGAAAGGCGTCTATCATCCCGACGGAGTAGATCCCGATGCGAAGCCGCCCTTTGCGACACCCTTGGACTTGAACCGCTGAATATTCACCACAGAGGCGCAGAGGCACAGATTTTTTTGAATATCGAATATCGAATATCGAACAAGGAATATTGAATAATGAAGTGCCAGAAGCATGAAGCCTATGACTTGGAGGAGCGTTTGATCTCTTTTGCTGTTAGAGCGTTGAAGGTATCTCAATCGCTTCCCAAAACGGTTGAAGGCATTCATTTTTCCAAACAATTATTGCGTTCTGGAACATCGCCAGCGGCACAATATGCTGAAGCGCAGGGGGCGGAATCAAGGGAGGATTTTATTCATAAGCTCAAGATTGGCCTGAAAGAGTTACGAGAAACGCGTGTTTGGTTGCTGATCTTAAAAAAGACGAGCTTGATTAAAAATCCAGAAAAACTCGACGATCTTCTCGATGAATCCAACCAACTGATTTCGATTTTCGTAAAAAGCATTGAAACAACAAAAAAGAACATTCTGAAAACTTCGTAATTCGTGATTCCTTGTTCGATATTCGATATTCAAAAACCAAAAACCAATAAAGATTATGAGAAATAAAATAAAAAATCTGTGCCTCTGTGCCTCTGTGGTGAGTCTGTCTGCATTCTGCAATCTGCAATTACATGCGGCCCACGGCTACTCCCCTCTGCAGGGTGCCACCTACCGCGCCAACCTGATGCGCGATGGTAATTACCACATCAAGGATGCGCCCACGCTTTCGGCGGAGAAGTGGAAGTTCAAAACAGGCGGTGCGGTGAAGGCCACGCCCGTCGTCGTCAATGGGGTCGTCTATGTCGGAAGCGAGGACAAAACTTTTTACGCCCTCGACGCGGAGACGGGGAAAGAGAAGTGGACCTTCAAGGCGGGCGGCGGGATCGCCACGACCGCTACCGTTTACAAAGATTCGGTTTTCTTCCTCGCCATGGATGGCAAGGTCTATTGTCTCGATGCGAAGGATGGAAAGAAGAAGTGGGACAAGGGGTTTCCTGTCGAAAAGAAAACCTCCAATTTTTTGGTTTCTGTCGGCGTGGCATACGGTGTGGTCTTTACCTCCACTGGGGCGGCTGGACTAGAAGCTCACGGATGGGGTGGAGGGCGGTTGATCGGCCTCGATGTGGATACGGGAGAAAAGGTGTGGGAACAGCAAGACTCCACGGGGCCAGATTGTGCTTCAAGCATGGTGATCGTTGCTGGAAAAATCTATATGGATGCCAAGTGGGACTTCAACACCTGCATTGACCTCGCCACGGGCAACTTGGAGTGGATGCAACGAAATACGACAAAAATAACAGCAGGCCATTACTACTCTACGCACGCCTATTACGACGGTATGATTTACGCCGTCACCTCCGTAGGCGGCGACAGTTCGGGTGGCTCGCAAATGGCCGAAGTCATTGCCGTGGATACTAAAAATAGCACGGGGCGATCTGCTTGGAAGAAGTATCCCTACGATCAGTTTGGTGAAGGGGCGCTCAGGCAAAAACCTCTTGATGGGAAGGATCACAAATGTTATGCGGCACCAGCAGTGGCGGACGGCACTGTTTTTGTCGGGAATAACGACGGGCATCTCTACACCTTCGATGCAAAGAGCGGCAAAGAGAAATGGAAATTCAACGCGCACGGCGCGATCAAGTCGGCCCCCTCCTACGGCGCGGGCACGATCTTTTTCGGGTGCGACAACGGACATGTCTATGCGGTAGATGCTGGAAGCGGCAAAGAAAAAGGGAAGTTCCCCATCAGCGGAAAGACCTACTCCTCCCCCTCTTTGACTGACGGGACGCTCTATATCGGCAATGAGGATGGATTTATCTACGCTATTAAATGATGAACGGAGCGCGGGTGTCCCGCCGCCTTCGGAATATCGAATATCGAACAAGGAATAACGAATTTTGAAGGTGGAATGCAGGGTAGGGGCAGACCTAAGTGTCTGCCCTTGATATCGAAGAAAATAAATTCACGCAGAGACGCAAAGAACGGAAAAATTGAGGAAGTTTTGAATTTATGAAAAAAAGTAAAATCGGGAACATTATCGGGATGATCGCAGGCGGGTTGCTCATGGCACTGCCCTTCGGTCTGATGGCAGAAGAAAAGAAGATAGGGCTGGTCACGATCGGTGCCAGTTTCTGGAGCGCGGGCGGGACGGGTTGTAAGATCCTCAAAGCCATGCTGGAGTCGCGGGGTTACAAGGCGGATACGGATACTTCTCGTGGCAATCCGATGGCGTTCCAAAGACTTCAAATGTTTAAAGAAGGCAGACAGGGTGAATTGATGAAGGCTCATCAGACAGAAAAAGCAAGACAGCAGGCTGAAAAGGATGTGAATAGTTGCTTGGCTGATGTCTCCTCCAAGCCGTGGAATTTTGTCTGCTTTCAGGCGCACAGCAGTGAACCTTTTGAGGATCCCGAGGGTCTCCGTCTGCCCCCTTATATCGAGGGGATCAAGGCCAAGATGGCACCCGGTGCCAAGCTGGTCGCCTGCATGACTTGGGTGAAAGATCCAGGCAAACAGAACTACGAGGCGATCCGCAAGTATTACCATGCGACAGCAGAAAAATACGGGCTTCTCTTGGCGCCGTCGGGCGATGCCTTCGAGATCGTGGAGCGCGACCGCAAAGATATCCCGATCTTTCGTTCAGACACGGAAGAATACAAGACCAAGAATACTGGAAAAATAGATCGCCACCCTTCGATCTACGGGCAATACCTGAACTGTTGCGTGGTCTTCGCCGTGATCACGGGCGAGTCTCCCGTCGGTCTCCCGGCTGAATTGCCTGGCATCATAGATGACTTCGAGGATAAAGAGGGTGCTGGCTTGAAAGCTCCGATGAAACTCTCCCCAGAAGTGGCGAAGTATTTGCAAGAAACCGCGCTCAAGGTGGTCGAGGCGGTAAAAGAGAAAAACGCAGGGAAGTAAAAGAGGAAAACCACAGAGACACAGAGGCGCAGAGTTTTTTGAATATCGAATATCGAACAAGGAATATCGAATAATGAAGTGCGGAAAATAAAGGGGCGCGGGTGTCTCGTCCTCCTTTGAAAAATTGTAGATTGCAGAAGGCAGATTAGTCGGAGCATTTCGAACACTGTCCATTCTGCAATCTGAAATCTAAAATCTGCAATCGAAATGCCCGCCCTCCTTTAAAACGAGGCGTGGTGGTGATTGGGGTAATTGAAAAAATGAAAAGTAATGACCAGTCTGTTTCGCGGCGCGATTTTATCAGCCAAGTCATGGCCGTGGGTGCCCTCTCTGCTTGGCCTCTTTCTCTCTGGGGAGCGGATGCAAAAAAAGAAAAATACAATGTTCTCTTCATTGGGCTGGATGACCTCAAGCCGCTCATCGGCGCGTATGGCAACCCGCACATCAAAACACCCCACATGGATCGGCTGGCGAAGAACGGGCTCACTTTCACCAACTGCCACTGCCAGCAGGCACTTTGTGCCCCTTCGCGGGCGAGTCTTTTGACGGGACTGCGCCCCGACACCACGGGGGTTGTCACGCTCCAGACCTATTTTAGGGAGACGGCACCTCAAGCCATTTCATTGCCGCAGATTTTCAAGGAAAACGGCTGGACGACCGTGGCACTCGGAAAAATATTTCACACAGAAGAAAAGAAGGAGACAGGGCTTTCTTGGTCGGAGCCTTGGCATCATGGCAACGACTCCTCGCTTTATGTGGATCCCGACAATGTGAAAACCATCGAGGCCGCGATTGCCCAGAGCGGCGCATCCACTCCCAAGGAGATCACGGCGGCACGAGCTAAATATGCCCGATTCGGCCCCGCGTGCGAATCGCCTGACCTCCCCGACAGCGCTTTCCCGGATGGCCAGTGCGCCGAGCGGTTGGTGGCGAGATTGGAAAAATTT
>JAIFLJ010000210.1 GCA_020049135.1 bacterium | reverse complement strand
TATTAAACTCTTAAACTTATCCTTCGTGGTTAAATGAAAAATCTGAATAAAAAAAGCGCGGGAGTTTTCCCGCGCCTTTTCTGTTTCGGCCTGTTCGATGTTATCCTACGACATCCTCGAAGCCGTCCTTTTTATCGGAACTGTTGCTATCCTTTTTGCCCGTGAGCATGGGGATTCTTTTTTGGGGGGAGAGAATGTGTTTCTCAACCCTTGCTGGAGCCGATGCCCTGACTATTTTTGATGGGACACTCTTCATTTTTTTCGGAGCTGGTGTCTGCTGCTCGTAACTCTGATCGCTCCCTTGCACAATGAGGTTAAGATCAGCCACCGCATCCACCAAAGCCTCGGCTTGCGCGTTTAGCTCTTCGGCTGCACTGGCGGTTTCCTCTGCGCTGGCGGCACTCGATTGGGTGACCTTGTCCATCTGGCTCATCGCAAGGTTGATCTGTTCAATCCCCTGCCTCTGCTCTTGCGATGCGGATGCGATTTCTCCAACCAACTCGTCCACCTTACGGGCTTTGTCCAAGATTTCCGACAGACCTTTGGCAACACGCTGGCTGATCTCCACGCCACGGGTGCTTTTCAGGATCGAATCTTCCGTCTTTTGCGCCGTCTCTTTGGCAGCAATCGCACAGCGTTGGGCCAGATTGCGAACTTCATCGGCCACCACTGAGAACCCGGCACCTGCCTCGCCTGCTCGAGCCGCTTCCACTGCGGCGTTGAGTGCGAGGATGTTCGTCTGGAATGCGATTTCGTCAATCGTCTTGAGGATTTTGGCAACACCATCGCTGGCCGCCTTGATCTCGCTCATCGCCAAGGACATCTCTTTGACATCGTTCGCGCCGTTATCGGCGGATGTACGAGCATCGTTGGCCAGTGACTTCGCCTGCACCGCATTATCCGCATTGCGCTTGGTCATGCTGGCCATCTCTTCGAGCGAAGAGCTGGTCTCTTCGAGTGATGCCGCCTGTTCGCTTGCACCTTCCGCCAAGGCTTGGCTGGCTGCCGAAACTTGCCCTGATGCGGAGGTGGTCTGTTCGCCGCTTGCCATCAGCAGTTCGGCAATCCTCTGGATCGGGCCTGAGATGGATTTGCCTAATTTAACGCCTGCAACAATCCCTACAATCGTGCCGATCGCAAGACCAATCACCATCGCCCACGATGCCCATGTCAGTTGCGTTGAAGCTTCTTCCGCTCCTTTCATTACAAGATCCATTTCCTTCTTGGTGGTGTTTTCGGCCTCTTGCAAAACTTGGTTTGCCGCCACCATCCTTTGTTTGCCTAAATCTTCTCGCGCAAGCCAAAGGCTCAAAAACTCACTCATGCTCTTGTTGTAGGCATCCCCACCTGCCTGGCAGGAATCAATCAGCTTAACTTCGTCTGGTGCCTGCGTAGTCACACGGAGTTCGTTAAGCAAGGCATTGATTTTAGTGAACCGTTCTTGGGTCTCTTTGAAGAGATTAGGGTCGCGGTTGGCGATTGCCCTCCATGCCCCGACACGGACGAAACCGCCCTCGGACTGGATTTTGGCAGCAGTGTCTATTTTTTTCATGCGCTCAATTAATTTTTCTTTGGAAGCACCATCTTTAATCTCGGCATTGAGCTTGCTCTTTTGGAGATCATCCCAATCAGCGCACGCCTTCATGTATTGTTCAGCCTCCTTTCCCATTACTATTTCGATCGCTTCGAGCCGATCGGTCTTTTCTACGGCTTGATTCGCCAGACGCTCGTATTCCAGCGCATATTTTTGGGCTGATTCAGCCGCTTTTTTCAGACTAGGTAAACCCTGTTTGTCCGCCAAGGCGAGCGCCTCGGTTAGATATTTTTTTACTTCTTCAAGGTTTTTTCTGGAAGCCTCCAAGAACTTGGGTTCGTTGGTGTATGCGTAGCCCAGCATCTCAAACATCGTTTTGAGGGAGGAACGCTCCACCTCATTGGCGACGAGTGTGGCCGGAACAAGTTTTTTATCCATATTATCTGCAGTTCCTCTCACATTCATCATGCAGATGACTGCCATGCCGCCGAGGAATATCGCAATTGCTATTAGGAAGGAAAACCCCGCCATCAGCCTTTTCATTAACGACCATTTTTCTGTATTCATATTATTGTATCCTTTTTTATTGTTAGTTTTAGATTTGGTTTTTGGTTTGAATATTGGCTATAATTTCCGATGAGAGAACCCTGTCCATCTCCAGCATAATGACGACTTTCCCTTTTATTTTTGCTATGCCGTTTATGTATTGGGTTTCCAGCTTAACGCCGAAGTCGGGGGCATCTTCGCGATCTTGTGGCGTTATTTGAACCACTTCGTCCACGCCATCCACCACGATCCCGATCTGGCGGATAGATTGGTTTTCGAAAACGCCTTGCACTACGATGATGCCCGTCCGCTCGCTATCCGTTGGTGACGGGATGCCAAATTTCACGCGCATATCCACCACGGGTATGATCTTGCCGCGCAAATTGATTATTCCCCGAATATAATCAGGCATCTCCGGGATAGCGTGTATGGGCTGCATACGAATAATTTCTCGGACTTTGAGAACAGGAACCGCATAGGATTCCTCGCCTATGAAGAAAGTGAGATACTTCTCACCTCCATGCACAGAGGTTTTTGACTTAGCCCCTGAATCAATGACCTCATCATTTTTTATCGCTGACATTTATTCTCCTTTATAAACTTGATTTGCATCTAACTAACATAACAACTCTACTACACTTTTAAAAAATGTATATCAGGAGCACTTCTTATATGCCGTGTATCAGAAATCTTCTGACTGTAAATAAAATCCCTAGTAATACATTTTAAATATTTAATGGGCAGTTGCTTGCGATGTTGATAAAAAAACTAATAGATTTATTTTTTTCCGAAAAAAAATTTAATAAAAAATATTTTGCGGCAATAAAATGCGGGTTTTGGTTGCAGAATTTGGAGGAAAAAAGAGTTCGCCACTGAGGCACAGAGAAAGATTTTTTTTAATTTGGATGAGGAAAATGTCTCACGCAAAGACGCGAAGGAAGATTTTTATAAACTCTTAAACTCTTCAACTTAAACTTAAACTCTTAAATATCATCTTGAAAGCTCATTGGAATAAGTTGTAGAAGTTGTCGCGCTGGCGCGGTTCGCGCTTGGTCTGGCGTATGAGACTTTCAATTTCTTCAACTGTGGTGCTGAAAGCTGTGCCTGCGCTGGAGACCACATTTTCCTCCATCATGGTGGAGCCAAAATCGTTCGCGCCGAACTCAAGTGAGAGCTGGCCTATGCGCAGGCCTTGCGTGACCCATGAAGCTTGTAGGTTTTCGAAGTTATCCAAGAAAAGGCGTGAGAGCGCGAGAGTTTTCAAGTAATCGTGCGCTCCGGACTTGGATTGGATTGGCAGGAGAGTGTTTTCTGGCTGGAAAGTCCAGCAGATGAATGCTGTAAATCCGCCTGTATCGTCCTGTAGAGCGCGTAGGCGTTGTAGGTGCTCGACCCGTTCCGCGTGCGTCTCGATGTGCCCGAACATCATGGTGGCGGTAGTGCGGAAACTGGCCTCGTGCGCGGCTCGCATTATTTCGATCCATCTCTCGGCGGTGCATTTGCGCGGGGCGACTTGTCTGCGGACGCGGTCGGAGAGGATTTCTGCCCCTGCACCTGGGATAGAGCCGAGGCCGGCATCCTTGAAACGGCGGAGCAGCGACTCAACTGTCTCTTTGAATATTTCTGAAAAATGGTGGAATTCAGGGGCGGAAAACCCGTGGATGTTGATGCGCGGGAACCGTTGTTTTATGAAGGAAATGAGGCTGAGATAGTCTTGCAGTTTCAGGCTTGGATGGTGTCCGCCTTGGAGCAGGATTTGCGTGCCACCTATCGCCTCAAGAGCGACTATTTTACGCTCGATTTCAGAGTGCGACAGCACATACGCGTCCGGGGCGTCTGCGGCTCTGTAAAATGCGCAAAAACGGCATCCTGTCGTGCAAACATTCGAGTAATTTATGTTGCGATCTACGAGGTATGTCACGATGGACGCCCCTTGTCCGCCGTAGGCTGAGCCTTTTATCTGGCGTCTGCGTTGGTCTGCCAGCCAGCCCATTTCGCACAGAGGGAGTGTTTCGAAAAGCGAGAGTGCTTCATCCGTGGAGAGCCGCCCACCGTCAAGGCACTTCCTCTTCAAATCGTCTGATGTCATCTGACAGAGAAATATTTGCCTGTGTATGTCTTCAGACCCAGATAAGTTCCGTCATCTGAGGCAGGAGCCCCACGGAAATAAGCTCTCGTTGAAACTGGAAAATGCCCTCTTTTTCATTCTTGCCGAGATCGTAGTGCATGTTTTCGGTGAGGTATTTCCATTCCTGCTCGTTTTGTGCGTAGGTGCGCCGTTTTTTCAGCCCCTGTTTTTGGGCGTGGTGCAGCAGAGAAGAGATTGCGGCGGGATCGCTAACGGACGGGTGAATAGCCCAGACTGCAAAGACGAATGGGAGCTTGCGCCTGTCGTTCCATGCTCTCCCGAGGTCGAGGATGCGGGTTTTGGGGTTGGCATCGCGGAAAGCGAGTGCTTTATCTCCGATCAGGAGCTGGGCGTCGGCTTCCTCGTGTTCTTCCACCCATTCGATTTCCATGCCGTAATCCCGTTCCATTATGACTTTCGCCAACGAGACAGAAGTGACAGACTGTGCGTCCACCGAGATGCGGCGCACATCGTAGATCGGTTTTTGGTAGGCGATGAAAACAGAGAGCGCGATGCGTTGCGCGGCAATGCAGATGCCGTTTACCACCCTGTTTTCGGGGCGTTCGATAACCTCTATCACAGGGAGCAGTGCTGCATCGAAATCACCAGCCCTGAATTTGACGACTAATTCTGACGGGGGAAAACATGAGACACCCTGCAAGCCTTCAATCAAAGGCTTGGCATTCAAAAACGGGACGGAACCAATTCTGTAATTCATAATGTTTTGAGTGGGGCGAAGGTTATTCATTTTGGGACAAATGGCAACATGAGAAAATGCGACCCAAATCCTTCCATAAGGATTTGAACGCTGGGAGCGA
>JAIFLJ010000068.1 GCA_020049135.1 bacterium | reverse complement strand
GTCGCCTGTGAATATAGAAGAATGAACCACGGAAAAAATGTCATACATAATGCGCAGGATTTGAGCGGTAAGGGACTAAAAAGGAAAATGGGATTTTTTGTTTCGGCTTGCGGTTGGCGCGTTTTGCGCTACTTTGCAACTCCTATGCGATGGTCTGAATTTTTTATTCCCACACTGCGCGAGGCACCCGCCGACGCGGAAATTGCGAGTCACCGCCTGCTTTTGCGGGCTGGGTTGGCCAGGAAACTCTCTGGTGGATTGTACACCTACCTGCCACTTGGCCTGCGGAGCTTGAAAAAAATCGAGGCGATTATACGCGAGGAGATGAACTCGGCTGGTGCGCTGGAGGTGTTCATGCCAGCGTTGCAACCCACCGAATTGTGGAAGCGCGGACCCCGTTTCAACGCGGCAAAAAAGGTGATGTTTAAAGCCATTTCGTCATCTGACAAAAACCTGAACGACACCGAGCTGGTTTTGGGGCCAACGCACGAAGAGGTGATAACCGACCTAGTGGCCAACCACCTCAACTCATACCGCCACCTGCCAAAAAATTTCTACCAGATACAGACTAAGTTCCGTGATGAAATCCGCCCGCGCTTCGGCCTCATGCGTGCCAAGGAATTTATCATGAAAGATGCCTACAGCTTCGATGCGGACGATGCTGCCGCATCGGTTTCTTACAGGAAAATGTTCGCGGCCTACCAGCGCATTTTTTCCCGCATTGGATTGCAAGCCAAAATCGTGGAGGCTGACACTGGCGTAATGGGCGGTAGTTTTTCGCACGAGTTTTCTGTGCCGTGTAACATCGGCGAGAGCGAGATTGTTTTTACCGATGATGGCTCGTACGCTGGCGCGATTGAAAAGGCCGTCAGCCGCCCGCACCCCAGAAAAGCGCAGGCCGCGCCGTCGGACGCTCCCGAAAAGTGGCCGACCCCCGGTGTTCGCACGATTGAGAATCTGACAAAAAAACATGGCGTTGCAGCGTGCGACCAAGTGAAGACGCTGGTTTATATCGCCGACAGCAAGCCTGTGCTGCTATTGCTGCGCGGAGATCACACACTATGCGAGGATAAAGTGGCCGCGCTCGGTTTCGAGGAGTATCGCCCAGCTACTGACGCGGAGATATTCGATGCAATGGGGGCACACCCTGGTAGTCTTGGTGCGGTCGGTGTTTGCAAACCGAAAGTTGCAGGGATATATGCCGACCAAGATTTGAAGGACGAGAAAGGGCTTGTGACAGGTGCCAACGAGGACGGGTTTCACCTTAAAAATGTGGACATGGGACGCGACATTGTTCCCGACCGTTACCTTTCGCTGCGCCTCGTGCAAGAGGGCGAGCTTTCGCTGCCTAACGAGGCCGATCCAGTTGGCGGGAAACCGCTCAAAATACAGAGAGCCATCGAAGTCGGCCATGTATTCAAGCTTGGGACGAAGTACAGCCAAGCTTTTGGAGCCACCTACTTGACGCAAGAAGGTAAATCCGAGCCAGTTGTCATGGGCTGTTATGGAATCGGCGTGAGCCGCACGCTGCAGGCCGTCATAGAGCAGAATTGCGACGAGCAGGGGATTCGCTGGCCTTTTGCCGTAGCACCGTTTGCTGTGGTCATCACGCTGCTGGACACATCTCTGACCCCGCACGCGCTTTCCCTGAAAGAGTCGTTAGAAAAAAGTGGGCTGGATGTTTTGCTTGATGATCGTGACGAGAGGCCTGGCGTGAAGTTTAAGGATGCCGACCTGATCGGATTCCCAGTGCGCGTGACGGTTGGGGAGAAGTCTTGGGCCGCAGGCGGAGTGGAAGTGAAACTGCGCACAGAAAAAACTGCACGCACACTGCCTGTCTCAGAAGCGTTGCAGGTCATCTGCGGATGGGCGAAGGCGTCTTGACCATGAGAGCACCAACAATAACGGCGGCTGTTGCGTTAGCGGTGACGCCCGTTTTTTTGCTGGTGACAGTCCCTGCACATGCGGCCTCAATAAGCGAGATAACTACGAAGCCGATAGACCAGAGCCAAGCAAGCACGCTCGGCAACAAACCGTATTTCAACAAGGAATCCAAATCCTTTTCAAAAGGCGCGGCGGGTTTCGAGCGTCCGTTCACTGAAAAACGGGTGTATGAAACGAAGGCTTATCAAAGCCTGCAAAAAGCTGATGTGTCTGGAAAAAAATCTGGGATACAAAAAAATGGCACGGCGTCCTCTTGGAGTCAGCGCGGCTATGTGGAGTCGCGCCCTACTGGAGCCGGTTTGGTGGAGGCCGACCAGAAAAAGAAATTCGACCTTTCGGGGGTGTCGCCCGTAGCCGTGCCAGAGAAATCGCCAGTGCAAAGCAGAGGGGCGGCGGGTTTTGATAAGACGGTTCCGACGAAAGAGTACCGAGGACGGATGCCAATGGAAGCGCAGTCGGCGATGAATGAAAAAAACGAAAAAGTATTGACTGTTAACGATGTGAAAGAACTGCTAAATAAAAACAGGTAGCCAGTTCGTGGTGTTGCTGCTAAATTATGGCATAAATTTTGGCATGGCTCGTTTATAAAATTATCTTGGCGCAAGTATGGATTTTTTGTTGAGGACAGAGGGGATTCAGAAAATATACGGCGGAAGAGCTGTCGTGAAAGGCGTCAACATCAATGTGAGAGCTGGGGAGATTGTTGGGCTTCTTGGGCCAAACGGTGCTGGAAAAACGACGAGTTTTTACATGATAGTAGGGCTTGTCCCGCCCACGGCTGGGGCAGTTTTTTTCAAAGATCACGAAGTGACCTATGAGCCGATGCACCGTCGGGCAAGGATGGGGATGGGCTACCTAGCGCAGGAACCTTCAGTTTTTCGCCAGCTCACCGTGGAAGACAACATGATGGCGATCGCCGAGACGCTTGACCTCACATCAAAAGAGCGCAGCGAAAAATGCGATTATCTCCTAGAAGACTTGGGGTTGACGAAGCTCCGCGCCAACAAAGCTTTCACGCTCTCTGGCGGTGAAAGGAGGCGACTGGAAATAGCTCGGGCACTCATCACGCAGCCGAGTTTTTTAATGTTGGACGAGCCTTTCAGCGGTGTGGATCCTAAGGCTGTCAATGATGTGCAGGATATCATCGTAGCACTCCAGTCCAAAGGGCTCGGCATACTCATCACTGACCACAATGTGCGCGAAACTCTCTCCGTTTGTCATCGAGCCTACCTGATTTGTGAAGGTCGCGTGGAACGGGAAGGGACTGCGGAGTTTCTGACGAACGATCCGATAAGCCGCGACCTCTATCTTGGCCCACGCTTTTCAATGTAACATGAAACCCAAAACGCCGTCAGTAACAGTCAAAGATTTTTTTACCAACCACGCTGCCATGCTGCAACTGAGGCTCGTGGCGGGCGCATCTGGATTGAACAGGGCTATCAGGGAGGGATCGGTTCACAGGCCAGGGCTTGCGCTGATCGGTTTTTACAAACATTTCGCCCACAAACGCGTCCAGATAATAGGGATGAACGAGACCGATTATTTGAACAGCCTTTCCGTGCGCCTGCAACGCCAGCGTATAAGGGAGTTTTTCGCACGGAAAATTCCTTGCGTAATTTTCGCCAGAAACCAGAAGCCGCCAAAAATTTTTTTAGAAGAAGCGGAACTGCATTCGGTGGCGGTTTTTGTCTCGCCGCGCATCACGATGAGGCTGATCAATGCGGCCACGATCTGCATGGAAATGGATTTTGCGCCGTCCGCCATTGAACACGGTAGCATGGTGGATGTGCAGGGCGTCGGCGTGATGATTCGCGGCAAGAGCGGGATAGGGAAAAGCGAGGCCGTTCTCGGCCTGATTGAGCGCGGCTACAGCCTGATCACGGACGATGTGTGCAAAATACGGTGTATGGAAGGGAGGGAGCTCGTAGTGGCCTCGCCGAGTATTATCCGTCATCACATGGAAATCCGCGGGATTGGGATCATAAATGTGGCCACTACTTTCGGTGTGGGTAGCATACGCCTCGAAAAAAGGCTCGACCTCATTGTGACCCTACAAGCGTGGGAAGAGGCGGAGGAAATCGAGCGAACTGGCCTTGAACAATTATTTTACGAAATACTTGGCATTCGGCTTCCGCATGTCATAATACCAATCAAGTCGGGTCGGGATGTGGCTCGCTTGATTGAGGTGGCGGCACTGGATGCAAAATTAAAACAGATGGGGCAGCATTCGGCGCAGGACTTCAACAACAAATTACTGGCAGCCATGCAAAATAGTGGGGTGGAAAGATGACAACAGCAAAAACAGCGGCAACAGACAAAAAAATTATCAGAGAATTTGTGATCCAAAACAAGCTGGGAATGCATGCTCGTCCGGCGGCCATGTTCGTAAAAATGGCCAACCGTTTCACATGCGACATCTGGGTCGAAAAGGACGGCGAAGAAGTCAACGGCAAAAGCATCATGGGGTTGATGATGCTTGCTGCAGGATACGGATCGAAAATCCGTGTGATCGCACAGGGGGCACTTGCAGTCCAAGCTTTGGACGAACTTCAAGAGTTGATCAAGCGCAAGTTTGACGAAGATTAGAATTAGCGGGCATGACGCAAAATCAATTTACAGGAGAGATCAGGCTGGTGGGCATACCTGTTTCGCAGGGTTTTGCTCAAGGGCCTATTTTGGTGATAAACCAAAACGATGTGCCCGTCCCGTGTTATCCAGTCGCCCCTGAAAAGGTTCACGAAGAAGTGCAGCGCCTAGAAAGCGCGATACAGAAAACACGCGAGCAATTACTGAAAGTCCAGAGGGAAGTTAGCGAGACACTCGGCGAAAAAGACGCAGCAATTTTCGAGGCGCATCTCCTGGTTCTTGAGGACGCCACGCTTCTCGGTGCAGTAAGCAAGCAACTGCAGATGAAGAAGACCAACATCGAGGCTGTTTACAACCATGTGGCGACGCACTACGCCAGCGCATTGGCCGGCTTAGAAGACCCGTATTTGAGCGAACGTGCAAACGATGTCCGCGATGTCACAAAGCGCGTCTTGATGAATTTGGCTGGGGGTGCAGAAAACCCATTCGCCAAAATA
>JAIFLJ010000125.1 GCA_020049135.1 bacterium | reverse complement strand
GTCATCCTTCGGACAGTCGTGGGGAGGGGCGTTTGCCGTTGTTGCTCCTCAGTCACAGGTCTCCCCGGACATGCTCCTTCGTCGCGCCTAGTCAAACACCCCTCCGCACGACTGCTCATGCGAACCTTTTTGTGTTATAGGCCACTAGTGTGGTGATGCTAATGATTCGGGTTTTTGCAAGAAACTGCAATTTGGATATATGCTTTGAAATGATTTTGTGAAACAATGAGGTGAAATAAGTCATTATGTTTCACGAGCGCCAACAAAGCATGAAAGGGCAAGAGGAGAGCGATCTCGTATGAAAAACTTTTCTGGTCTATTGCTGTTGGTAGGGTTATTAAGTTGCATTCACATGAGTTACTCACAAAATCTGCCGATGGAAAAAATCGGGGTTAAGGTGGCCGAGATCGAACCCCGTATCATTGAGCTTCGCAGAGACATACATCAGCATCCTGAACTCTCCAACCGCGAGGAGCGGACAGCGAAACTCGTTGCCGACCGCCTCCGTAAACTGAAGGTGGATACCATCCAAGAAAAAGTGGCCAAGCACGGCGTAGTCGCCCTGATCCATGGGAAAAAGTCAGGAGCGAGCGGGGTTGTCGCTTTGCGTGCCGACATGGACGCTCTGCCGATTGAGGAGAAAAATAGTCTCCCTTTTTGTTCAAAAAATAAAGGTGTCATGCATGCTTGCGGGCACGATGCGCATACTGCCGTGCTCCTCGGGGTGGCTGAGGTTCTTTGCTCTTTGCGAGATGAATTTAGCGGCACGGTAAAGCTGATCTTCCAACCCGCTGAAGAAGGGGCGCCCGTTGGCGAGGAGGGCGGTGCCGACCTGATGGTGAAAGATGGCGTTTTGGATAACCCCCGCCCTTCAGCCGTTCTCGGACTCCATGTTCGCCCATCTATTCCCGTCGGGAAAATGGGTTGGGTGGCCGGCACGGCGATGGCTTCTTCAGACCGCTTTAAGATTATCGTGCGCGGCAAAGGTTGCCACGGCGCATACCCGCACCTCGGCGTGGATGCTATCTATGTAGCCGCACAGTGCGTGGATGCGCTCCAGTCCGTGCGGAGTCGCACTGTCGAGGGGACAACACCGATGGTGTTGACTATCGGAAAAATCGAAGGAGGCATCCGAGAAAATGTCATTGCCGACACCGTGGTGATGAGCGGGACTCTGCGTGCCCACAGCGACAAAGTCCGCCTAGATGCGATCGAAAAAATGAAACGCGTTCTTGCTGGGGTGACCGCCGCACATGATGCTTCCTACGAACTCTCTTTTGATCGTCATTTGCCTGTTACCCACAATGACCATACCCTAATGGAACGGCTTTTGCCTCTCTTGCGGGCGAGCCTAGGAGAGAGTTTCGTGGTGCCAGAACCTGCCAAGATGGGGGCGGAGGATTTTTCGTATTTTGCCCGTGAGCTGCCGAGTGCATTTCTTTTTCTCGGCATCCGCAACGAAGAAAAGGGGATCAAGGCGGGCTTGCACACGCCCGAGTTCGACCTAGACGAGAGATGTCTGGCTGTGGGTGTTAAGGCGATGTCTTCCTTGGCCATCGGCTACCTCAACGGTGAACCTGCGCAAAAACAAAGTGAAAAATGAGCATCGAAACAGCTAATCCAGAAAAGAAAGAGTTAGGCAAAAAAATACTGAAGGGATTCCTTTTCGGAATCATGGCGGGATGCCTGATGCTACTAATAGGCAGGTTTTATCCTCCCGCGCTGGCGAAGGCACGAGAAATAGCTGCTTGGGGGCTAGATCCGTTTGCCCAAGTGTTTTTGCGGCTGCTTTTCATGGTGGTGATACCACTGGTTTTTTGTTCGCTCGCCCAAGGCATCGTGCAGTTGGGCCACCTCCGTGAACTCGGGCCTCTGGCCGGGCGCACCGGTGTTATGTTTGCCCTCAATATGAGTGTCGGTGTCCTTTTGGCTCTCGTGGCGATGAACTGGATACAGCCTGGCATGCATCTCTCTCCCGAGACGAGGGGGTTACTGATGTCGCAATTTTCATCCGAGGCGAGGCACGCTGCCGATGCCAATCTGGCGGGTGGCTCATTTTCTCCTTCCTCATTGGTGAGGATGTTTTTTCCGCCTAATCTCCTGCGTGCCGTTACCGATTTTGAGGTGATGCCGCTGATCCTGTTCTCTCTGCTCGTCGGAGCGGCCGGAACGCAGCTACCAGAGGGTAAGCGTGCGCGGCTGGAAGAGATTTTGGAGATGGGGTCGGAAATCATGACTCGCATAGTCGGGTTCGCCATGCAATTGGCACCCTATGCGGTGCCCGCCATGATTTTTTCGATACTCGTCAAAGCTGGGCTGGAAATTTTAGCGACCTTGTCCCTTTTCGCCGCAGTCGTCTTGGTTACTCTAGCCATGCATCTATTCGGTTCGATGAGTATTTTTCTCAAATTCTTGGCGCACCGTAGCCCGACTGCGTTTTTCCTGACAATCCGCGATGTTCTTTTAACCGCGTTCGGGACGAGTTCCAGCAGCGCGACCCTGCCGACAGCACTGCGGGTGGCAAAGGAAGACTTGGGCGTTTCTGCGAGCACGGCGGGTTTTGTCTTGCCTCTGGGAACTACGATGAATATGAGTGGCACGGCACTATACGAGGGGAGCGTGGTTCTGTTTATCGCGCAAGTTTACGGCGTTGACCTCTCTATCGGACAGCAGGTGCATCTGCTGGTGCTGTCGGTGCTGAGTGCGGTGGCTGTGGCCGGGATACCAGGTGGCTCTCTGCCCATGATAGCTGGCCTGCTCATGGCGTTTGGCGTTCCGCCGGAAGGACTGGCGATTATTTTTGGCATGGATCGCGTACTCGATATGGGCAGGACTGCTTGCAATGTCGGGTGCGATATGGCGACCACCTGCATCGTGGATGCCCAAGTCAATCGCTCTTGAACCCAAGCGGGACAGGATGATGAAAACGGCATCAGGGCTGTTTTATGATTCGTTTGCCTGGGGTGCCGTCCCATGAACTAGGCGGGTTGCCTGAATAAGTCCCGGTGGAGATGCCGTCCTCTACAAGCCCGCCGCGAGTCATGGTGGCGTCGTCCATCGTGTAGATCAGCCAACGCCCTGTACCAAGTGATATTGCGTCTGCACCAACACTGGCGTTATTAACAAAATTGCCGAGTTGCGCTGCCAGATAAACATTGCCAACACCCGATGCTACGACCTGCGCCAGCGAGTCAAGTATGAGGTTGCCCGTCGTGGCAATTTCCACATTACTAGCGTGTCCGCCGACTGTCCCGCTCACGGTAAGCCCGCCAGTGTCCACGAGCGTGAGCGTGCCGCCGCGAGAAACATCGCCCAGCGTGCCGATGTTGTTGCCACTGTTGGCGAGTGTGATGGCACCATTAGGGGCGGTGAGTGTCAGCGTGCCTGGGACGGTGATGCTGCTGCCAGACTGTTGGAGAATGTCGCTGCCAGCGGTCGGGCCGTTATTGGTGACGACCATGTTTTGCGCAGTGATTGTGCCTAGCGTGATGTCGCCGCTCGTGGAATATGTTTTCCCTGCGCCGCTCCGAATTTCTACGGTGGCGGTCCCTGTGCCTACATTCACCGTAACGCCAGATGCAAAAGTTATGGCGGCTGCGCCGGCTAGTCGCTGTGCGTCCACGACGCCGCTTGCCGCAGTGTCGTTTGCGTAGAGGTTTAAGTTTCCGTTATCTGTCGTGATGTTGGCATTTATCAGCAGGCTGCGCCCGGCATGGAGAGTGAATGTTCCGCCATCGCCAGCAGCCCTATTGACCGTCACGGAGGATGCTATGAAAATGTCGTTATTGGCCTGCAAAACGACTGTTGTGCCCGTTTCTAGTATCGCTGTGATTGATGCTGGTGTGATGGTGACATTGGAGCTGGCGGCTGTGGCGAAGGCCGCATCACCCACAGCCGCCAGCGTGGATGACATATACCCGCCTTCGGCTGATGGGAAAGTGTAAACTCGTCCGTATGCACCGCCCGATGTGTCGCCTGCAAACGGGCAGATCACCGTTCCGGCTACCGAATTTTCGACCAATGCACCAGTCCATGCGTTTGAGCTACCGCCCACAAGGCTGCTGGAAGCCGTGAGGTCGCCAGTGATGCCTGTGCTTGGGTTGAACCATGTGACGGCTCCGGCGTTGGCGATGCCGTCGCGATCCATTAGCGGGCTCAGGATGATGTAGTTGCCGTTGCTCAGAGCTGTGACGCCGCCACTGCCGACCTGATCTCCGCTGCGGAGTCCCATGAGGCTGTTGGAAACGGCTACGCCCCCAGTAACGCCAGATGCGCCGTTACCCCATGTGACTGCGCCGCCGTCAGTTATGCTGTCACGATCAACGAGCGGACTCGAAACTAGATAGTTGCCGCCAGTCAGAGCCGTGATGCCGCCGCTCCCTACGCGGTCGTCGGCTCTGAGACCTACGAGACTGTTTGATATGGAGGCTTCGCCAAAGATGCCGGTGGTGCCGTTGCCCCATGTGACGGCACCCGCGTTTTCTGCGCCGTCGCGGTCGAAGAACGGGCTGGCCACGACATAGTTACCGTTGCTAAGAGCCGTGACGCCACCACCGCCGATCTGGTCGTTGGTTCTGCTGCCTACGAGGCTGTTTGAGGTGGAGACTTCGCCTGTTAGTCCAGTAGTCCCGTTGCCCCATGTGACGGCTCCTGTGTCTGTTGCTTCGTCCCTGTCAAACAGCGGGCTTACGACAACATAATTTCCATTGTTCAACGCCACTGCGCCGCCGCTGCCGATCTGGTTGCCTGGCCGTGGCCCAACGAGGCTGTTTGAAACTGTAATTTCGCCAGAGATGCCAGTTGTTCCATTGCCCCATGTAACAGCACCTGTATCAGCAGCTATATCACGGTCGTATGATGGAGTGATAACGAGGTAATGGCCGTTGCTGAGTGCGATAATGCCGCCGTTGCCTGCTTGGTCGTTAGATCTGATGCCAACGAGACTGTTGGCAGAAGTAGCTTGGCCTATGACGCCCGTAGCCGCACTGCCCCATGTGACTGCGCCCGCATCCGTCACGCCATCGCGGTCGAAAAGCGGGCTGCGGACGATGTAGTTGCC
>JAIFLJ010000126.1 GCA_020049135.1 bacterium | reverse complement strand
ATTGGACACGCTGCCTGAAGGGTTAGCTGCACCGCAAAAAATTGATCCGTCTGACCTTATGGTTGGCCAGAAGGCGTTTGGCTACACGCAAGAAGATTTGAAGTTGATCCTCTCGCCCATGTCGAGAAACGGCATCGAGCCACTCGGAGCCATGGGGACTGATACGCCCCCAGCAGTCCTTTCCAAAAGGACGCGTTTGCTCTACGATTATTTCTACCAGCTCTTTGCGCAGGTGACCAATCCGCCGATAGATTCTATCCGCGAGGAAATCGTAACATCAAGCGAAACCATGCTCGGCTCAGAGGGCAACCTCCTTGATTCGCAGCCAGAAAGCTGCTGCCAGATAAAGCTGAAGCAGCCCATACTTTCCAATGCTGAATTGGAAAAGCTCAGGAGCATAAACCGCCCTGGATTCAAGTCGGCCACGATACCGATACTGTTCAATGTGGCTGAAGGGGCGGACGGTTTGGAAAACGCCTTGCAAGACCTTTTCGATAAGGCTGCAGAGCAGGTGAAAGCGGGTGTGAACCTCCTGATTCTTTCCGACCGTGGCGTGACACATGACAAAGCTCCTATGCCAGCACTTCTGGCTGTGGCTGGTTTGCACCACCATCTTATAAACGAGGGCGTGCGCACCAAAACGAGCATAATTCTGGAATCTGCCGAGCCGCGCGAGACGCACCATTTTGCGGTGCTCGTTGGGTATGGTGCTGGGGCGATTAACCCCTACATGGCGTTCGAGACCATAGAAGGTATGATCCGCGATGGAAGCCTTGCAGGTGTCGAGCCTAAGAAGGCCATAGAAAATTATGTGAAAGCCGTCTGGAAAGGCATCATCAAAACCATGTCGAAGATGGGTATATCTACCATCCAGAGCTACCGTGGCGCACAGATTTTCGAGTCTCTCGGAATAAAGCAGTCGGTGATAGATAAGTATTTCAAAGGGACTGCATCGCGTGTCGAGGGGATTGGTTTGGAAGTAATAGCAAGGGAGACACTGCTGCGCCACGCTAGAGCGTTCCCAGTTAGAGGCGGGCAGGAGCCAGTTTTGGATTCAGGCGGTGAATACCAGTGGCGGAAAGAGGGTGAAGACCACCTTTTCAACCCGGAAACAGTCCACCTTTTGCAGAAAAGCACACGGACGAACGACTACAAAACATATCAGGAGTACGCATCGCGGATCAATGAACGAAGCGAGAGAGCCTGCACGCTGCGTGGGCTTATGGATTTCAAGCCCACAGGAAAGAGCATTCCGATAGAAGAAGTGGAACCTGTCGAGTCCATCGTTAAACGGTTTAAGACTGGGGCGATGTCCTACGGTTCGATAAGCAAGGAAGCGCATGAAACTTTGGCCGTAGCCATGAACAGGATTGGCGGCAAAAGTAACACGGGCGAAGGCGGCGAAGACCCCGCACGGTATCAGCCACAAAAGGGCGGGGATTCGCTGAACAGTGCCATCAAACAAGTCGCATCAGGCCGGTTTGGCGTTACTAGCTACTACCTTTCGCAGGCCAAAGAAATACAGATCAAAATGGCACAAGGAGCCAAGCCTGGCGAAGGCGGGCAGTTGCCAGGCACCAAGGTTTATCCATGGGTAGCCAAGACGCGCCACTCTACACCGGGCGTGGGTCTGATTTCTCCGCCGCCGCACCACGACATCTATTCGATTGAGGATTTGGCCGAACTGATCCATGACCTGAAGAATGCCAACAGGGGCGCGCGGATTTCGGTCAAGCTTGTTTCAGAAGTGGGCGTGGGCACGATCGCTGCTGGCGTAGCTAAGGCGCACGCCGATGTGGTGCTGATCAGCGGCTACGATGGCGGCACGGGCGCATCACCGCTTTCAAGCATCAAACACGCTGGGCTTCCTTGGGAACTCGGCCTCGCCGAGACCCACCAAACGCTCGTCCTCAACAACCTGCGCAGCCGCATAGCTGTGGAGACGGACGGCCAACTCAAGACGGGGCGCGATGTGGCGATAGCCACACTGCTTGGCGCAGAAGAGTTCGGTTTTGCCACAGCACCGCTCGTAGTCATGGGCTGCATAATGATGCGTGTCTGCCACCAGAATACCTGCCCAGTCGGCGTTGCGACGCAAGACCCAGAACTCCGCAAGAAGTTTTCGGGCGACCCCGCGCATGTAGTCAACTTCATGTATTTCATAGCGAACGAACTCAGGGAATACATGGCCAAACTTGGCTTCCGCACGGTCAACGAAATGATCGGGCGCACTGACATGCTGGATACACGCCGCGCCGTGGATCACTGGAAAACGGAAGGTCTGGATTTTTCGAAAATATTCTACCAGCCCGATGTTTCCGAGAAGGTGGGACGCTACTGCCAGATACCGCAAGACCACGGGCTCGAAAAATCATTGGACATACAGACCCTACTGCAGATTTGCGATAACGCGCTGGAGATAGGCGAAAAAGTCCACAGCACACTGCCCATCAAAAATGTCAACCGCGTTGTTGGCACCATTTTAGGTAACGAGGTGAGCAAACGCTACGGAGCCGATGGGCTGCCCGAAGACACTATCACGCTACACTTCAAAGGCTCTGCTGGACAAAGCTTCGGAGCATTCGTTCCAAAAGGCATCACGATGATAATGGAGGGCGATGCCAATGACTACTTGGGCAAGGGGCTTTCCGGCGGCAAAATTATAGTGTTCCCGTCACCACGATCAACATTCGTGGCCGAGGAAAACATCATAATCGGCAATGTGGCTTTTTACGGAGCCACTGGCGGCGAAGCGTACATCCGAGGCATGGCTGGGGAACGGTTCTGCGTCCGCAACAGCGGCGTTCATGCTGTTATTGAGGCCGTGGGCGATCACGGTTGCGAGTATATGACTGGCGGCACCGTGGTTGTTCTAGGGATGACAGGACGCAACTTCGCTGCCGGCATGTCTGGTGGCGTGGCGTATGTGCTTGACGCAGACGGCGATTTTGCAACCCGCTGCAACCCGCAGATGGTCTCTCTGGAGAAGGTGGAAAATAAAGAAGAGATAGAATGGCTCTTGGGTCGCGTGCAACGCCATGCCGACCACACCAGTAGCACCCGCGCCAAACAGATCATCGCGCACTGGACGGATATGCTGCCTAAATTCGTGAAAGTGATGCCGAAGGATTACCATCGCGTGCTACTCGCCATGGAGCGGGTCAAGGCCGCAGGGTTGAGTGGCGATGAGGCCGTCATGGCGGCTTTTGTGGAAAACGCACGCGACCTCTCCCGCGTTGGGGGCAACTGACCGCACGGCATGTTTGACGAATAAAACCTTAACTGGATAGGATAAGTTTATGGGTAAGCCAACTGGTTTCATGGAGTACAAAAGGGAGCTTCCGCAGGATCGCCCTCCAAAAGAGAGGATAGCGGACTGGGGTGAGTTCCACCTCCACATGGACGAGGAAAAAATGCGACTGCAAGGAGCGAGATGCATGGATTGTGGGGTTCCATTTTGCCACTCCGGCATACTGCTTGCAGGGATGGCGTCGGGTTGTCCCATCAACAACCTAATCCCAGAATGGAACGACCTCGTTTACCGTGGGCTATGGCGCGAGGCTATAGACCGTTTGCATAAAACGAATAACTTCCCCGAATTCACGGGGCGCGTCTGCCCAGCACCGTGCGAGGGGTCTTGCGTCCTTGGTATTCACGAACCGCCTGTCACGATTAAGCACAACGAGTGCGCAATCATAGACCGCGCATTCCAAGAAGGCTGGGTTCAGCCTTTGCAGCCACCAGTGCGCACTGGCAAAAAAGTGGCTGTCGTAGGTTCTGGCCCCGCAGGGTTGGCCTGTGCCGCACAGCTCAACAAAGCTGGACATACAGTCACGGTTTTCGAGCGAGCCGACCGCATAGGTGGACTGCTCATGTACGGCATACCAAACATGAAACTGGATAAAAAAATCGTCCAGCGCCGCGTTGACCTGATGAAGTCCGAGGGTGTCCAGTTCGTAGTAAACGCGGATGTCGGCAGCGCAGCTTTCCCAGCGGAAAAGCTGAAGAAAGATTTCGATGCCGTCGTGCTTTGCTGCGGCGCAACAAAAGCACGCGACCTTGGCATCGAAGGGCGCGGGTTGCAGGGCATCTACCCCGCCATGGATTTCCTGCGCGCCAACACTGCCGCGCTGCTGGATGGTAAAACCTCACCTATCCACGCCAAGGGCATGGATGTAGTTGTTATAGGTGGCGGCGACACTGGCACAGATTGCGTGGGCACATCTGTTAGGCACGGCTGCAAAAGCGTTTTGCAATTAGAGATTTTGCCTAAGCCGTCCGATAAACGGCCCGCAGACAACCCTTGGCCGCAGTGGCCGAAAATTTTCAGAACCGACTACGGACAAGAGGAGGCTGCGGAAGTGTTTGGAGCCGACCCGCGCCAGTTCTGCATCACGGCGAAAAAATTTGTAGGTGACGCACAGGGACGCATCAAAGAAGTCCACACGGTGGGAGTAGAGTGGTGCAAGGACGACAAAGGGCGATTTGTCCCCAAAGAAATCGCAGGGACAGAAAAAGTATTGCCTGCCGACATGGTGCTGCTCGCGATGGGATTCCTAGGGCCAGATGAAACGCTCTTGAACGAGATGAAAGTGGAGCGGGACGAGCGCTCCAACGCCAAGGCGGAGCACGGTAAATTCACCACGAACATCACAGGCGTTTTTGCCGCTGGCGACATGCGGCGCGGACAAAGCCTTGTGGTTTGGGCCATCAACGAAGGACGGGCTGCCGCACGCGAATGTGACCGCCACCTGATGGGTCAGACGCTGTTGCCATGATGCAGGAAACACTATCTGCCTTGGAGTGTTGGGGCAAAAATCTCCTCTAAAAACAGAAGGATAGGTGTAGGGATGGGGCTTTTGTTGTCCCGTCCCTCCCGCCGAATCGTGCGTGCGGGTCTCCCGCACACGGCTCTCAGATTGATGCCTTGTCTCTTATCTGTGTTGACTTAATCCTCCTTTGAAAATAGGGGCAAGCGACAAGGGAAGAAGAGCGGGAGCAGAAAGTAGAAGCGGCGTCCCGCCGCTTTCGGAAAGGAGCGCGGTGCGTCTCGCCCGCGAGTCTAGGC
>JAIFLJ010000040.1 GCA_020049135.1 bacterium | reverse complement strand
ACATCAGGGACGGATGACAGTCAAAATATGGGCTAAATAGAGTGGTTGCTGTTTTTTTTAAATATTATACACTCCATCCATGCCTTTAAACATAAAAGAAATGATCCAGCAGCGGCTGGGAGAAAATTACGAGCTTCACGCAAAGCACCTGAACCGCACCCTTGTAAAAGTTCACCAGACCGTTGGCTTCGACAAAGTCTATGCCCGCGCACAGGGCTCCTACCTTTATGACAGGGACGGCAACGACTACCTAGATTTTCTCTCGGGCTTCGGAGTTTACAACATCGGGCGTAACCACCCTGCGGTTAAGCAGGCCATCAAAGATGTGCTTGAACTTGATCTCCCGAACATGGTTCAGATGGACTGCGCGTTTTTGGCCGGACTGCTTGCGGAAAAAATTGTGCAGCGGCTCGCGGCTCAAGGTGCTCCCCACCTAGACGCCGTTTTTCTTTGCAACAGCGGCACTGAATCCGTTGAAGGTGCGCTGAAATTTGCTAGAGCCGCCACGGGTCGCCCACGCATCATAACCCTGCAAAACTCCTATCACGGCCTTTCGTTCGGCTCGCTTTCCGTCACGGGCAACCCGTATTTCCAAGAGGGATTCGGCCCGTTCCTGCCAGGCACAGAAACCAAAGTGGCTATGGGAGACTTGGCCGCATTGGAAAATGAATTGAAAAAAGACGATGTTGCCGCCTTCATGGTAGAGCCAGTTCAAGGCAAAAGCGTTAAATTTCCCAAAGACGATTTTTATAATGCTGCGCAGGCTCTCTGCCGCAAACACGGGACGCTGTTTATTTGCGATGAGGTTCAGACAGGTCTCGGTCGCACAGGTAAATGGTTTGGATTCGAACACTGGAAGCTTGAGCCAGACATCATCACGCTGGCCAAGACGCTGAGCGGTGGATATGTCCCGTGCGGTGCTATCGTGACGCGCCGTGACATTTACCAGAAAACTTTTTCACGCATGGATCGCTGCATAGTCCATTCCACGACTTTCGGGCGCAACAACCTCGCCGCAGCGTGCGGACTGGCCGCACTCACAGTTTTGGAGGAGGAAAACCTCATTGAAAACGCGGCCAAGGCTGGAGCTAAACTGGAAGCCGCACTGGAAGGGCTCAAAAAAGATCACGAGTCGCTCGCCGAAGTGCGAATGAAAGGACTCATGGGAGCCGTGGAGTTCGCCGAGCCGCCGTCAGTCATGCAGCGCATGGGGTGGAAGGCAATACACTCGCTGGACAAAAGCCTTTTCCCGCAGTTGATCGTCACGCCACTGATCTCCAAGCACCGCATCTTGACGCAGGTGGCAGCACATAACAGCGACATAGTGAAATTCCTCCCGCCGCTCATCATCGGAGATAAGGAGATAGACCGTTTCGTAAACGCTCTGGACGATGTGCTCAAAGGTCTGAAAAAATTCCCGGGTCCGATATGGGACATGGGAAACAATTTTTTCAAAGCCATGAAAACGCCCGTTTGAGCCAGTGCGCTAAACCTGTGCGTCGCAAAAACGCGATAGCAACCATTTAGAAATGAACGGTTTTTCATTCCGCAAATTATGGGTGGAGCTTTGCTCCGAAAAATCCGTAATTTTATTTTTGTGTGGCGAAGCTCTTCGCATAGCCAGACGCACAGCTTGGCTCCTAGTTTTTGTGTCCGCACTGGCAGGTGGTGGTGTCTGGCTGCTTTTTCCGCATGATCCAGAAACCCTAAAAAACATAAACTTGTCTCAGCCAGAATCGCTGCGCCCCGTGGCCAGATGGTTTTCGTTCTGGGGCGATTTCTACACGGGCTCGCTGATTCTTTCACTGTCTCTGTGGTATGCTGGATTTATTTCAAAACGCCGATTCTGGCGCGTGGTGGCTTTGGCTTGCCTGCTAGGCTCTGGCGTAGGCGGCATTTCGGCCAATGTGTTTCGCCTGACACTAGGCCGCCCGCGCCCTTCGGCGCATGTGAAAGACGGTTTCTACGGGATCAAAATGGATTATGCTTACCACGGTTTTCCGTCTGGCCACGCCGCCACAGCGTTCGGTTCTGCCGGGGCACTGGTTGCAGCTTGCCCAGTGGCAGGTGCTGTCGTTTTATGCGGGGCGGCAGGCGTGGCGTGGTCTAGGCTTTATCTGGAAAGACACTATGTTTCTGATGTCGCAACTGGCGGTGGCATCGGCTTAGTCATCGGCCTGCTTTTTGGCGCAGCAGCAAAACGGCGCAAGGAGGATGCATGAACGGGCAGCCGTCCAAGCATGGTGTCAAAGTGCCTCTCGGTATTTCTATAATCGCGTGCAACGAGGCCGAACGCCTCCCGCGTGCGCTGGCTTCCGTTGCTGGTTGGGTGGAAGAGATTGTCGTGGTGATAAACGATTGCTCCGACGCGACAGCCGCCGTAGCGGAATCGTTCGGGGCGCGGGTGGTGGGGCATGCGTGGGAGGGATACCGGGAACAAAAAAATTTCGCCACCGCACAAATGCGGGCACAGTGGGTTTTCAACCTTGATGCTGACGAAGAAATTTCCGCTGAACTGAAACGCTCTATTGTTGATTTCCTGACTTCGCCAGAGGCGAAACTTTACGAAGGAGCCACATGCCCGCGCTGCGTCTGGTTTTTAGGCCGCTGGATCAGGCACGGCGATTGGTATCCTGACACGAAACTGCGCCTTTTTCGCAGGGAGGCTGGACGGTGGGTGGACGGCGGCGGCGATGTCCACGAGGAAGCTGTGGTCAGCGGCCAAGTGAAAAAGCTGGATGGCGACTTGTTTCACTACTCATTTCCCACTCTGAAAAGCCATGTTCTCAAAATGCCACTCTACGCCGAAAACCACCTTCGCCGCGAATTGGCATCGGGGAAAAAATGGTCTCTAACCCACACGCTCTTTCGCCCTGCATGGCGTTTTTTCAGGGCATATGTTTTGAAGCGCGGTTTCTGCGATGGTTTCCCAGGGTTTTATATAGCGGCGGCCACGGCGTTTTCCACACTGCTCAGGTACAGCCGCCTTTATGAGCATAAAAGGCAAAACTCATTGCCACCGCACCTATCGCGCTAAACAGCAAATCCCATTAATCAGAAGAGGCCAGCGGGACGCTGGCAGTCCCAGCGTATTTCCAGAATGGTGATGCTAATGATTCGGGTATTTTTCAAAGCATGAAAGCCGTGCTTGCGTTTTGTTCTTTTGGTAGGTTAGACTTAGCGTTGAAGGATGCGGGGGGCTCCTTACGAAGGGATTTCGGGTTGTGATAACAGATGACCACATGAACGAACTTGATTTCGGATTGCGCCTAGCTGGCTTGGAAAAAGATGCGTCTGTCCATCGGGATGAGTTTTCTGTCTGCCTAGCCAGAAAAATCGAAATCCGCGAATGTTTCATGAACTGCTTCGGGCATCACGCATCCACATGGTCTGTAGGGCGATATGTCCCGATGGAATCTGGCGATGGCCAGCCTAGTGACGCAGATGCGTTCGCTTTTTCATTTCACGAAATTCAAAACTGCAACTCTTTTGCGGAGGCCGTTGCTCTCGCCGCTGGGGAAATAGTCCGCACCAAAATTTTTACCGCTTTAAATTTGCTCGAAAACAAACAAAAACAAAATAAAGGAAACATATGAAAATGAGTCGTTATAAAAACATAATGCAGTTGCTGCTGCCCTTGGTCGGGGTGCTGGCCTTTGCCTGTTTCGCCAGCCCGTCTATGGCCAGCGAAGCGGATCTGCAATTACCCACATTCGAAAGCCGCACTAGTGTTTACAATGTCCTCGGCATTTCTATGGACGGCGGAACCATATTAACTTGTGGCATCGTGATCTGTCTGGCTGGCATGGCGTATGGGTTTGTGCAGTACAAGTCCTTAGTCCGCCTCCCTGCCCACCAGAGTATGCTGGATGTGTCAACGCTGATTTACGGCACATGCCAAACATATCTTTTCCAGCAAGGCAAGCTCCTGCTTATTCTACAGGCACTTATCGGAGCAACGATGGTTTTCTACTTCGGCTATTTGCAGCAGATGCCTGCGGCGCATGTCGCGCTGATCCTCATGTGGTCGCTCATAGGCATGGCGGGGTCGTTCCTCGTGGCTCTTTTCGGTATCTTGGTCAACAATGTGGCCAACAGCCGCATGGCTTTCGCCGCCCTGCGCGGACTGGCTTTGCCGCTTCATGAAATCCCCTCCCGCTCTGGTATGAGCATCGGCGTCCTCCTGATCTCTGTGGAGCTGATCGTGATGATCGTTGTTTTGAAATTCGTAGAACCGAACCTCGCAGGCGTCTGCTTCATCGGCTTCGCCATTGGCGAGTCCCTCGGCGCAAGCGTATTGCGTATATGCGGCGGTATCTTCACCAAAATAGCCGATGTCGGCAGTGATATGATGAAGATCGTCTTCAAAATTAAAGAGGACGATGCCCGCAACCCTGGCGTGATAGCCGATTGCGCTGGAGACAATGCCGGCGACAGCGTTGGACCGACAGCCGACGGCTTCGAAACCTACGGTGTCACAGGCGTGGCGCTCATCAGCTTTATCTGCTTGGCCGTCTTACCGCAGCATCAGTGGAACCTGATCGTCTGGATTTTTGCCATGCGCATAGCCATGGTCGTCGTCTCGTTGCTCGCGTTCAAGGTCAACCAGATTTTCGTGCGTGCAACAATGAAGGAATCACACAATTTCAACTTCGAACACCCGCTCACGACGCTGGTTTGGATAACATCCATCCTCTGCATCGCAGCCACATTCGCACTTTCCTACACCATGCTGGCCCCCATAGCAGGCATAGGGAAACTCTGGTGGATACTCTCCATCATTATCAGTTGCGGCACTATCGCGGGAGCTGTTATCCCTGAACTGACACGCCTTTTCACAAGCATGAACAGCGCACACTGCCGCGAGGTGGTGGACGCCACGAAAGAAGGCGGCCCCGGGTTGACCATCCTCTCTGGCATAGTCGCAGGAAACTTCTCGGCGTTCTGGAAAGGCATGGCAATCCTGCTCCTCATGTGGACAGCCTATATCACCAGCACGCACGGCCTCGAAGCCATCATGCAATACCCAGCGGTGTTCGCTTTCGGACTAGTCGCCTTCGGTATGCTAGGCATGGGGCCTGTAACGATAGCGGTGGACAGCTACGGTCCCGTAACTGACAACGCGCAATCCGTGTTCGAGCTTTCCACCATCGAACAGATGCCTGGCATCGCTGAAGAAGTCCAAAAAGATTTCGGTTTCAAACCCGATTTTGAAATAGGCAAAAAGTTCTTGGAAGAGAACGATGGGTGCGGCAACACATTCAAGGCCACGGCCAAACCGATGCTCATCGGGACGGCTGTTGTCGGTGCTACCACCATGATCTTCTCCCTGATACTGATGCTCAAAAAGAGCTTCGGGTGGACTGACCTCAGTGCCCTCTCCATCGTTGAACCCTATGTCATCCTCGGCATGATCGCCGGCGGCAGCGTGGTTTACTGGTTTAGCGGTGCCTCAATGCAGGCTGTTATCACCGGTGCATACCGTGCGGTAGCCTACATCAAGAGCAACATCAAGCTGGATGCCAATAGCGGCAAAGCTTCGCAAGAAGACAGCAACCGCGTGGTGGCCATCTGCACGCGCTATGCGCAGTATGGCATGATCAATATCTTCGCCGTGATATTCTGCCTTACCATCAGCTTCGCATGTGTGGATGCAAGGTTCTTCGTCTCCTACCTGATATCGCTTGCGATGTTCGGGCTTTTCTCAGCGATTTATATGGCCAATGCTGGCGGCTGCTGGGACAACGCCAAAAAGGTCGTGGAAGTCACATTGAAAGCCAAAGGAACAGAGTTGCACGATGCAACGGTTATCGGCGATTTGGTCGGAGACCCGTTCAAGGACACCTCCTCGGTCGCCCTGAACCCGATCATCAAGTTCACCACGCTTTTCGGCATCTTGGCCGCCGAAATAGCAGTGTCGGCTCAGAAAACAAACCCTGGACTTGTCCACATCATGGCAGTGGTTTTCCTGCTCATCGGTCTATTCTTCGTGGCTCGTTCATTCTACGGGATGCGCATTAGCTCCCAAGAATAAACGCGCCCCAACAGGACGCCGCTTTTCCAGAGGGGGAAATTCCCCCTCTGGATTTTTTTTAACCATAAATATCCCTGCCCCATGCAACGACCAAGCCAGATAAAAAACAAACATCAAAAATGGACCGACCTCACATTTTCTGGCCTCGAATCATTTCTTGCCGGAGAAGGTGTAAACCCGATCCACGCCGCAACGCTTTGGAAAATGTTTTTACGCGAAGGGATGGATAAATCGCACCCCGACAAACACGGACGCTTACCGCAGACGCTCAATGTTTGGCTTGCTCAAAACAAGCCTTTTGTTCCTGAGATTGTCTCAACATCTCTTTCGGATGACGGGCTGACCAGAAAAAGTCTCCTCCGCTTAGAAGACGGGGAAATGATTGAAACGGTTCTAATGGGCTACACTGGACGCACAACGGCCTGCGTCAGCACACAGGTGGGCTGCGCGATGGGCTGCTCGTTTTGTGCCAGCGGGCAAAGCGGGCTGACCAGAAACCTGCGCGCTGGAGAAATCGTTGCCCAAGTGGTTCACTGCGCGGGCGTTTTACAAAAAACCGATCTCGGACGCCTCCGTAATGTGGTTCTGATGGGCATGGGCGAGCCCCTGCACAATTACGACTCCGTCATGAACGCCCTCGAAATCATATCGGATTCACGCGGTCTCAATATCGGCTCGGCGCACATCACGGTAAGCACCGTCGGCCATGTGCCTGGCATATTGCGAATGGCCGAAGAAAACCGCCCATTCAACCTCGCCATCAGCTTGCACGGTGCCAGTGATGCCGTGCGCGAGAGCCTCGTGCCAGCGGGGAAGCGGTGGCCTTTGGATGAACTTTTGGACGCTTGCCGATTTTACGGTAAAAAATCGGGGCGCAGAATTTTTTTCGAGTGGACACTGGTCTCCGGTAAAAACGACACCCTTGATCAAGCTGAAAAATTGGCCGAAAAAATCAGTGGGATAGATGCCCATGTGAACCTGATCCAGCTTAACGCCACTGCATCCTTCCACGGTGCTCCGCCAAGCGAAAACATGGCGCGCTCGTTTCAGCGCACATTGAAAGAATCAGGCATCCCCGCCACCATGCGGCAAGGACGCGGCGGCGACATAGCGGCATCTTGCGGACAGTTGCGGCTACGGACAGATAGCAGCACCGATACCGTCAGGAAATATCCGCAGCAGAATTGATAATCTTACCGACAAGGCCGTAGTCTTTAGCCTCTTCCGCGCTCATCCAGAAATTGCGATCCGTATCCTTCTCTATTTTTTCAATGGGCTGGCCTGTCTGATCGGCAAAAATGCGGTTGAGCCTGTCGCGCATTTTTAAAATTTCCTGCGCCTCAATGCTTATGTCGCTGGCTTGTCCACCGACGCCACCACTGGGCTGGTGAAGCATGTAGCGAGTGTTCGGGAGGCTGAAACGCTGCGCCCTCGGCACTGAGGAGTAAATCAAAGCACCTGCACTAGCCACATAACCAGTACCAATGATGTTCACCTTGGAACGGACGAAACGGATCATGTCAAAAATGGTGTCCCCAGCCTCCACATGCCCACCTTGGGAATTGATGAAAAGGCGGATGCTGTCCTGAGACTTGGCATCCATGACAATCAGCCTCTCGGAAACCTCTTTGGCCAGACGCTGGTTTATTTCACCTGAAATAACCAGCGTCCTGTTTTCCAGCAGGATGGAGTCCATCCTGCTAGGTTGTTCCTTGTTGGATTCGCAGTCGCACATATCTGACTCCGATGAAAACATGGCTGATCAGGCTTTCGTCTCTTGTTCTTTTAGTGCGGCCTTGCGGCTCAATTTGACACGGCCTTTGTCGTCCACACCGATGCACTTGACCTGTATCGTGTCGCCCATGCGCACTACATCTTCCACGCGATTGACTCGCGTATCGGAAAGTTCGCTCACATGAACGAGCCCGTCTTTGCCCGGAAACACTTCTACGAATGCGCCGAATTCTTTGATGGTGACAATCCTGCCAGTATATATCTTGCCTACTTCGATTTCGCCTGTCATCCCAGAAATTAACTCCTGCGCACGCTCTAGCCCATCTTTGCTGACGGAGTAGATGCTCACAGTGCCATCATCTTCGATGTTGATTTCAGTGCCAGTCTCGGCGGTGATAGCTTTGATGTTCTTCCCTCCAGGTCCGATCAGGAGGCCGATCTTATCGGGGTTGATCTTGAGCGAAACTATGCGCGGAGCATATTGTGAAAGCTCTGCACGCGGCTCTTTCATCGTGGCTTCCATCGCGTCCAAAATATTCTGCCGTGCGATGCGAGCCTTTTCGACCGACTCTTCCATGATAGCAAACGAGACGCCAGCCAGCTTGAGGTCTAGTTGGAACCCAGTGATGCCTTTGCGCGTTCCCGCAATTTTGCAGTCCATGTCACCAAAATGGTCTTCGCTGCCAAGGATATCGGTGAGGATTTGATACCTCTTAAGGGAACCGTCATCGTTGGATTCCGTCACTAGGCCAACTGAGATGCCTGCCACTGGTGCTTTGAGAGGCACACCAGCGTCCATAAGCGAGAGAGACCCTGCGCAGACCGTGGCCATGGATGTAGAACCGTTGGATTCCATGATTTCGGATGAAATACGAACTGCGTAAGGGAATGTTTCTTTGCTCGGCATCATCGGTTCGATAGAGCGTTCCGCCAATGCTCCGTGGCCGATCTCACGACGCCCGGGCGAGCCTGTGCGGCCTGTTTCCCCGACCGAAAATGGCGGGAAGTTGTAGTGCAGTATGAAACGCTTCTCTATGTCTCCGCCAGTGTAACCGTCCATGTCTTGGATTTCCGTTAACGGGCCAAGTGTGGCTATGCAGAGTGCCTTGGTTTCGCCGCGTGCAAAAATGGCCGAGCCATGCGGACGCGGGAGGACGGAGACTTCTGAGAAAAGCGGGCGCAGGTCGTTGAAAGAACGTCCATCGCAGCGATGTTTTTTCTCGAATATGCTCATGCGGAAAGCCTTCTTTTGCAAGTAGTCGAAAGCCTGCGAGACCTCAAACGGGGTGGCTTCAGGATATTTTTCTTTGATTTTAGCAGCGACTTCCGTGCGCAGGGCATCCACCGCTTTTTGGCGTTCGACCTTGCTGGGTTTGTAGAGAGCGTTCTCAATCCTATCTCCAGCGACCGCATAAGCGACCTCCAAAAGATCGTCCTTCACCAGCCACAGCACTGGCTCGCGCTTGGCTTTGCCAGCGAGTTTCCTGAGTTCGACCTGCAAATCAATGAGTTTAGAAACCTGTTCTTGAGCGAACTTCATGGACGCAAGAAAATCGCTTTCGCTGACTTCTTTTGCGCTGCCTTCAAACATGAGGATGTCGGTGGCTGTCCCTACATAAACCATATCCATATCGCTTTCGCGGTTTTGCTCGTGTGTGGGGTTGACGATGAACTGTCCGCCTATCCTGCCAACGCGCACTGCGCCGACTGGCCCAGCGAACGGGATGTCTGACACCATCAGCGCAGCAGATGCACCGTTGAGTGCCAGAATGTCTGGATCGTTGATGCCATCGGCAGAAAGAAGAAGTGCGATGACTTGTGTATCGCAATAATAACCCTTGGGGAACAGGGGGCGAAGCGGGCGATCAATCATGCGGCAGGTCAGTATCTCTTTTTCTGTGGGGCGACCTTCGCGCTTGAAGTAG
Source organism: bacterium (assembly GCA_020049135.1). GTDB lineage: Bacteria > Verrucomicrobiota > Verrucomicrobiia > JADLBR01 > JAIBCM01 > JAIFLJ01. Next base: position 7,686 of record JAIFLJ010000040.1, on the reverse strand, counting down.
CCGCCAGGGAACTTGCCGACAGCAGCCGCTTTTTCGCGGTAGTCAACCGTCAGCGGGAAGAAATCTTGCCCGTCTTTGGGTTTGGTGGCAGAGACTGCCGTAACGAGCACGATAGTATCTGCATACCGCACTGTGACTGCGCCGTCTGCCAAGTTGGCCAGCTTACCTGTTTCGATGATGAATTCATGTGCTCCGATGGGAGCTGAGACTGAATGTATGGACATAGTTTACCTTGTGTAGTGCGGCTAGTTTTTGCCGACCCACCACGAAAGAGGACACAACGGAATTCTGAATTTCAAAAATTCCCTTGTGTGCTCTTATCGGGGGAGGCGGTCTTCTGTTTAATCAAAACAGGAACTGTCCATTCACGCCACACTGACTTGAATAGACACGCACCTGTTTTGAACATTGTATATTACTTCCTCAAATTGAGCCGCTCGATGAGCTTGCTGTAACGGCCTTTGTCCGTCCTAGCAAGATAATCAAGCAAACTGCGGCGGCGGCTGACCATCTGAAGGAGGCCGCGACGGCTGGAATAATCCTTCTTGTTGGTTTTCATGTGCCGCGTCATCTCTTCGATGCGTGCCGTCAAAAGTGCTACCTGCACATCAGAGGAACCCGTGTCTTTTTCGTTCAATCGGTGATCCGCCAATATTTTTGTCTTCTTTTCCTTCGTAACCATTTTTTTCTTCTCTCCAAATTTTTAGAAACCAACCTTTGAAGCGGATTTTTTTAAAAAGACAAGTTTTTTTCAGAAAAATTTGTCGTGCGCACTTTTCCTCTCACAAATTGCTGGCTATCTTGCCGCTGGAAAGTATAGGATGCACACATGAAACATGCCCACCAACATAAATCAGATGTCGCGGAATTTGTCGAACACGGCTGCGCACACATGACGCCTCACACTCTGGAAAAACTACTGCACCAGCTCCCACTGCTGAAAGCCGAATTCACGCAGATAGATGAGCCCAAACTGCCACACCTCGTGGATCAACTGGAGTTTTTGGCGGATGTCATAGAAGATGTGGCCGAGGGCGCGTACAAACATCTCCCATACGGTGCATTGGCTGGCGCCCTTTTCGCTGTGACCTACGCGCACCAAGCCGTGGACATCATCCCAGACTCATTGAAAAATTTCGGCCATGTGGACGACTCCGTAATCGTCCGCTATGTGCTGATGAAGTACAGCCGTGACTTCGCCATCTACGCAGCAACCAGAAAAATTGACTGGGACACAATCACAACCGCCCCCTAACAGATTCATGACCAATTGTTGCAGCAAAAGTCGAACCGCATCTTGGAGGCGGTTCGCTATCTTTTTCTCTGCGGCACTCATGTTCCACGCCGCGCTTGCCTTCGCGTTTTTCGATGCGCGTATCTCGTTTTACACTGCGCCGAAATACATCTCTTGGCCTAGGTGGAATTTTTTTGTCAAAGAAACAGAGACGGACAACGGGCAAACGGAACGGCGTTACACCGTTTCAACCCGCCTCGCTGAAGAGCCCACCAAAGAAAAACTCTTGCAGGCGCAAAAGCTCGCCAGCATGGATTTACTGAGTCAGCCCATAACCGCCCCCGCAAAAACTGGAATTGCCAAATAGGTGTTGATGGTGTTTTTCTGATCAAATACAGAAGGATGCTTGACGGACTACACTAATCGCGTGCGCAACCGAAACGCTGGCCATCAAGCGTCGCTGCATGCTCATCATCTTCTTCCTCTAGCACGACAACAGAAACAACAAGCACCAGTCAACTCCACGCGATTTCTTCGACTACATGAATGCCTTTAACAACAGACTCGCCTTCCGCTCTATCCGCCCATGAATTTCCTCTCCCGCGCAAAAATCCGCCATGTACAGAATATTCTTCTGTTCTTTCATGCTTCGCTCGTGACAGTATCGTGCATACAACCATGAGCTTAGATTTTCAAATTCTCGACTACCGAGAAACACCGATGGGCACCTTGATTCTGCGCAGACGCAGAATCCTCATGTTGGGCAACACGGAAGTTTTTGAAATAAAACTCGGAGATGCATTTCTCATGTCGAGCTTGTTTCATGAGGTTGAGGAAGCACTAGCCCACCTTGCGATCAAAAAATTAGACGGGCCTATTGATGTTGTGATCGGAGGCTTGGGGCTCGGTTACACTGCCGCAGCCGCTCTTGAACACGACAATGTCCGTTCTCTCCTAGTTGTTGATGCTTTAGAAGATGTAATCCGCTGGCATCGCAAGGGGATAGTTCCGCTCGGCAAATCCCTCGAAGAAAACCCTCGCTGCAAATTCATTCGGGGAGATTTTTTTGAAATGGCTAGTTCGCGGAGTGAGGGGTTTGATCCTGACAACTCGGACAGAAAATTTCATGCGGTTTTATTGGATATAGATCATTCGCCAAAAAATCTATTGCACGAGCAACACGCCGCTTTTTATACGGAAGAGGGGTTGCGTGCTCTTTGTAAGCACATTTGTCCTGGCGGGATTTTTGCGATGTGGTCTGACGAAACGCCGGACACGGATTTCTTGAAGCTACTAGCATCTGTTTTCGAGAATCCGACTGCTAAGGAAGTCGCTTTTGAGAACCCGATCCGTGGCGATTTATCTCGGAGCACCATCTATATCGCTGAGGCAAAATCTTGAAACCAGCATAAAAATACTATTGAAATCCAATGGGTGCAGATGAACTAATCGAATTGGAAATCCGAGCGGGTGAAGCAATCGCCACCCGCCGAAAGGCTCCGCAAATGGCGTGCTTGGATTTTGCCGCAAGTCTGCTATTGGGTCTGCAAAACAAATATATATGGCTGAACTGCATTCCTATACAATTGAGTTAAACGCCGGGCAAATACAGAAGCTCAAGTCCGTTTTGGGCACGCACGGCTACAGTTTCAAAAACTTGCCATACGCGCATTTCGCCGCGTCAAAAGGCAAGACACAAGTGGCGGCATACATTTCAGGCAAGTGCGTTGTCCAAGGCAAAGGAACTGGCGATTTCGTGGAGTTCATCCTTGAGCCAGAAGTGACAGGTGCCCCAAAGCTGGGTTACGAGAAAATACTGAACCCAACCATGTTCGAAGGGCATATCGGCGTGGACGAAAGCGGCAAGGGTGATTTTTTTGGGCCGCTGGTCGTAGCGGGAGTTTATGCCAGCGATAGGCATGTGGAGATGTTTCAAGAGATCGGCGTCAAAGACAGCAAATCTTTCGCGTCAGATAAACGGATAGGCGAGGTGGCCGAGGCCATCGAAAAAACGGGCTGCGCACTGGAGGTGATTCCTGTGTCACCTGAAACTTATAATAAGCTCCAAAAAAAAATGCGCTCCGTCAACGAGGTCTTAGGCTGGGGACACGCCAAAGTGATCGAAAACCTACTGGAAAAAAATCCCTCATGCAAGCGAGCCGTCTGCGACCAGTTCGCTAGGACTGAGCACACAATACGGAGATACCTAGGAGAACGGGGTAAATCAATCTGCCTAGAACAGCGGCACAAGGCCGAAAGCGACTTGGTCGTAGCCGCTGCATCCATCATTGCCAGAGACAGGTTCGTGAAAGCACTGAAAAAAATAGGGTCCCATTTCAGCACGAAAATCCCGCTAGGAGCATCTGCGCAAGTTAAAGCACTGGCTGCCAGCCTCATAAAATCCCACGGCAAGGACGAGGTGTCCAAATATGTAAAAACACACTTCAAAACATGGGCTGAAATAACGGGTGAGCATCTTCCTTTTGAAGAATAATTCGAGCCGCCAGAATTTTAACCCGCGATTGACTGCACCCGAATCATTAGCGAGTAGAGTGGGCCAAATAAAAAAAGGGTGAAAACTGGGAGTGCTGGCGTCTCGCCGGCTCCTCACTGGGAACGCTGGCGTTCCCAGCGCATTCCTTCATTAAGGTGGAAACAAAGGTGTGGATGTGCTATTGATGTGAGATAGACAAGACGCATTTTCTCCCGTTTAGAGAGCTTAACAACCGATTATACAAAATATGAATAACGACACACCCAAAACATCTGCCGCAGTTGCCGCCATACGCTTTTTCGCGCAATCCAAAATCACGCCGCTACTCATCGTCGCCGCGTTGCTGGCTGGTTTTTTCTCTCTACAACAACTCCCGCGCGAAGAAGAACCGCAAATACGGGTTCCGATTTTCGATGTATTCGTCTCCTACCCTGGAGCGAGCGCGGAGGAAGTGCAAAAACAGATCGTTGATCTGGGAGAACGAAAGTTCTGGGAAATCCCAGGCGTGGAATATGTCTATTCAACCTCCGCCACGCACCAAGCGTTTTTCGTTGTCCGATTCAAAGTTGGGGAGGATGTGGAAAAAAGCCTGATAAAACTCTACACCAAGGTTCATTCCAACCTAGATTTTCTTCCACCCGGTGCAAGCCAACCGCTGATCAAACAGCGTTCGATTGACGATGTCCCCATCCTCGCTCTCACATTTTACAGCACAGCACTCAACCCACAGGAATTACGACACGCCGTATCCACCTTACGCCAAAAAATCAGCTCCATACCTAATGTTTCAGAGACGCATCTGATCGGCGGACGGAGGCGGCAGTTCCAGATTTTTTTCGATGAGACAAAGCTAAAGCAATACACTCTCGCCCCCAACGAAATAACCAAACTCATACAGCAGGCCAACATCCGAATACAGGTCGGGCACCAAGAAACAAACCCACTCCTAACGGACATTGAGGCCGACTCGCATTTCAAGAACGCCGACGATATAGCCCGCCTAGCCGTGGGTGTGAGTGGCGGTCGCGTCATCACGCTGCAAGATGTGGCGCAGATCGTGGACGGCTCTGACGAGGATGATCTGTTCGCATCAATCATGTTCGCCCAACACGCCGCGCCAAGAGAAGTCGCCACAGACAAAAAAAACGGTGCTGAAATGGAAGCAGTAACACTTACCATCTCAAAACGAGCAGGAACAAACGCCACGGAACTTTCCGAAAAAATTCTCTCCCTGACCCGAACGGAACATGGCAAATCCCTGCCTCCCAGTGTCCGTTTTGAAATAACGCGTGACTACGGACACACCGCAGCGGAAAAATCCAACGAACTCCTTTTTCACATGGCACTCGCCATTTTGGGCGTCAGCGTGCTAGTGGCATGGGCACTGGGCTTCCGTGCTGCGGCAGTAGTTGCCACAGCCATCCCCACCACGCTGGCGCTAACGCTACTCACTTTTCACCTTTTCGGTTTCACGATCAATAGAATCACGCTTTTCGCGCTTATTTTCACGATTGGCATACTCGTTGACGACCCAATCGTGGGCGTGGAAAACATAGTGCGCCACATGCACCTAGCGGCCAATCGCGGACGCGATATTCTGACAGTGAGTGCCGAAGCCATCTCGGAAATTATCAGCCCGCTGCTTCTCGCCACTCTGGCTGTCATCGCCGCCATTCTGCCGATGGCGTTCGTCGGCGGACTAATGGGTCCCTACATGCGTCCAATACCGATAGGTGCTAGTGCCGCCATGATTTTTTCTCTCATAGTTTCGCTTGTGGTCACGCCTTGGGCGGCAGTCCATCTGCTCAACCGCAACAGCGGTGGCCAGCACACCGAAAACGGGGACAATGCCTCTGGGACAGACTGGCTAAGCCGCCTTTATCGCGCATACATGAACCCGCTGATACATAAGCCACGCGTCCGCGCCATTTTCCTCTCAGTTCTTGGCGTGCTACTCGTTGCATCGGTCATACTCGTGCCCCTCAAAGCTGTAAAAATGAAAATGCTCCCCTTCGACAATAAGAATGAATTCCAAGTCATACTCGACATGCCTGAAGGAACACCGCTCGAAACAACTCGGCGGATAATATCCGAAATGGCCAACATAGTCCTTGATGTCCCTGAAACAACAACCGCCCAACTGCATATCGGCACGAGTGCCCCTTACAATTTCAACGGACTAGTGCGCCACTATTTTTTGCGCAGGCATCCGCACCAAGCCGATTTACAGGTGAACCTGCTACCAAAAAATAAGCGTGCCCGCTCCAGCCACGAAATAGCCGAGGGTCTCCGCCCTCGCCTCAACGATATCGCGCACAAGGCTGGCGGCCATGTGCAAGTCGCAGAAATACCGCCCGGCCCACCCGTCATCTCTACTCTCCTGCTAGAAATATACGGCCCAGACCCAAAGGCCCGGCTCGATCTGGCCAAACAGGTCGAACAGATTTTTGCCGAAAGCGAAGGGATAACCGATGTGGCCGTTTTCCACGAGTCGCCGCACCCGCTGAACCGCCTGCGCATGGACACCCGCAAAGCCTCACTCAACGGCATCGCCCCCGCTCAGATAGCCGACGCGCTCACGCTCGCCACCAGCGGAAAAATGGTTGACTGGGCGCACCTGCCGCAAGAGCCAGAACCCGTAGAGATAATACTGCGCCTGCCGAAAGAAAAAAGAGCCGACTCATCCCCCGCCCTCGGGCTGCACCTGCTTTCCCGTTTCGGGCGTCCCCTGCCACTCTCCGATTTCGTCGCCCCCGAACTCTCTCAGCCCGATCAGCCCATTCACCACAAAAACCTGATGCCCGTCGCCTATGTAGCGGCAGACATAACAGACTCTCTCGCCAGCCCTACTTACGCGATCATGGAACTCCAGAAAAAACTCTCCACGCTCAAAGCACCAGATGGTAAGCCACTCGAAATACTCTTCACAGCACCGCCATCATCCCCCAATGCATGGGCTCTAAAATGGGACGGGGAATGGCACATCACATACGAGGTGTTTCGCGATCTCGGCATAGTATTCGCCGCTGTCTTGATTCTCATTTTCATGCTGGTGGTCGGGTGGTTCCAGTCGTTCAAAACGCCGTGGGTTGTCATGCTGCCTATCCCTTTAGCACTGGTGGGTATTTTGCCCGCACACGCCATGACCGGGATGTTTTTTACCGCGACTTCGATGATCGGAATGATCGCCGGAGCCGGGATCGTGGTGCGCAATGCAATCATCCTCGTGGATTTCATCGAACTACAAATAAAAGAAGGCAAACCACTTGAAGAGGCTGTCATACACGCGGGCGAAGTCCGGTTCAGACCCATGCTGCTCACGGCGGCTGCCGTAGTGGTAGGCGCGAGCGTGATACTGTTCGACCCGATTTTTCAAGGACTTGCGCTGGCACTAATATCGGGGGAGATCGCCTCCACACTCCTTTCTCGCACAGCCGTGCCAGTGCTCTACTATGCGCTCAGCAAAAAAAATACCATTGCTTCCCCCACCATGTAGAGCTTCTTTCAGGACTATCCTCGCACATGCGGGGAAAACAGCACCGGGTGGTATTGGCTGCCGCGGACAGGCTCAGAACTCCTAAGCCCGTGGAAAAATAGAGGTATCTATAGGATGAAAAAGAGACGCCAAGAAGTTCGGTCGCATCTGCGATTCATTGACTACTCTCAGTCTATCATGCCAGTGTCAAAAGCGCGAATTGAATCCACGCACTCCACTGTAGTTTTTGGACATTTCCCCTATCTATCCCAAAGGGATTGCTAGGAAATGAGGGGAGGCTGACAACCCTGAAAGGGTTGTTCTGTTTTTGACTGTAACCTAGGGTAGCCCGCAGACGGGCAACCCCAGGCTGACATATAAAACCCCTTCGGGCATACGCGTCAAGTTAAGCTAAGGCTCCTAGCAAAAACAACTTGATACAAAAGTAAAACGGTGTTAGGTTGTCAGCTATGCTGGCACATC
>JAIFLJ010000034.1 GCA_020049135.1 bacterium | reverse complement strand
CCAAGGCGCAATATAGCTGGCTCAAACAAGCGGTGGCCAACCAGAGAAAACTGGAACGACTGTTGAAAAACATGCGCCACCTAAGCCGCAAAATCATGGGGTTGAAATTCCCCAATAATAACAGACGCAAACCACTAAATAAGAATGTTATACCCCTAATTTAAGTGCTATTCGGGACTGGCCCCGTTTTTCGTTTCTGTGTCATTTGATCAGGTTCATCAGCCCTTTGATTGCACCCTCTGCGGCTTGGGTCATCTCCACACTGACTTTAGGGCTATCGGCTGTCCCACGCACTGTGAATGGGATGGTCATGACGCCGTTGCCTTCCGACACTTTCACCGCTTTCAGAAGCTGCGATACTCCGCCCATCAGACCTGCGTTAAGCGTTATATCCCCTCTTAAATCCAGAGAGCCGTCCAATCCGTAAGTGCCGCTGATCACCAGGTGCGTCGCATTCTGTTTTGGAAAAGTTTCAATTTTTTCGAAGACGAGTTTTTCGTTTTTCAAGACGAATGAGCCTTCGACAGAATCGAATTTCGTGTCAGCCAAGCCTGGCACGCCTAATATTTTTCCGAGGCTGCCTAAAACTGGCGAGCCCGCTATTTTGACTTGGCGCATTGAAAAAGTGCCTTGCCCACTCGATGACGGTGCGAACTGGCTCATTTGCCCGCTCATCTTTGCATCCGCCCTCAAAACGCCTTGCACCCTGTCTGGTTGGTTGCCAAAATCTGCCATCAGCCCGCCCACTTCCATCCCTTCGATTTTAAGAGAAAGTTCGTAAGGTTCGTTAGGCTTGCCGAAATTGCTCTTGAAATTTCCTTGCAACTGCCCGCCATAAATTTTCCCTGAAATGGACGGCATATCCAAAATGCGTTTTTGAAACGAGAACGGCGTGGTGATAGCTGTAATAGCAAGTGCCTTTCCCGCCACCACTTTGACAACCTCCAACTGCCCAGTGCTATCCAGTTCGCCCTTAAAATATTTGATGGTGCCTTTCGCCCCGATACCGTCAGCCAACACGAGACTGTTCTGCCCGACATCAAGGAATTGGAATCTGCCTTTAGATATCCTCGTCTCATCCAAGACCACTTTGAAACCGCTCTCTCCAGGGGCAGCACTTGACTGAGCCGTGGTAACAGCCATAGCTTTGTCGCCACGCGATTCGCTCCGCGCTCTTTTTTGCGGCAAAAGCACGCTGCCATCGCGCATTTGGCGCAAGACTACAGCGGGCTGCTCCAGTTCAATTGAAATTATTTTTATCTCTTTCCGCAAAATTGCTGACAATGAAATATTGACCTTGAGCACCTTGCCTGTGGCGAATGGAACCTGCGCAAGCGGTGGAGCGCATGCCACTGTGATTCCTTTGACCTCAACTGTATTCCAGAGGCTCGCCCCCACAGACTCCAGCTTGACAGGGGCACTGACCGCATCAGATACAGCACTTTCGGCCATGGCTCTAAACTCAGGCGTATTGATGTAATTTTGAAGCCAAAAATGTCCCGCCAATAAAACCAGCCCGATGGCTGCGAACAAAACGGCTATTGCGATCCCTGCGATTTTCATAATACTCCTTTTTTGTTATTATCTGCTGCGAACAATAAAACAGCCAGCTTTTTCACCATCCCTGCTAATTTGATGAAAGTTATTGGTGTTGTATAGTGTTTTAGAAGTGGGTCGGGTGGGGATTGAACCCACGACCAATAGATTAAAAGTCTACTGCTCTACCACTGAGCTACCGACCCTTTTACGCTGAACCAATCTTCGCCCAAACGAGCCGCAGAGAGTGCCCACTAAAAACCAGCAAGGCAAGCAAAAAAGACCCGTTTTTTTCTTTTTTAAAACCATGATTTATATTTTGCCTTGAAAACGGCAATTTCAGGATTGAATTTTTCGGGTTTCCGCAAACAATCCCCGCTCTCATGAGTGCCTTTTTGATTGATGGAACACAGATAGCCGAAACCATACACGGGGAAACACGCAGCAAGGTCGAAAACCTTAAACAGCGTGGGATACAACCCGCCATCACCTTTATCCGCGTTGGCAACGACCCCGCATCCCAAGCGTATGTGGCCAGAAAAGATAAAATGGCTGCACGCCTCGGCATAGCGGCGCAAACACTGGTGTTGGATGAGCAGACGACTGAGGATGCTCTTTTTGCCATCATTGCCGACCTCAATGGCAACCCCGCTATACACGGCATCTTGGTTCAAGCACCGTTACCGCCACATATTCGGGAGCAGGTTATTTTTTCATCTGTGTTACCATCCAAAGATGTGGACGGCTTTCACCCGATCAATGTGGGAAAACTGATGTTGGGTGCCATAGACGGCTTCCGCCCATGCACACCAGCAGGAATACACGAGCTGCTCATCCGCTCGAAAATCCCTCTGTCAGGCGCATGCGTAGCTGTGCTAGGGCGCGGCAACATCGTCGGCAAACCTATGGCTGCAATGCTGCTCCAAAAAGCACCCCATGCTGATGCGACCGTGACTGTCCTTCATTCGCGCAGCCGCGACATCGCAGAGCATTGCCGCCGTGCAGACATCATTATTGCGGCCATAGGCCAGCCGCATTTCGTCAAAGCAAACATGGTGAAACCGGGAGCCACGGTCATAGATGTCGGCGTCAACCGCGTTGACGACCCAGCATCGCCGAGGGGATATCGCCTCACTGGGGATGTGGATTTTGAAGCGGCGAGTCAAATCGCTGGGGCGATCACGCCGAACCCAGGTGGCGTTGGGCCAATGACGATAGCCATGCTGATGTCCAACACGGTTAGGGCTTGCGAGAATCTTTGCGCATGACTGTGCGCTGATGGTAACTCTTCAATCCAAAAAAGTTTAAGTTGGAGTTTAAGAGTTTAGTGGTTGAAGAGTTTATAAAAATCTTCTCCGTGATAGGAAAAAAATTTAACCACGAAGGGCACGAAGGATGATGGAATTTTTTCAATCCTCAATCTGTCTTCATCTGCGTTAATCTGCGGACAAAAATCTTCCCTCCGTGAGAAAAAAAGATTCTGTGGTGCATTGCGCGGAATTTAAACGGCAAGGGACTACCCCCATAGCTGCCGATCAAGCGAGCGGAACTGGATAGCACCTGAGACGGAATCGTCCGAAATGTTTTCTTCGCCTTTCAAATCTGAGAGCGTTCTGGCCACTTTTAAAATGCGGTCGTAAGCGCGTGCGGATAAATTGAGGTCTGCCATAGCGTATTTCAAAATTTCCATGGAAGTCGCGGATAGCTGGCAGAACTGTTTCACTTCTTTACTGCCCATCTGTGCGTTGCATGTGATTTTTCTTTTTCCTTTGAAACGGTGGAGTTGTCGCGCCCTTGCCTCCTGCACCTGCACGCGCATCTGTTCTGAAGACTCTCCAGATGGGCCATCCGCCAAGGCGTCAACCTTCACGGCACCCACTTCGATCTGTATATCTATGCGGTCTAAGAGCGGCCCAGATATCCTGGAGAGATACCTGCGCACTTCCATGGGCGAAGAACGAGTTTCTCTCAGTTCTTTGCCATCTGGCGTGGGGTTCATGGCTGCCACGAGCATGATCTGCGATGGAAAAGTCATCGTCCCTGCTGCGCGTGAAATAGTGACCTTACCGTCTTCGAGTGGTTGCCTCATGACCTCTAACGCTGTTCGTTTAAATTCAGGTAACTCGTCCAAAAAAAGAACTCCGTTATGGGCTAAACTGATTTCGCCTGGCGTGGGGTTTGCGCCACCGCCTACGAGTCCGACATCTGAAATGGTGTGGTGCGGTGAGCGGAAAGGGCGTGCGCCGACAAATGGGTGCAGACCTGTTAGAAGCCCAGCCACGCTATGTATTTTGGTGGTCTCCAAAGCTTCGTCAAGAGTCATAGGCGGCAAAATCGTGGGCAGCCTCTTTGCGAGCATGGATTTCCCCGAGCCTGGAGGGCCGATCAGCAGGCAGTTGTGTCCGCCTGCTGCTGCGACTTTCAAGGCGTTTTTGCCAAACTCTTGACCCTTTACATCCGCATAGTCCCAATCATCGTGCCCGTATTGCCTGAAGAGCGCGTGGATGTCCACCTTGGCAGGGGCGATGTTTCGTGCGCCGGAAAGCCACTCGAAAGTCTCGCGTAAATTTCTGACGGGCACTATTTCAAGACCTTCTACAACGGCTGCTTCCACCGTGTTTTCCGCCGGAATGACCAGGCCGCGCTTACCGCGTTTTTTTGCCTCAAGCGCGATGGGCAGCACGCCGCGCACTGATCGGATTGCGCCGTTGAGCGCGAGTTCGCCAACAAAATAATATTCCGTCAAGCACGGTGCTTCCATCTGCCCGCTGGCAAGCAGGATGCCGAGGGCGATAGGGAGATCGAAACTCGGCCCCTCCTTCTTCAAATCTGCTGGGGCGAGATTGATGGTCGTGCGGCCCGAGGGGTGACGGAAGCCGCTGTTTTCGATTGCTGTTTTCACGCGGTCGCGGCTCTCTTTTACGGCGGCGTCTGGTAGTCCAACTATGATGACCACGAAATTACCGCGCCCGTCGTTGACCTCAATTTCGACTGGTGTGGCTTCCACGCCGCATGTCGTTGCGCTGAAAATTTTGGAAACCATATGCGGTGTGACTCAGCTTTTTCAGCGAATTAGAGAAGGCGGTTACAGACTTTCCCCAACTGCAAGCGGGATGGCTTCTTCGACAAGCATGACTGGGATGCCTTGGCGGACAGGATAAAAAATAGCACCGTCATCACGAACTAAGCCGCCTTCGAGAGGTGCTTCCACCGCACGACCATCCCTGTTTTTCAAACGGCCGGCAACGGCTTCGTTATTGAGTTTCTCCAGCAAACTTGACCCAGCATTTTTTAGAGGCATGTGATTTTCTGGGCAGGCTAAAATACTGAGGAGTTCGGGACTGATCATGGGCGGATTCTATCCCCATACGCCGAAAGAGGGAAGAAGAATTGCAGATTTGAGATTTAAGATTGCAGAATGGAAGAGGATTCACCACGGAGGCACAGAGGCGCAGAGGAAGATTTTTAAAACTTTTCAACCCTAAGCTGGCAAAGCCAGTGCCAAGAGGAGGTGGATGTGGTAAAGTGTGTTCATGAAATCAACAACGGATTTAGTCGCTCGTTACAA
>JAIFLJ010000184.1 GCA_020049135.1 bacterium | reverse complement strand
CTGATTCCATACCTCCCACACTGCCAGACAAAGAGCACGCTATTTCCCAACTCTGGTTTGCTCTACCTCACCCACTTTTAATCACACCCGTTCGCGCTTCTGTATTCACCTTTCACTTGACACCAGCTTCGCTGGCTTAGGCTCGTAATAAACCGCCAGAGTTCACCAGCCCTCGGTTATCCTTTCCACGATGCGCTTGGCCAAGCGATCGGAAACCAGACCCAATGCTTGGCGCTCTCCCTCTTGCAAATTGAGTCCGATGAAAAACTCAGTGTCGGCTGAAATGAGTTCTTTATCAATAACTGGTTTGCTATGTCCAGTCTTCGAATAGGAAATTTGAGCCGTTATTTGCAGTCGGTACTCAGCCACTACATGGGTATCGCCACGGCTGCTCCTCAAAGGCGAGCGCTTCATGTCCACCAGCTTCACATGCAGAACGGAATCCGCATCGCGCTCACGACTGACTTCCAGCCGTCCGTCGGAGTGGAAACGCTGTATTATCGAGTCGGTCATCATTGCGGAAATAGCTGGTTCATAAGTCTCGTTCTTGATGATAGGAACAAACACGGATTTCACACCCGCTATCTCTTTGCCAGAAACAGAACCAAGCTGGTAGGCGCATCCTGATGCAAGAAAAAAACAGGCAAGCAATGCTGTCGCTACAGCAATGAAAGATGGTATTGGACGGGGTGTGTGCATGTAAAATTCAAATGTTTGGTTTAGGCATTTCAGGGCCGATTAATTCATTTGGGTTCGTGTCCACATCGGGCTCGCTTTGCTTAGGTTGCGCGGGCGATGCCACAGGTTGTTTTGGCTGCATTTTTACGGGCATCCTTCCAGTGGGCGGCTGTGCGGGTGTCGCTTGCTGCTCAGATTTTTTTTCGCCAGAAAGACCCGCAACTGGCGCGACTGCATCCATTGCCGTAGGCTGCTGCACGCTATTCGTGTTGCCCGTTTCATCCGCAGATCCACTTTGCGGCAGAGGTGCTGGAGTCGGCGCGGCGGCCTGCGTCTGTGCAGCTTGAGCATCCTTCATAGTCTCCTTTTGTAGATGCGCCAAATTCCGTGGAGCAGGTGGGCCAGACGCTTTCAGAGGTGTAAGCTCCGTAATTTTTTTTCTAGCTATTTCGGCCTGCTTCGATGCGGGGTCTTTTTGGATCACATCGTTGTAATAAAGGATGGCTGCCTCGACTTGTTTTTGCGACTCGTAGAACTTGGCGATGTTGAACGAGCCCTGCGTCCCCCTAGACTTGAGCTGTTCGATATTTATCTTGGCCTGTTCGATTTTTTCGCTGTTCGGGAAACGCGTTATGAACTCCATAAAAGCGTCCACAGCCTTCTGGCTTGCCCCCTGATCGTAATCTGAGACAGATGCCGCCTGATACCACGCGTAGCCGATCTGGTACTGTGCGTCGTCCACAATGTCGTTCCCAGGGTAACGATCCAAAATCATCGTGTACGCACGGATCGCCTCAGACCATTTTTTCTGCTTTTCGTAGCCAAGGCCGATTTTGAATTGGCTCTCTGCGGCATACCTGCCGTAAGGCGCGTTTTTTATGATTTGCTCATACATTTCTACCGTCTTCTCCATTGATGGCATGATCGGTATTTTCCATATCCGTTGCGGTTCACCAGCCAAAAAAAGGTTTGCTATGTTGTACTGCCGCTCCAAAGCCATCTCAAAAAAATTGCTCGCTGGATATTTTTCTATGCACTTTTGGTAAGCTTTGAAAGCGACAGCAAAATCGCCCACTTTTTCGGAGCACCATCCCGTCTTGAATTGCGCCTCCCCGGCGTGGAACGAAAACGGCCATCGCCTTACAAGTGCGTCATAAGATTGCTTGGCTTTGTTCCACTCTTTCTCGGCCTCCATCTTCCTAGCCATCTCAAGCTGCGCCCGTGAATTAGCCGCCTGCGAGCTCACGCCGCCGTCATCGTTGCTCCAGCCCTCGCCCGGACGCCATACGAGCGATGCCATGGCGACTTCAGTAAAAACGAAGGCCAACAAAAATATAATGCTAAAAAACCGTTGCAGCACAGCTTTAAAATCTCCTGTCAAACTTTATAGACGGCCTTTGGGGCGGCGTCAAGCCAGTGCAAAAAAGACTCGCAAAAACACCAATATGAGTGAGCTATAAACACAGAGATAAAAAATTTAGCAAAACAGGTTGGCTTACAGGTAGATATGGAACACATGAAGGGCTCGCTACAGATGCCCGCACCTTGCCGATCCCGAAGTATGAATCCATCCTGCGAGACCGATAAAAAGCTTCCTTCGTCATTCGTCTATTGGTGAACCCTTTTTCTCTTCCACCTTTTTAACGGGACAACTTGACGGTCGTCATCCCCGTATCGGTCGAACCGCTGGTGGTGGCGAGTGCCGAGTCGCTGTTGACAGGTGTGTTGATGATTTTCAACTGCATTCTGAACACTTTGCTGTTGCCGCTCCCAGAGGTAATGGGGGCAGCCGTCAATTCGACATAACAAATCTTTTGGATTTGATGAGGGCTGTTTCCAGTGCCTGCCCCACAGGGATCACAGACTGCCATGGGAAATGTCTTCATGTTATTATTCCAACGATATAGGAAGGCATCATAACCTTTGTTGACTTGAGCCGTGGCAGCGTTGAGAGAAAGCGGAGCATCGGTGGTCGTACTGCTGTTGTTGTCGTTGGCCGTCATAGGAACATCGTCACCGTATTGGCAAGCATCTTCCCATTGCTTGGGGCTTTTACCGTTGGATTCTTGGACGCTCAACCCTAAAAACTCGGCTCCGTTGCCAGAGGCATTAGCGGCATCAAAAGAATTGCCCTGGTTTCTTTCCAAGGTGAAAGTGTGGCTCGTGTTCGAGTATCTCCAATTATTAAAATCCGTGGTGGTCATGGCGATCGGGGCGGGACCTCCGACTTGGGTGACAGAATAAACGCCCGCCTGTGCTGTTTTGGTTTTAGAAGGAAGAGCAAAACCGAGCACGCCCGCAAAGAGAGATGCCCTTGAACTGCTCGCGTTGACGGTGACGAGTTTGGCGATCGTATCCACCGAGGTGCTCACTGATGCCATCGGCACGCCATTCAAGGCTGCCACAGATTGGGTGTCTTGAGTGACCTGATATTGGACATAGGTCGAATAAGATGTGTAGGAAGAGCCATAGGTAGTCGCCAAATCATTCAGCTTGCAGGCTCCAGACAAGGCTGCGGCTTCTGCTGTTCGCTGAATGCGCTGCATATCGTTCACCATCAAACCATAATCCACGGCTAAGGCGGCTGCTCCTACAATGGCGGTTAACCCCAGTCCTGCGATGACTACAATCGTCCCCTTTTTTCCCTCACGATGACTTTTCGATGTTTTCATAACTTACTTTCTGTTTGGTTTATTGTCTTTTCATGATAGAAGATTGAACAATAAAATGGTTGGTTAAAAAAGGGAACATCCCAGTCAGATCATTATGGCGGACGGAAAGGGTCACTCTGATCAGATTCCCAGTAGCCACGCCGTTGTTGGTGCCGCTATCCGCCGGCCAAGCGATCCAAAGGTTCGTGTTAGCCGTGCTCGCATATTGTGTGTTGCAGGTATCTCCGTTAGCGCTGCTATAAACGAGAGAAGGCGCCATGGCATACATGACGCGTTGGGTGACGATGGTGGTCGAAAGCCCCATGCTGGCTGCGCGGGCACCTTCAGCGGCACCATTCCCTACAAAAACATGGTTTCTAGCCAACCAACCAATTTCTATCACCCCCAACAAAAGGGCGAGCAAAACAGGGAGGAGAATGGCGAATTCGACAATGGACTGCGACTGGACACCCGCCTTGGAAAACCGCCGAAACTGCCACATAGAGGATTCCTCATGCTGGCTTCTTCTTCCATTTTCAAAAGGGTTCTTTTTCATCTGCTCAGCCCAATCAGTTGGCCTCCCGTTTCATCGTCGTATAATTGGTCGCCACTTGATTATTTAAAAGGGGAATCAACCCAGTCAAAGAATTGTTGGTAAGAATCAACTGGACTTTGATCAGGTCGCCTGCTGGAACCCCGTTGTTGGTGCCGCTATCCGCCGCTGCCCAAGGACTCCAACTGCTCCCGTTTTGTGCCGCTGTTGAAGTCCAATATAAAACCCTGATTTTCGATCTCAACTGCACGGGCGTGATTCGGTTGGTCATCGCCGTAAAAGCTGTGTTGGTCGTGTCGCCATAAATCAAAGAACGGGCTCCTTCCCTTGCGACACTTGCTGCGAGCAGATTGTTTCTGGCAAGCCAAGTCACTTCTAAAATACTAAATACAAAAAGAAGAAAAACGGGTAGCACAAGGGCGAATTCAACAGCCGTCTGCGCCTCTGAACCTTTCGCAAGCCAAGCCAGCGGAATCGTTGGACTCTTTTTCTTCACGCAAATAGATTAACCTGTAATTTAAAAAAAAACAAGAGCCTTATAGCCAAGGTAAACGAGCTTATCAAATAAGGTCTTATGACTCTACCCGCAGAGAACATTCCCTAATCAGGCAAAGCCAGTGCCAAGAGGAAAGCGGCAAGCGACAAGTGTAGAGAAAAGGGGTAAAAAAGAAGTCATCATCGAAAGTTGTAGGAGCCCCTCCCAAATCATCGAGTAAGTTCCGAAACTTTTCATAAGTGCTTGAAAAACGCTATCCCTCAAGAAGTGAGTCAAAAGACAATGTGTATGAGACCGCAAAATGAGCTTATGCAGGAAAAATTATCGCATAAAAAAATTACGCGAGGATTAAAGTTCCTGCAAAGGGGTTGCTTTAATCGGTTTTTAGCAAAGACCCCACAAAAGCTGTGGTGGCACGGGCAGTATAACTCGGCACATCCGTTTGACCTCTGCCATAGCCCGTAGGAGCACTCTCATAGGGAATATGACTCTGGGCAAACACATGACCCGCCACTGTAGTTGGAAACATTCTCCATCTGTATCCCGAAGGGATTAAAGCCATCAGACTAGTGGCCTGTCTTCGGGCTACCCTAGGAAAAGAGGGGTGGCAGACTACCCTGAAAGGGTTGGATCAATCCCAAACTGGGATCGCTGGCGTTCCCAGCAGCAAATTGATTCAACCCCTTCAGGCATACGCGTCAAGTTAGCGCGACGCGAGTTTTCAAAATGGATTTTTTGAGT
>JAIFLJ010000077.1 GCA_020049135.1 bacterium | reverse complement strand
AACCCAGATTCTTTTCATGGCGAGTGGAATTATTCCATCACCCCCAAAGAATCCTAGTTTGTATCAACTTATTCTTGCTAAGCTCCTAACTTGGGCACTTCTGTTATGCAGCCTGAAATATCGCCTTTGAAGCCGCGCAGGAAATCGCTTGCCAACATCCGCTTTTTGCCTTCCATCTGCACCTCGCGGAAAAGGAGTGCCCCGTCTGCACACGCCACGCAAAGACTGTCGCCCCCAGCTTCCAGAATGCGCCCAGCCTCGCCCCTAGCTCCCTGTAAAATAACTGGTGAGAAAAATTTCAGCCGTTTGGGCGGGCTTTCCCCCATACGAATCCATGTGTAAGCACCAGGCCATGGCGTCATGGATCGAATGTGACAGCTAACAGCCCCTGCCGTCTGCGACCAATCCACGAGGCCGTCTTCTTTTTTCAGACGCGGCACACACACTGCCTCCGCATGATTTTGAGCTGTTTTAGGAGCTGCACCGCCAGAGATCAGAACGAGTGCTTCTGCAAGCGCAGACGGTGCCATATCGGCCAAACGGTCGTGAAGCGTTTCGGCGGTTTCATCCGCTGCTATATCACATGTTGACTGCATCAAAATATCGCCAGTGTCGAGCCCCTCATCCATCCACATGATTGTGATGCCAGTTTTCGCATCGCCATTTTTTATTGCTGCCTGTATGGGGGCGGCTCCCCGGTAGCGCGGCAGCAGTGAAGCATGAATGTTCAAGCACGCGAGCTGAGGCATGTCGAGAATCGCTTTTGGCAAAATCTGACCGTAAGCGCAAACTACAAAAACATCTGCGGAAAACTCCAAAAGCGCGTCCACAGCATCTTGCGTTTTAATTTTTGCGGGCTGGAAAACGGGGAGCCCCAACGCATTGGCTGCTTCCTTGATCGGCGTGGGCTGCACTTGGAGGCCACGCCCAGAGGGTTTGTCTGGCTGACTGACAACGCAGACGATATCGTGACCCGATTTAGCAGCCAGATATTTCAAGCTAGGGATGCCAATATCCCCTGTGCCCATATAAACAATGCGCATACCTAAGTTTTAAGTAATGGACAAAAACAGTAACCAAACCCACCCCGCGTCAAGGCGAAGGCAGATCAGATTCCTTGGTAGGAACCGATAGTTTGGGTGCTGGTGCTGGCATCACAATAACTGTTGGCTCTGGCGCAGGTTGTGCGGCGGGCTGGCTCGTGGCAGGCGCATCCGAAGGGCGCGTGGCAACAACGATTTCGATGCGTCGGTTTTTGCTCCGGTTTTCCTCGCTGCTGTTAGGGACGGCGGGCTGCGTGTCGCCACAGCCTATGGCGTAAAGGCGGTTTGCTGGAAAGCGGACTTCTTGCACCAAATAACGAACGGCTGTGGTGGCGCGTTTTGCCGAAAGTTCCCAGTTGCTAGCAAAAACTTTTTTCAAAACATGGTGGATAGGCACATCGTCGGTGTGCCCGTATATTCTGACTATTTTTTGTTCTTGGGGCAGTATGTAGGAGGCGATCTGATCCAGAATTTTTTGACCGCCAGGCAGGAGTTCTGCTGAACCCGATGCGAAAAAGATGCGGTCTGCCACCGTCACTTTCACATCGTTCGTGATGGGGTCAATGCGGATAT
Source organism: bacterium (assembly GCA_020049135.1). Lineage (GTDB taxonomy): Bacteria > Verrucomicrobiota > Verrucomicrobiia > JADLBR01 > JAIBCM01 > JAIFLJ01. The sequence continues at coordinate 3,507 of JAIFLJ010000077.1, read as the reverse complement.
CTGGCGTAGAAATGTGCTGTTTGAGTTTTTCCATCAACTCCATGCGAGCCATGTCAGACTCTTGCTTCCCACTTTCCAGCGCGAGCTTTTCATCACGCATCCTAGCGAGTTCTGCCTTGAGTGCCTGAACCTCCTTTTCACGAGCCGCCGCCAACTCGCGTCCGCTGGCGGTTTGCGATTCAGCGGAGGCAATGCGTGAGGTGAGCTGGTCTATTTTTGGCTGCGCAGATTCGGCGCGGTTTTTTTCTTGGGTGAGCAGATGTTGGGCCTCCGAGTTTTGGAGCGCAAAATACGCAGTTAATGCGGCCAATATCGCTGACAGTGCCCCCAAAGCAATAAGTGGTATGTTGGATGAGCTTCTTGAATCAAAATCGGTATCAGCCATAAAACCTTTCGTTTGTTTCACTGATACTGCCCGATGTGGAGCATTTTTCAACCCTTTTTTTCCAGACGAAGAATTATTCTAAGAAGCTTTGAACCCAAGTTTTTTCTGTCTAGCGAAGCAAGCGACAAGGGGCAAAAAAGAGAGAAAAGATAAAAGGTGTAAAAGAAAAGGAAGAACCGCGAAGCGTGGGAACTGGGCGAGGGCACCTCGCGTTTTGCGCAAGACTTGATCGGTGATGGACTAAAAAACACAAAAATTCACTGGTAACTTCTTTTTTTAGGCGAGGTTCAAGTGCGGATGTCAGGTTGGAATGCAGGGCGTTTCGCAAGGAATCCCATGTCCACACATTTTGCTTTAATTTTATCAGGCCAAATGTTATTTTTTGACCATCACCAAAGCGGAAATAAGAATGGCAAAAGGTAAAAAGAATACACTTGAAAAAACGCCTCGCAAGCAGGCGGGGAACCTCTCGTTTCAGTCTTATGACACTGGCGGCTTTTTCGATGAGTTTCTGGACGCGCAGGGCACAGTTCGCCCTCATTATGCAAAGCTCTTCGATCAAATATCCAAAATGTCCGCAGAAGAATTTGAACACCGCCAGCACAGTGCCGACAGTGCATTCCTGAACCAAGGCATCACTTTCACAGTTTACAAGGACGATCAAGGGACTGAACGAATTTTCCCGTTCGACATCGTGCCGCGCATTATTCCATCCGACGAGTGGCGCAAAATCGAGGCGGGTTTAGTCCAACGCATCACAGCACTGAACCTTTTCCTGCATGATATTTACCATCAACAAAGCATTTTGCACGACGGTGTGATCCCGCGCCACTACATTGAGGGCGCAGCCCACTTCCGCCCCGAGATGGTCGGTCTTGATGTCCCGCGTAACATATACATTCATATCTGCGGGACAGACTTGGTCAGGGACGCACGCGGTGACTATCTTGTTCTGGAAGACAACGGGCGTTGCCCGAGCGGCGTTTCGTATGTGCTAGAAAACAGACAGACACTAAGGAGGGTTTTCCCAAACCTATTCGACTTTTACGGAGTCCGTCCAGTCCAGTCATACACGCATGATTTACTCAGCCTACTACAGTATATCGCCCCGCGCGGGCGGACGCAGCCGCATGTCGCCCTGCTTTCACCTGGCGTCCACAACAGTGCATACTACGAGCACTCTTTTTTAGCTCGGCAGATGGGCATAGAACTTGTTGAGGGGCGCGATTTAGTTGTTCAAAACAAACTGGTCTATGCCACTACGACGCACGGGCTCAGGCGCGTGGATGTCATCTATCGCCGCATAGACGATGATTTTCTCGACCCGCGTGTTTTTCGCAAAGACTCCATGCTAGGCGTGCCTGGTTTAGTAGAGGCTTACAGGGAAGGGAATGTGAGCCTTGCCAATGCGATCGGGACTGGTGTGGCGGACGACAAGGTGATCTACCATTTCGTTCCCAAAATGATCCGCTACTACTTGAACCAAGACCCCATCCTGCCAAATGTCACGACTTACCTTGCCAATGAGCCCGATGACCTAGCCTATATTTTGGAACATTTGCCAGAGCTTGTAGTGAAGGCGGCAAACGAGTCTGGCGGCTACGGCATGCTGATCGGCCCGGCAGCAACAAAAGAGGAGGTCGCGCGGTTCCGCGACCTGGTCAAAGCCGAGCCGCGCAACTATATCGCCCAGCCCACGCTCCAGCTTTCGAGGCATCCGGTTTACACGGGCGGCGGTTTCGAGGGGCGGCATGTGGACTTGCGCCCATACATCCTCTACGGCGAAAAAATCTCCATAATCCCAGGCGGACTCACGCGAGTCGCGCTCAAAAAAGGTTCGCTCGTCGTCAACTCGTCGCAGGGCGGCGGGAGCAAGGATACTTGGGTGTTGGAAGCCAACGGCGCATCCAAAAAAGGAGATGTATGCTAAGCAGAGTCGCCGAATCGCTCTACTGGCTGGGCCGTTACCTTGAACGAGCCGATAATATCGCTCGCTTGCTGGAGGCGTCCATAGAAATGATGCAGGATCTCGACCTCGAAACCATGGAACAAGTGCGCAGCGATTGGTCGCCGCTGGCCGAATGTCTCGGGCTTGCCGATTTTCAGCCTGGAAACGCCCAGCAAAAAGACCGCGATTCCATTCTTGAATACCTTATTTTTTCGCAAGAAAACCAATCGTCCATTGTGAACTGCATCCGTTTCGCACGAGAGAACGCACGCGGGATGCGGGAGCAGATATCTGCGGAAATGTGGGAGCATTTGAACCACTACTACCTCTGGTCGCGCAACACCGCCGGGCGCGAGTGGTTTGCCAAATCATCTTTCGATTTCCTAGAACACATACGAAATCAGTCGGCTCTTTTCCACGGCATAGCACACGGCTCAATGCCGCGCAACAATGGGTGGGACTTTTTGCAAGCGGGCATCTTCATAGAGCGGGCAGAAAAAAGCACGCGATTCCTAGACGACGAACTCCACCTGCTCTCTCGCGTAGCCCAGCGCGACCTCACACAATGGAACGCCGTTCTGAAAAGCTGTTCCGCACGGCAGGCTTATCAGCAAAAGTATATGGCTGGCGTGCAGCGTCGTTTGGTGGCGGAACTCCTCCTGCTTGACGCTCGTTTCCCGCGCTCAGTCCGTTTTTGCGTCACGCGAGCTGACCATTCACTCAGACTCATTTCGGGTGCCCCGCCGTTCTCTTTTTCCAACACGGCAGAACAGGCCTCTGGCCTGCTGCTGGCGCGACTGAGCTACGGGACGGTGGACGAGCACCTCTCACCCAGCCTGCACCAGTCAATGGACAGGCTTCAGTGCGAGATCAATGACCTGCACGGGGCGGTCCACAGTTTTTATTTCAACCAGCAAAACGCAGCACCAATGCCAGAAACTGACATGTGGCAGCACGCGGCTTCGCAGTGACCCATCATTATTCCAATTTGCTTTCAAAATGAGACTCACTGGCTTGTCTTTTTTGCGTCTGGCGTCGTTGCGCGTCGGTCACGATACGCAACGGTATCGCTCCCTCCTTGCGCCTAGTGGCCTATAACACAAAAATTTTCGTATGAGTGACGATCAAAACAGCCTGGCATCGAGGCGCAAGGAGGGAGGATATCCGTTGCGAT
>JAIFLJ010000039.1 GCA_020049135.1 bacterium | reverse complement strand
CGCGTCCTGCGTGCCAACAACGAAGAAGCAAATTACTGGAAAGATCAAGGTCTCGCCGCCTAGAGCTGACAACTTTTGCAATTACACCCCCCATGGAGTAGGGATTCACTTTGATGTTGACCTTGTCCTCATGCCGTTTGAAGGAACCCCCCGGTATTTTCACCATTTCCACGATGTTCTTTTCCGCTTGGGCGGGCGGGTTTTCGGGTTTGGTTTTTTCTGGGCGCGTGAATGTCCAAGACGGCATGTCTCCGGCGGAAAAATTCGACTTTGTGAAATCACCAGTGAGGGCTGGTTTCGCGCTATCGGACTTTCTGGACACGACGCGCAAACCGATGTTGTAAGCACCCCGATAGGGTCCATCCCCCCAAGGCGATGCCCCTCCTTTGCGCGGGTCGTCCGGAAAATTAAAATCCCCGCCCAATACGGTGACGCATTCGGATTCTGGATCGTAGGATGCGCCTTGAGTCCAGACTAGCTCCCAGACATTGCCGCTCATGTCGTAAAAACCTTTGGCGTTGGGTTTCTTTTGTCCGACGGGCTGGGTGCGTCCACCGGAATCTTTTTTTGTCCAACCTTCCTGCTCGCCTGCCGCCCCGCAACCCTGTTTCCACTCGGAAGGAGTGGGAAGACGGAATCCGTCAGCCTCCCATTTGACATAAACCTTAGAAGGGATGTTTTTTTCGATCACGGGATTGGCTTTGATGTCGCGTCCCTTCTCTATTTTGGATTTAGTCCAGAGAAACTCGTTGCGAAAGACATTCTTAAATTCGGGATCCGAGTAGTAGCAGGGTGTTCTCCCCTCGTATTCGCTCCAAGTATTGCACCAAGCGAGCGCGTCGTAGAACGAGAGATTGGTCACGGGTTCCTCGGGATAGTGAAGTTCCTTGTCCCCGTGTTTGCGCATGGAGCCCATGTCGCCGTCATTGCGATAGACATAGCGGGGCTCTACCTGATGAGAGGGGGAACTGCCGTATTTGTGGATTTTTTTGAAAAATGAATAGGGTATCTCGGTGTTGGTCATCCAAAAGCCGGGCACTGTTTTTTCGCCTTCCACCCATTTCATATCAAAATTGGGGCTCCCGCGTTGCGCCCCATGCACCGTCACCACGAACTCGACCCCATACCATTTGAAATGCGCCTGGCTCGGGCCGTCCATAGAGTCTTTGCCGAAATACCACCCGACACCTTGGACATCCTTAAACTCGCGCTTTTCAAACTGGGCGTTCTTCGCATCGAAATGGATGAGATGTTCTTTGGGTTCGTATTTCGCCCACTTGAGCTTGGCGGGGCAGGCTTGGAAGACGATCCCCTGGATAGGATTCTCCTTGGTCATAAATTTGTATCCGGCCTTGATCGGGGGAAATGTCTCGTTGTCGGAAATGTAGAGCGTGTCGCCATCCATCGCCACCATGCGGGCATCGTTGAATCCCTCGCAATAGCCACGAGTCACCAGCGAGGCCACCCGGCTGGTTTCATCAAAGGTGACTTTGTCTTCTGGGCGCGTGCTGGCAAACTGGTCTTTTTTCCAGAGAAACAGGCTGTAATAACGAAGGAACGCCCCGGCAGTTTTCGCATCGGGCAATCCGTTGAGAGGGTGATCCTCGGCCCGCGAATCAAAGAATGGGGGGCTGTGGTCGTAGTTGATCCCCATTTCACCATACCGCCCTTTGCCAACCTGCGTGTTTCCAAAATACCAGCTCATCGCACCACAAAACTTTCCGCTTGTAGGCTCTGGAAATGTTGCACTGCCTGGCCAGTGCGGAATATTGAAAGGCTCAGTAAGGGAAAATGGGATCGAGCCAATGTAGTCGTCGTTGGTCTTGCCGTCGCCGTCAATGTCGAAGTCCTGTCTCGTGATAAAGACATCGCTTTCCTTGTAGGGGGAGACAGGGCTCAGTGCTTTTCGCCACATGCAGGTGGCTCCGAAGCCACCCATGCCGTGCCGCGTCCACTTGTCCGCATAGGCGACGACGCGGGTGGGCTTGCCGACCGTCGGGGTGCTGGCGGGAGGTGCTTTGTAATGCCAGACTTTCGAGGCATTGAATTCGGGAAGTGTCGTGGGATCCATGCTCTTTCCCTCGGCATTGAGCGCGCCCTTGTGCCAATCCTCATCCGCCGCATGAGCCAGGCAGACCACGCCGATGCTTGCCAATAGTGCGAGTGTTTTTTTCATAATAAGTTTTCCATTTAAATTTTCTATTCCAGCGCACACACCGTGCCGTCCACACAGGCAAAGTAAACAACCCCATCCCCTGGCCATACCGTCCCCCAGATCTGCTTCCCTGCTGGATGCTTCCAGACCAGTTTCCCGTCATCCACCTTGAGCGCGATCACATCGCCACCACCGTTGATCCCCAGCGTCCCCACATAGACCAACCCACCGGCAACCACGGGCGTTCCATACACGATCATTCCTTTTCCGCTTTGAAATGACCACACGATATCCCCGTTCTCCTTGTTCATCCCATAGACATGTCCGTCCTCCACTCCATAAATGAGGAGTTTTTCGGTGAGGGTCAAACCGCCGGGGATGCCCGTCCCTGCATCTCCGCCATATTTATAATTTAACTTTTCGTTGATTTTATTGTGAGACCGTGACCACAGCTCCTTTCCCTCTTTGGAAACGGCTGAGATCACCCCGCTATACAAACAGGACGCATAACATTTATCGCCATCCACTGAAGCGGCCGTCCATACCCCGCCTGACCCGACATCAATAGTCTTCTTCAACGCTTCTCCAGTTTTGTTACTGCTCCCGTTTTTCAGATTGTAAGATTCGTTCGCATAGAAAAACTCGCCGTCACACGACAAAGCGGTCAGCCCCTGCGCTCCAAAGCTTGACTCCCAGACCAATTTTCCATCACTGGCACGCAAGGCAATCACGGTTCCCGAGGGGCCGTATTGCCATTCCTCGCACTTCTCCAGAATCTTCGGACCGTCGCCCACACAGACTAGCCCGCGAGCTACGGTGGGTGTTTTATTAATCAGCCCCTTGGTCTCGTGTTCCCAGAGCATCTTTCCGTCCTTTGCGCCAATCGCATAGACCTTCTTTGAGACGCTTCCCACATAGACCACTCCGTCGCAGACCTCCGCTGATCCGCGAACCATCCCGCCCGTGTCAAACTTCCATTTCAACGAACCATCCTTGGCATTCAGCGCATATAAGTTTCCATCGTCGCACCCGATATACACCACCCCGTCCACCACCACGGGCGAGGAACGGATACCACCTCCCGCCTTGAAACTCCACTTCACACCTTTTAAGGAGGGAAGCCCCTTGGTCGTGTAAACACCGTTGCGATAAAGATTCCCCAGATAAGCCTTATCCTGCAGGGCGTTAAAATCAGACAACTCCACCTCCAGCACCTTCCCTATCTGCTCGCTTTTCTGATCCTTTGAAAACATTTTCTTGGGTGGACCATCCCCCGCCTTCCCCGCCTGCAAAGAGGGGTGGAAAAATACGGGCAACAACAACCACGATCCCAACAACAATAAACTTCTTCTTTTCATGTTCTTCCTTATTTCTGTTTCCACACACGGAACCCACAATGCGACTGGGGCGACCAAGAGGTGTAATCACCATTCACATAAGTTAAAGTCGGCGCCACTGTCATGAAGCCTCCCCCCATTTTTGACATTCCAAAAGAGGATACCTTCCCTCCATATATATCACACGCCATCTCCGACGCATTACCGATGACATCAAATAGCCCCGACGCATTGGCGGGCTTGAGTCCAGCCGCATGAGTTCTGAAATCCGCATTTTCTGCCACCCACCCCAGCTCCATCACTTTCTCGGTCATGGGTTCCTTGGGGGTGAGTTTGATCTGAATCGCATTCACATACTCCTTCTCCGTCGGATAACGGTATCCGTCGGCGGCGATATCCACATGAACTTCCCGGATCACATTAGCACCACGATGGAGTGTTGATTCAATAAATACGCCCTGCTTCTCCAATACCTTGGCCTCCAGCCAACTGCACAAAGCGGATCGGAATAGGTAGGATTTTTTTAATACGCTCGTGCGCTTTTCATCTTCGTAGAACACCGGCTTCTTTCCCTCCAACTCCGAAAGTGCGTTGCACCACAACATGACATCGTAAACCGAAAGTGAAGTCACGGGTTCCTGAGGGGAGTGTGTGCCCGCCTTCCAATCTTCGCCAAAACCCCAGTAGGCCATCGAGCCCATGTCTCCGCTATAATCGAACTCGTAGCCGTGAGCCGTCGCCCAGTCATACACGGGCTTCCACTTTTCAAAGGTCACTTCATATTTTCCGATCGCTTCCCCCTTGTCCATGCTGACCGACTCCATCCAAGGAGTCGCGAGAGGCCCCTTCAGTTGACGCTTCGGATCGGGGGCGGTGAGCGTCTCTTTCCCAAACGCCCATTGCAGAATATCCTTTGGCGCTTCGCCCGAGGGAGGCATCTTCCCGCCTGCGTCCCGCCTGACCACACGAAATCCGATGGCTCCGCTCCCATTGAATGGACGGTCTCCATAAGCGCTAGACGAACTCGACTCCGGTGCCGCCGGAGAGCGAAAGTCTCCACCCAACGCCACCTGCTGTTTGGTTTCTGTCGGGTGCCATTTGTCACCGTGTGTCCAGACCATCTCCCACACATTTCCCGCCATGTCGTAAAGCCCTTGGGCGTTCGGTTTCCCTGAACCCACGGGCTTGGTGCTGGGCGTTGATTTCAAATTTGAAATTTCAGATTTTAAATCACCGCCAGCGGCGGCACTCCATTCGGAAGCCGTGGGCAACCGATACCCGTCCGCACTCCATTTCACATAGATCACCGGCAATTCTTTATTCTTGTAAACATTGCCGCGCACGGGATCGCGGAACACCTTCTTGAACTCCGCATCTTCGTAATAACACGGTGTGCGCAGTTCGTAAACCGACAGCGCATTGCACCACGCCATCATGTCCAGCAGAGGGATTCCAGTGACTGGCTCCTGCTGGTCGTGAGGCAGATATTTGTCTTTTTCGGTGAAGCCCATGGAACCCATTTCCCCCATCTTTTTGAAATTCGTCCCGTGCCGATTCATGTCCGACGCTGGCTGATCGGTGCTTGCCGCCCGACGCAGTTTGCGCCACAGCTCATACGGCACCTCGCAGGTGCTCATATAAAAAGGTGGTGCCTCTGGCTTCTCCACTTTGACCATGTCAATCATTTCGCTCGGACGAAAAGGGCGATGCACCACCGCGTCCGCCTCGTAAGAAATCCACTTGAACAAAGTTCTGGAGTTGCAGAGAAGATTGCGTGCCTTGTAAAAACCCACCGCCGTCACATCCTTGAACTCATGGGGCGCAAACGACGCTTTCTCTGGATCAAAATAGACATCGCAAGGTGGCTTGGCCGTCATCGCCGCCCACTTCATTTTTGCTGGATTTGCCCGCCATAATCCGTCCACTCCATTCGTTCCGCCCAAACCCCGGCAAGTTTCCTCGCTGATGTAAAATTGCTCCCCATCCCTCACTACCCAACGCATCCCGCTCGTCCCAAACTGCACCCGCATGAAAACCATCCGCAACTCGGAATCATCGTTGAAAGTCACCTTGTGTTTGTCTCCTCCGTTATTGAAATCAAACTTTTGCCAGCAAATGAACAGTAAAGTTCGATACGGGCGATCCATGGCTCCTTCGCGCGGCTTGAAAAGGAAAGTCCAATTGTGTAGAGGCTGATACCCCGCCATGCATTCCCACCCGTTCATCCCGTCTTCTTCTGCCATGGTCTCTTGACTGTTGGCCGCAAAAACGAGCCCGCAACCGTAGTGCCTCTGCGTTCCCATCGAGGTATCATAAGAAGCCAAAATCGGTGTCATCGGGTTATCCGGCGAAAAATCCAGCATGTGTCCGCCCACCACATCGTCCGTGGTATCCCCGTCTTCATCTACATCTATCCCCTTGATCTCCTGCCAGTCATTCTTACCCAAAAGAACCTTATAGATCCCCTTGTCGTTTTTTATCATTCTACTGCGTTGCATGGAATAATGGCCGATGCCAGCTTCGACAGCGTTGCTCTCCGTCATGTGTTCCATCCCTTGCTTGACGATGCGGGTCAGGATGGGTTGCACGGGAGCTTCCGGCTTAGCTGGCTTGGGTTGCCAGACTTTGGGCGGGAGAGTCTCCGCATGAGCCAGGCAGACCACGCCGATGCTTGCCAATAGTGCGAGCGTTTTTTTCATAGTTTTTAGGCCACAGCCATTGCTGTTGATTTTTTATTGGAATGTGTCACATTGGACACATGAAAACGATTTCGATTCGGGCACTCCACACTCGCACGGGCCATTTCGTGCGCGAGGCATCGGACGAACCGCTGGGGATCACGGAGCGGGGGCGAGTCATTGCCGTATTGCGACCCTGGGAACATTGTCTCTCCACACAGAACCCATTCCCAGACCGATCTCTCAAAGATTTGGTTCCCGTCAAAAAAGGTTCCCCCCACTCCACCGAAATGATTTCCGAAGATCGCGACCGCGCATGATCTATCTGGACTCCAACTATATCGTTCGTTGCTATCTGCGAGAGGCCGGGTCAGCGGAGGTGTTGCGATTAGTCCGCAAATCGGATGGATGCGGCAGTCTGGCTTTGGCCAAGACCGAATGCGTGGCGGCGTTTCACCGTCACTGGCGAGAAAAAAGGATTGATGCGGATGGTTTGAAAAAAGCCCTCTCTCTTTTCTCTCAAGATGAAATGCAGTCAGCATGGACATTCTTTCCTGTCTCCCAGCACTTGATCCAAAGTGCTTGCGCGTTCCTGCAAACGCTTCCTGCCGATGTGCCTTGTCGGAGCGCGGACGCCCTCCATCTGACCTGCGCCAAGGAGCAGGGTTTTCAGGAAATCTATTCTCACGACCGCCACTTGTTGACAGCCGCTCCTTTCTTTGGTCTGAAGGGGATAGATCTGATCGGTTAGGGTTCATGGGATGGTGGTTTGTTGAGTTGCTTTATTTCATGCCTGAATACCGCCATCGGCCAACTGAATCTGCGTGATCGCCCGCCAGACAGGTTCCCTGTCTTTGAGCGGGTAGAGACGGATTTCTCCAGACTGTTCGTCCACGCCCCGTGCCACATCGTTGGGCGAGATTTCTGTATTAGCGGGAAGCGTGATGCGGGTGGTCTCGCCGTAAAAATTGCATCCGAGCAGAGGCTCCGCTTTGAAATTTTTCACGAATCCCAGCGCGTCCGTTTCTAGCGAGACTCGGGGGATCGGATCGTTGAAACGGTGTGCCAAGAGCCAAGGGCCGTAAAAGAGCACCCCTTTGCCTCCCGCTTTTTCGCGTGAAATGGGACAGGGCTCCTCCCCGTGACGCGAAAGCCAGAGGAGGAAACGGAAGGGAACTTCCACCGTTTCATTTTCGTTCACCGTGATTTCTATCGCACCGTCTTTGATCTCTTGCCCGCTGTATTCCATCCAGAATGGGGCACGCAAAAGCAGTCGCGTTTTGCCCCTGGAACCACGAATGATATAGACGGAACGAGCCGTATCGCGTTTCAGCGAAATGGCGGCGGTTCCAAAATCGAAATCACCCGTCACGGGATGATCCACGAGGATCGTATCGCCCGACTGCCGCACCCAGAGCGCCCCGGCACGAGTGAGCCCAAAGGGGCCAAAAAGGGAACAGCACCAAGGAGCTTCCTTGTGCAGGATCGTGTAGTAGGCTCCCATCGGCAGGTCGCCGAAACCGCCGTTGTAGGATTGGTTGAACCACAAATGCGTCTCCATGACGAATGCCGCGCGGTCTGCCCACTGTGCGCCGAATCCGAGTTCGCGCAACCGCAGACAAATGAGAAGCCAGTCGAAATTACCGCAAGCCTCGTCGGCAAAGTGCGCATCGCACCCGCAACGCAATCCGCTCAGCCCTTTGTGGAACCGTTCGGGAATCCCCCCTGTCTCGATCGTGTGATGGCGATAAACCTCGTCCAGTTCCCGCTCCAGCGTCGCCAGTGCCGCAGAATAGTCTTTCTCCGCAAAAAGCTCGATCATCCCCCGGCGCACGGTCAGATACATGTGCGCGTGATCGGCATTTTCCAGCGGAGTGCAAAGGGGGATGAATTTCTCGGCCAAATCGAGGTAGCGCGCCTCTTGGGTCAGCCGATAGAGCGCCACCAAGCCGTCGAGCGCGTGAAAGTAACAACTGCGGGAAACGGCGTAATTGCTGTCGCCACCCTCTTTGGTTTCACCTTCCGCCCAGAGCGAAAAAGTCTTTTCGTAAAAATCGCCGAGCTTGACCGCCGCCACCTGCGCCGCTGGGTCGCGAAAGGTCGCGGCGTATTCCACCAGCCCCCGCAACATCCAGCCGTTGCCGTAAGCTTTATGTTTATTGAGCGGTTCTTCGGAGAATTGGATTTTACCGAAACTCCCATCCTCGTTTTGAATCCGCAAGACCTCTTCCACCAACTCGCTCAAAAAAGCGGGAGGAGTCTTTTCGCCCGAACAAGCGAAACTCATCGCCAAAATCCACCGCCCACAAATATCGCCATGGAAACGGGGGAAATTGCTCCACACGCCCGCCTCACCAGTGATCTGGCCGAGGATGTATTCGCGAGAATAAGGGAGTTCGCCCGAGAGTCGGTGAATGATTTTGTCGAGGCGGAAGCCCAATTCCCCACCGAGGCGATAACGCAAAGACTTCGTCGTATTTTTTCTGCCCGCAGAAAACCACGAAGTGAAAATCTGGTTGAGTTCAGAGACCTTTTTCATCTTCTCTCTAATCTAGTCATCGAAAGAGAGGAGGAAACTTTTATTTTATTGAACACTGTTCAATTCGCAAAGCCATCAACAGGCGAAAGAGAAGGAGGCGAAGCCCATGTGAATCTTTGCCTCATCCACAATCGCCCCCATGATATTTCGAGTTCTTTCATGGCTTCTTCCTCCGCGTTCTCCGCGTCCCCGCGTGAGTCTCTTTGAGTTGTTTCGCAGCCTTCTCAAAATCCAAATCAACGCGACGCGGCTGGGAATCGAGGAACACCCGGTAGCGGTCGTATTCCAGCTCCGCCTTCATCCTCGCCTGCTCGGCGGAAATTTTGCCCGCGTGGTCCAGTAATTCGTGTTCGGAGAGTTTGAGGAATTCATCCAGCTTCGTGATCCAGTCGCGCATCGTCATCACCCTGCGTTGCAGCGCGCGCAACTCGGCAAATTCGATGTAGGCGTTCACGATCCGGTTCAGCGCGCCGAGTTCTTCTCCATCAAGGTAGTTCTTGGCGATGGACACATCCTCCTTGCGGATGATGCCGCCAGGCCGCGTTGTTTGCAGGCCCATGAACGGCTTCCCTGCATCCACCCGCGCATGGATCACCTCCGCCGCCGTCTGCCCGTGCGCCGCCCAGTGCATTTTGTTCTGCACCGTGGCGAAAAACTGTTGGGACATCTCTGTGTTCGGCGTGTAGTCCACGCTCGTCGCGTAAATATCCAGCACCTTCTGGTAAAACCGACGCTCGGAGGAACGGATGTCGCGAATGCGCTCCAGTTGCTCGTCGAAATAATCCTTCTGGCCCTTGCCCGGCGGGTTCTTGAGCCGCTCGTCGTCCATCGTAAAGCCCTTCACCAGATACTCGTTCAAGCGCCCGATGGCCCACTGTCGGAACTGCGTGCCCCGGTGGCTGCGGACGCGGAAACCTACCGCGAGGATGACATCCAAGTTGTAGTGCTCCACCTCGCGGGTCACTTCGCGTCTGCCCTCGATTCGAACTATTCGATAATATCGAATAGTTGCCTCTGGGCGTAGTTCCCCTTCGACAAAGATGGCCTTCAAGTGGTAATTCACCGTGTTGACGCCAATCTCGAACAGTTCTGCCAAGAGGGCTTGCGTCAGCCAAACCGTCTCGTTTTCGAAGCGGCACTGGATGCGCGTGCGGCCATCCTCCGTCTGGTAAAGGATGATTTCCGAATTCGGTAACGGTTCGTCGCTCATGGGTTCAGCCTCCTCACAAATCGAGCTTTTAAGTAGCGCTTAATAACTGCCCGCCTGTCTGCGTGCAACGCACAGGCAGACGCCTCCTCGGGAATGGCCGGGTTCAGCCGCCGGATCGCCTCGCGCAAGCGCCCCACCAGCACCACCTCGCTGTCTTCCTCCCTCTCCCCGTGGGAGAGGGCCGGGGTGAGGGTGCGAGCGTAGCGAGTCTGCTCCCCGAACCATTCGAGGGCTGCGGCTTCGACGATGGATTCGTTGAGGGTTCTCGACATCGCGACATGATGTCGCGATCCATGTCGCGATACCGATTTTGACTGCGATTCCAGATGTCTATCGCGATGCGGCGTCGTGATGTATGTCGCGATCATAGCTTCAGGTATTTGGTGGCAGGTCCGGCTCCGACACGCCGGAGTAAGCCGAGTTCAACGAAGTGCGTCAGATGGCGCTGGGCCGTGCGGGCGGTGACTCCGAAATTGCGGGCATACTCGCTTTGCGTAGTTCCAGTGCGGGACGCCAAGAAAGACCATCCTTTTTGCTCCTCCTGAGTCAGTTCTGCGAGGACGCTTTTGCCTAGGCTCTTTGCCGCGCTTTCCGGCGAGCGATACAGCATTAGCACCAGATACGGATCTTCCCATGTGTATCTAGGAAGTGGCAGGTCAGCCTCAACGGCCCGACTCTTCATTGATTTCAACCCCAGACCACGCTCCTCAGCCAATTCCATCTTGGAAAAGACCGCGTGCAGTCGTGGGTTCCGGCTGATCATCGGCGCATTGAACGATTGAAGCTGTTCGAGGGTGATCGGTTCGATTGGACCACCGGGACTTTTCACAACGATAGCATCCGGCGTTACGCTCAACTGGCACTTCGCACCTTTGATTCCATAGTCACGATGAACCAGCGCGTTGACCACACCCTCGCGAACCAGCTCGAAGAGCGCTTCGTTCACTTCCACCCGTTGTGCCCCGCTGCGTTTGATGGGATTGGGCAACTTGTCCTTGAGCCATTGAAAGACCTGCTCGGACACGAAAACCATCGGACCGTCGAAGTTGCGGACTTCCTCACGACCATCTTCGTAGTGCATGGTGGCAAGCAAACCCGCCTGAGCGATTGAATCCCTTGGATGCTTGCCAAACAACAGCACGCCAAATCCCGTCGGTTGCCGCTTGTCCTTAGAAACCTCAAGTAATCCCTGCTGATACAGCCGACGGTAAAAGGCATCCGTTTCCTTTTCTCCAAGCCCGAGAAACTTCTGATAACGCTTCAATGCCTCATCTGAAAGGTCTTCAAGCAGCACTTCGGCATTCGGCTTCTCATATTCAGAAACCGTGATGGTCGCATGCCGCCGATGTTTCTCAGCGGCACGCTCCGCTAGGTCAAAGAACTCGGCGTTCTCCTGCTTGATGATGTCCTGAAGGTCACGATCAAAAACATGAATGATCACGCCATGGCGTTTGAGAAAATTGAGACCTTCGCCCGCTACCTTGGGGTGTGGGTCTTGGATGCCGACATAGACCTCCTTGATGCGGGCGTTCACTATATGCTCCGCGCAGGCCAACTTCGGGTGATTCCGTGCACCGGGCGCGCAGGGTTCGAGCGTGGCGAAGAGGATTGATCCATCCAATCGGTTGCTGCGGTTTTTCCGTTCCAGCAAGGTGAACTCCGCGTGGTCGCCATAACGCAACTCACCACGGGCGGCTGTCTCAATAGTTCCATCCGGCTTCCAAAGCACCGCTCCCACCTTGGGCGGCACTGCGCCATCATCTCGCGGTTCGTTCACAGACTGGCGCATCGCTTCGATGGCCATCTCCATCAGTCGCCGTGGGTCAAATTGAGTTTTGGTTGCCATAAGTCAAAAAGGGGTCGGCATTCTTGTTGAAAACACACACACGCTCAATACGAGATTCAGCCGCTGAATGGCCGTGCGCAAGCCTCCAATCATCACCAGCTCAGAAAAATAATTTCTCCTGTCTGCGTGCAACGCACAGGCAGACTCCGCCGCTGGTTCACCGGGCGCGAGTTGCGACCCGTGCCCGACCGCATAGCCCAGCTCCCCGAACCATTCGAGGGCGGCGGCTTCAATGATGGATTCGTTGAGGGTCATGGCAATGGAACAGCAGCAGGAGTTGCTGTCGGAGCCATTGGCGCAGCCGCCGCTGATGCTGATGGTTGGGCGGGCTTTGGCAGGCAACCTTCCACGACGGAGCAGAACGCCGCCAATTTTCCAGCGTCAATCTTCCCTTCGGAATAAAGAAACAGAACATGCTGCGGTTTGCGGTGGTCTGATCCCGCCGAAGGAATGTTCAAAAAGCTCTCAATGTCTTGGGCTATGGCATGAATCGAAAGAGTAAGCTTTGCGTGCTTCGTGCTTTGGATGAGCTGATTCAAGTCGGCGTGTTCATCCTCGTTATTGTCGTCATCGTGAATCACTGAGTGAGCAATTCCAAGGTGACCAAGCAGATTCATGAACCGGTGGATGTTGTATTTTCCAAAACAGTCTAGGACTTGGAGGCCGCAGTCCGCGCCGTTGATTTTGCCGTCGTCGATTAGCTTGTTGATGAGAGCAACCTCAGTTGGGCCTTCAACCAGCAGGGCATGGTTGGCGAAGAAAATCCCAGAGCGGTCCGAGTTGAGCCAAAGGAAGTGCTTAACCGCCTCCATCTCAGGCCGAATGTCGTCCGTGTGCAGTTTCTTCTGCATCTTGGGATACTTGGCCACGATTGCCTCGATGGCTTTGTTGGCGGTGACAATAGCCGACCAGTCTGCATCGCTGATTTGAAATGCCTCAACATTCCCTCCGGTGCGTATGACGCGCACAATCGCTGGGATTGAGTCAGCATTACGACTCACGAAATGTGACGAGTGTGTGGTGCAAACGACCTGCCAATCGTCTTTGTTCGCCATCGCCATCAGGCTTCGAGCAAGAATCTCCTGCTGGGGCGGATGAAGAAACGCCTCGGGTTCTTCAAAGAGGATGAGGGTGAGAGAAGGGACGAAATCCTTGGTCTTCTTGGCTGCCTTTTTTCCGATATATTGTGCCCCGAGCTGAATCAGCGAGTAGATGAAGTGCCGCTGAAAACCGGAACCATAGTAGTCGACCACTTGCGCTTTTCCGTGGAACTCATCTAGCAAATCCCAGTTGACCATTTGCTTGATGATGTCTGCCGCCGAAGGCGGAGGAAACCGAAGAGCAAACTTCGTCTGCCAAGGTTCGAGCAGCTTGTTGAAAGAATCCTGGAACCCTTCGAGCGAGCGATCATCCTTCGTCTTTTCCTTCAGGATGGTTGAAGCAAAGATTTCCACGCTCGTTGCGAACACGCCGTATGCTTTCCCGCCTTCGACCACATCAGACATGACATCTGTCAGGAGGTCTCTCAATGCGGATGGCCCTGTCAGCTTGGTATGCTCGTCAACCTTGCTGACCGCTGGGATGTAGATGAGGTCGCCGAACTTCCCGCTCTGAACATTCTTCGCACCGTAGAACGGTTCGTCGGAAAGAGTTCCGTCGTTCCTGTAACCGTAGATTGATCCCGCCGCGTTCTTGCCGTCGGAACCTTTGGTTTTCGTCTGGAATAGTTTTCGGACACGAAGGGTCTTGTCGGCAACTTTGTAGGTGTCCGCGAGCGATTCATGTTCCGCATCAGACAAGCTGAACCTCAGTTCGACCCACGACTCGTCATCAACCGTTTTCAAAAACGGAAAGTCATTACCCGGTTTGAATTTGAAACCGTCCTTTTCGTAGAACGCCCGGATTCCATCGATGAATGTGCTCTTGCCTGCATTGTTGGGTCCTACCAAGAGGCTGTATGAATGGAACTCGACCTCTTGTTCGAGGATGCCGCGAAAGTTGTGTAGCTTAATGTTGAGGAGTTTCATGTGCAGTTCAGTTTTGAGTTTTGGCAACGCTCAACTCCCCGCTCAGCAGCTTCGGCAGCAGCGTGTCGCGCTAGGTGGTAAGGGTTCGGGATTTCTGTAGGTTGGCATTTTTGCTTTTCGCGAGAGAGCAGAGGCAGATCCGAAAGGATGAAGGATGAATACAGAAGGATGCAACGGAGCAGCTCCAAATTCCGAATGCCAAATTTCGAATATCGAATGAGTTAGTCATGGATTCTTGTTCCTTTTAGGTAGGGCAGGCTTTTTGAGCAATATCTTTTCTTGGCTGAAGGGGCAATGTTCGACCTTTTTTACATCCTCCATCTCCACCCGCACAAGATCCGCAAGCTGTTTCGCGGTCGGCAGTTTTCCTTTCAACTCCCCAGGGAGTTTCGACTGCAATTGATAGGCGGCGACGCCAATGGGATTGGCCTTCGAGCGCAGGGCATACTCGACCTCGACATCGTCCTTTTCCGCGCAGAGGATGATGCCGATGGAGGGGTGGTCGCCAGACCCGCGCTCCTTGTCGTTGAGGAGGTTCAAGTAGAAATCCATCTTACCGGCAAACTCCGGCTCGAAGGGACCAACCTTGAGATCGAAGGCGACGAGGGCTTTGAGAAAGCGGTGGTAAAAGAGCAGGTCTATAAAATATTCCTTTGTTCCCAGCGCGAGGCGGTGCTGTCTCCCGACGAAACAAAAACCATAGCCGAGTTCGAGCAGGAAAGCTTGCAGTCGGGAGATGAGGCGATCTTCGAGTTCGCGTTCGCGCACGGCACTGCGCAGTCCGAGAAACTCCAGATTGTAGGAACTCTTGAGCATCTCGTCTGCCTGCTCGGCGAAGTGCTCGGGCAGGGCATCATCGAAGTTGTGCGTCTTCTTTTCCGTTACACCACGCTCGTAGGCACCAGACTTGATCTGGTTGAGTAGAACATTGCGCGACCATCCAAACCCAGCGGTGGCGCGAAGATACCAGAGACGGGCGGCGGGAACTTTGACCTTCTTAACGATCTCAATGTGATGCCCCCACGGGACTGCGGACAGCAATTCTTGAACGCGCTGTTCAAGAATATCCGAAGGCTCGGCTGATTTGTTATCGTCATCGAACCACCCCAATTGAGAAACCGATTGTCGCCGAGTCTGAGTCCTTTCTTTTCTCATTTCTTGAACAAGCTGTTCAAGAAATCCAGCGGTGGAATATTCCGAAAAGAATTGGCGCATCAACCAAACATTATTGGCTGAGAATCCATGCATTCCGGGAAATGCCCGCCTCAAATCTCCAGCCACCATTTCTACCACCGACTCGCCCCATCCAAGCACCTGCTGTTTTTCGACGATTCCTCGTCCAATGTCCCAATAGAGCAGAATCAATTCGTGATTGATCCTCCGAGCAACGGAAACACGGGTGCTGGCGATGCGGGCTTTCAGTTCTTCGATGAAGTGCCGGTAGTCGGCGGTGATAGCCAAAGTGGTGGCGGTGGTCTTTTTCATTTTGCCAACACTTCCATCATCCTCTCGGCATTCTTCTCTAGCTTGCAGAACTCGTCCAGCAAGTCTCTCACAGGCGCGGAAAAATAGTTGCGGTAGCGCAAAGAGATGCCTTTTCGAAGGTCGAATGATTGCGTCATGAATTCTCGTCTTTTTTAAGCACGGTAGGCTTTTTGAGTAATTTCTTTTTCTCGCTAGAGAGGGGGCAAGGGGTCTTTTTCACATCCTCCATTTCCATTTCCACCCGCACAATATCAGAAATCTCATGATTCGGACGGAATATCGCGAGCCAGTTCGGCTTCGATTTCTTCGATGGTAGGCAGGTTTGTTTGCAGACGCTCGGGGAGGGATTGCACGAGCTGGTATTCGGCCACGCCGATGGGTTTGTTGTTGTCGCGCAAGGCATACTCGGCGACAACGCTATTTTTGCTTTTGCAGAGCAGAAGGCCGATGGCAGGTTGGTCGTCGGTGTGTTTGATCTGGGCATCCACGGCACTGAGATAGAAACCGAGTTTACCCGTGTGCTCAGGTTTGAAGGGGCCGGCCTTGAGTTCGACGACCACATAACAGCGGAGTTTCAAATGGTAGAAGAGGAGATCGAGGAAGAAATCGTCGCCTCCCACTTCGAGCGGAACCTGACGACCCACGAAGGCAAAACCAGCACCGAGTTCGATGAGGAAGTGGGCGATGTGCTGGACGAGGGCGGATTCGATGGCACGCTCCTCAGCCTCTTTGCCGAGTCCGAGAAAGTCGAGGAGGTAGGGATCTTTGAGGGACTCGCGGGCGAGATCGGATTGAGGCTGGGGCAGGCGGAGATCGAAGTTGGTGACGGCTTTGCCTTCCCGTTCCAGTCGCTGGGTTTCGATATGGATGCTGAGAACGCTACGCGACCAGCCGTGCTCGATGGCTTGCCGTGCGTAGGTGAGCCGCCATTCAGAGGTTTTGAGCCGGGTGAGCAGGACAATGTTGTGGCCCCAAGGCAATTGTCCAACAGCTTGTTGGACGATTGCGGGATCGGGCCAGGCTTCAGCGAAGGCTCGCATGTAGAGCAGGTTGGCACGGGAAAAGCCTTTCATTTCGGGGAAGGCAGTGCGGAGGTCGCGGGAGAGTCGCTCGATGACTTTGGCACCCCAGCCTTGCTCGGACTGCCGGGTGAGAATGTCTTTTCCTAGCTGCCAATAGAGAGTGATGAGTTCACGATTGACCGAGAGCGTGGCGCGTTGTTGCGCCTGATGGATGCGGGCTTTGAGATTCGTCAGCCAATCGGAGTAGTCGCTGGGGATCAGATCAGTGGACATAATAGAAGCTTTTTGAATTTAATCTGAGGAAACGGTCGCGGAAGTCGCGTTGGGCGTCATCGTGTTTGTTTTTCGCTAGGAACCAGAGGCAGGTCCGAAAGGCAGAAGGGTGAATGAAGAAGGATAAAGTGAGGAGCAGTCGGTTCGGCTGATCCAGATTAATCTTGATGGTGTCGCGGCAGATGGCGAATAAATCATTCATGTTCACTCCCTTTTTGTAGCGATTCAGGCGGAATATCGCGAGCCAGTTCAGCCTCAATTTCTTCGATGGTGGGCAGGCTTCCGCGCAGTTCTTCGGGCAGGGATTCGGTGAGTTGCGTCTGCCAAGCGGCGACGGCGATGGATTGGTCGAGTCCGCGTAGGGCATACTCGGCGATAAGCTTGTTCTTTTTCCGGCAGAGGAGTAGTCCGATGGTAGGTTGGTCGTCGGGGTGGCGGAGAAGGTCGTCCACGGCGGAGAGGTAGAGATTGAGTTGACCGACATCGCCGGGGGTGAAGGCGCGGGCTTTGAGTTCGATGACGACGAAGCGGCGGAGCTTGAGGTGGTAAAACAGGAGATCGAGCGGGTAGTCTTCCCCGCCCACTTCCAGCCTCACCTGTCGCCCGACAAAGGCGAATCCCGTGCCCAGCTCTAGCAGAAATTTCTGGATGTGATCCACCAGTGCCCGCTCTACCTCGGCCTCGCGGCGCGGGTCGGCGGTGCCGAGGAAGTCGAAGAGGTAGGGATCTTTGAACAACTGGGCGGCCATGTCGGAGTCGGCTGGTGGCATGGTGAGCGCGAAGTTGTTTTGCGCCTTGCCAGCGCGGAGGTGGAGCTGGTTCTGGATTTGGATTTCCAGGATGCTACGGCTCCAGCCGTGGGCGAGAGTTTCGCTAAGGAGCTTAGCAAGAATAAGTTGATACAAACTAGGATTCTTTGGGGGTGATGGAATAATTCCACTCGCCATGAAAAGAATCTGGGT
>JAIFLJ010000243.1 GCA_020049135.1 bacterium | reverse complement strand
CGATTGCATGAGCCTGATTCCATACCTCCCACACTGCCAGACAAAGAGCACGCTATTTCCCAACTCTGGTTTGCTCTACCTCACCCACTTTAAATCACACCCTTTTCCTTCTGCCACCACTGAAACAACTCGATTTTCTTTTTTTTGATATATACTCCACGCATCGGCCTCGCGGGGAGCGGCTTTGTCAAATCCCTGAAGAGATATAGAGGGAGGTTGCAGGTGCAATTCCTCGCCCGTTTTCTTAAAACAATCCTCTTTCATTGTCCAAAAAATTAGAAGTAATCGAACCCGATCCGCTTCTGCTACCTCTCTTTGAATGTCTTCCCATTTCAGATGTGGGCAGACCCATGAAAACATTTCGGGTAGTTGCCAGTGAGTTTTTTCCACCTCAACATCCACGCCTACGGGTTGGCTTGAGACTGCGCAGGAGACCCAATCCCCGCTGTGAGCCACTGAGAGATGACAATCAGATCGTCCTTGCACACGAGGTCTTTCACCTGAGCCTACACTCAATTTCCACTCGTTACAAGTTCCACCCAACTCCTGTGCCAAGAGTAATCGCAGTAAAATACGCCCTGCCAAAAACTGCCTTTTTCTGCTTTCTCTCGCTATCTGAGAATGACGGTCTCTCTCTTCGTGCATCAAATATGAGAGAGCCTTTTCTTCCTTCTCGCGGAGAATGTCCGAGACACGCGCAGCCTAAAAGGCAAACATCTGGACTCTTTATTTTCTTTCGTGAGGCCAGCGGCGAAAGATCAATGCCGTATTGATTCCGCCAAAGGCAAAGTTATTGCTCATGACCACATCGGTGGAAATATTACGGCCTTCCTCACGGATATAATCCAAGGAGGCGCAACGCGCATCCACCTGCCCCAAATTTAGAGTGGGAGCAAACCATTCCTCTTGCATCATAGCGACTGTCATCCAAGCCTCTAAAGCACCGCAAGCACCCAAGGTATGCCCCATATAACTCTTGAGAGAGGATATCGGTATTCGCTGACCGAACACCTCGTGCGTAGCTTGAGACTCGGCGATATCCCCTTGATCCGTCGCCGTGCCGTGAGCATTCACATATCCCACATCGTTGGGAGACATTTGCGCTGATTCCAAGGCGAGACGCATTGCTTGTGCCATGGTTGACGAGTGAGGTTGGGTCACATGAGCACCATCGCTATTGGTGCCAAAACCGACTACTTCAGCCACAATCCTAGCACCGCGATCCAAAGCATGTTGCAAATCTTCCAACACCAGAGTGCAAGCACCTTCGCCCAAGACTAACCCATCACGATCCGCAGCAAAAGGGCGCGGTGTCAACCAAGGCATCTCGTTATACTTCACGCTTGTGGCGAAGAGTGCGTCAAAAATGGCCGCCTGCGTAGGATCGAGTTCCTCAGCTCCCCCAGCCAGCATCACTGACTGTCGTCCGTTCTGAATCGTCTCATAAGCATAACCAATGCTCTGGCTACCAGATGTGCATGCGCTTGAGACTGGAATTATTCTCCCTTGAATGCCAAAAAAAATGCCGATGTTAACCGCAGCAGTATGGGACATCATGCGAATGTAAGTCGTAGCTGTGATATTAGCCGTCGTTTTATTCACCAGCATCCCGCCCATCTCCGCGATGCTTGGAGGACTGCCAGAGGATGATCCATAAGCGATTCCAACTTGTCCGCTGGATAACATCTCTTTTCCAAGCAAGCCAGCATCAGCAAGTGCCATTTCAGTAGCACGGACAGACAAAAGTGCTACACGCCCCATGCTTCGTGTCCTTTTCCGATGATAAGTCGTTGCAGAAAATTCTATCGGGGCGGCTGGAGCACCGACTCGAGTATTGAGCCCTGCATACTCTTCCCAGCCCGGCATGATCCGAACTACATTCTTTTGAGACCGCAACCTCGCTAACACCGTAGGCCAATCGTGTCCCAGCGGACTCAGTGCCCCTATCCCGGTAATGACCACTCTCCTCATCATACCATTCCTCCATTCACCGAGATCACCTGTCTGGTAATATAACCCGCCTCTGGACTCATCAGAAAACAGACCGTGGCCGCCACCTCTTCAGCAGTTCCTACCCGTTTCATGGGAATGATTTTTAGTGCTTCTTCTACCACCTGTTCGGGCAACATCTCCGTCTCGATCAAGCCAGGAGCCACGCAATTGACAGTGATTTTGCGGCTCGCCAGTTCTACCGCCAATGCTTTTGTGGCTCCGATGATGCCCGCCTTGGCCGCGCTGTAGTTGACTTGACCCCGATTGCCCATGATTCCCGACACGGATGCCAGCGTCACGATTCGTCCTGGCTTGCGTCGTTGAATCATCGGCATACACACGGGATTCAAGACATTGTAAAAACTATCCAAATCCACCCGCATGACGGTATCCCAATCCTCTCCGCTCATAGCAGGAAATGCGTTGTCTCGCGTCACTCCCGCATTGGCTACCACCCCGTAGTAGCACCCATGTTCCTCCATATCTCGCAATAATGCAGAGGCCGATTCTTCCCGGTGACTCACATCAAATTGCAAAATTCTGACCCTACGCCCGCAGAGACGAATTTGCTCTGCCACCACCTCTGCCGCCTCCCGTCTCTCACGACAATGAAGCGCGATGTCATAACCTTCCTCAGCCAAACGCAATGCCACAGCGCGACCAATGCCCCGACTGGACCCTGTTACCAGCACAGTATTTTCCTGCATCATGAATCCCCTTTCAAAAAAGCTTCGGCATCCAGCGGTTCAAATACCTTGAGTTCCGCCTGAGCCACGATGCGCTCTCCTTCATAGATAAAACATTCAAACTGAGCCAGCCCGTTGTCTGCCTGAAATTGTCGCCGCACCTCCACCCGCAAGGTCACATCCACAGAAAATGAATCTACTTCAGAACGGTAACGGCGACACCCCAAAAGAAACCCCATTTTAGGCGGGGCACCATGCAGTTTTTTTTGAAAACCCACCCAAGCACCGATGGCTTGCGCCATGTATTCGATCCCTACCCATCCGCCCACCCCCTGGCCAGAGCAAAATAAGCTCCCGCTTCGGGGTGTCACCTCCGCCACCAGCGATTCCTCTGTGACAGAGACCACCCGATCCAAAAGCAACATCGGCTCAGTGTGCTGCAATAACTCGCTCACAGCCCATGTCGCAGAATCATCTCTGGCCACCACCTCGGCTCCACTCATGACTTCTCCTCTTCGTCTGGACTTAAACCTGATTCCTCAGCCCTCGCAAAAACCAATGACGCATTACTGCCGCCAAAGGCAAAGGAATTGCTCATGATAAAGCGAGGGGGGCGTCCGAGACACTGCCCCTCCCTCACCAAGTTCAGAGCAGGCAACGCTGGATCTGGCATCCCATCCCAGACATGCACGGGCAAAGTGCCGAGGGGATTATTCATCAGAGTCAGCCAGCAAAAAGCTGCTTCCAGAGCACCAGCCGCCCCTAGCGTATGCCCCGTAAGCGGTTTGGTGGAACTCGCTGGCACTCCGACCCCGAGCACCTCCGCCACGGCTCGACATTCCATCGCATCATTCTGCCATGTCGCCGTGCCATGCAAATTGATGTAATCTATATCACCAGCGTTCAACCCCGCCTGAGACAATGCCTCACGCATCGCCAAAATCGCCCCGCCTCCCGTAGGATCGGGTGCTGACATGTGGTGGGCATCCGCAGACTCTCCCCACCCGGCTAAAAAAGTTCCACCAGATTTTCGGGTCATCAAAAAAATTGCGCATCCCTCTCCGATGTGAATGCCCGAGCGGTTCAGGCTCATGGGATTGCAGGGAGTCTGACTCAGCAACTCTAATCCCGAAAATCCAGAAACAGTAAATTGGCACAAGGAATCACTGCCCCCTACGATCACCGCATCGCATCTGCCGCTTCTCAAAAGTCGCGCTGCACTGATCATCGCCTTGGCACTGGAAGAACAGGCCGTGGACACCACCCATGCGGGGCCAGAGAGTTGCAAAAACTCAGAAATCATCCCGGCAGCCGATCCCAACTCCATCTGTGGAAAGTCAAATTCTGGTAAAAATTCGCCCCGCCGATGCCAGTGCGACACGGCCTCTTCGCTCTCTTTCATCCCCGATGTGCTGGTGCCCATCACCACGCCGACACGAGCGGCACCATAATGCTCAATAGCATCATCCACCGCCTGACGGATTTCCTGCAAGGCAGTCAAAATGAGTGCGTTATTGCGACTGCGAAAATGCTTGGGCAACTGCCCCACATCCACGAGCGGCACCGAAACAGATGCCACTGGAAAATGCCCACCCGAGGAGAGTGCCAACAACCTCACAGGTAGTTGGGACGGTGGATGAAACAAAGACCGAGAGACCTCCGACTTCCCTGCACCCAAGGAACAAACCAACCCAAGCTGGTTGAGATAAACGGGGTGCTTCATTTCTTTTCAACTCTTCCAGAAACTGGCTTGCTGCGTATGCGCAGACGATAGTTCTCTGCCACATTGTCCACAGTCATATCCCCCTGCCACAGTGCCCGATTTTCATATCTCACGAGCAATTTCGGAACATTCTCCAGCGATAGCGTTCGCGCCAACCCTGACTCAGAAAAAGTCCACCCCGCTGGTAATGCCGCACACACGACTTCCAGAGGCCAAGACGCATATTGCAAATCCCGCAACACCTGCGACTCCTTAAATTCTGGAGGCAACAAAGGATGCCGTGTGGATTCCCAATTCTGCCCGTCCCAAGAGAGATTCAAAATTCGTTGGCCCATCGCAAATCCGGCGATTTTTACTTTTTCAGGGCTGATTTCCACCAGCGCATCCAAAGAAGTGGGCGTGCTTTTTTCTTTTGAGGACAAATGTAATGGCGTGATCTGAATCTGCTGGATCATATTCACCGAACCGTTGAAAGAACTGGGGGAGAGACGCAACTCAGGCAGTGCCGCAGGCATCTGTTTCTGACAAGCCACTGATCCAAGCAAGAGCGCCCCAAGACACGCCACCCAGAGTAATATTCGGTTCATAATTTTTTCCCCATCGTGCAAGGTATCAAACGCAATAATGTATGACCATACCCGATCCCGTCCCGCATCTCTACCATCCGCAACCCCGCTTCTTCGGCCAAACGCGCATAATCCCCACTCTGATAGACCTTGCTGTTGCCGTTGGCCATCGCAGTGAAATAGGGCGATAGATTAATCATGCAATACGCGGCTATATCATGATTTTGCCGATCCCACAAAGTGTCTAAAATATAAATCTGTCCGCCGGGAGAGAGAGCCCGTGCCGCCCGCTGTAAAATACTGCGAATCTCGTCTTCTGAAAAACAGGACAGAAATTGGCTGATCCAAATGATGTCCATCCCTTCTGGAAAAAGACTCTCTTTTTCCAACATATTTACGGGATGAAAACGGGCTCTCTCAAATAGCCCGTTTTGGCGCAGAGTCTCCTCGGCCAGCCGCAACTGCTGCGGCAAATCCACCAAGTGCAATTCCACCTCTCCATCATGCCGCAAAGCGGCTAGACTGAATTTGCCAGTATTCGCCCCCAAGTCCATCACGCGGTGAGGGCGATTCTCAAAAATATGAGGTATCATTTTCACAAAAGAAGTGTCGGAATAAAAATGGTCAAATCTAAACCAACTCGTCCGTGCCGGCTCAGGCAATTGGCTCAACCCTTCATATAAACTTTTCCACGACCCGAGCGTTTTGAGTCCGACAGGTCTGGACTCCTTGAGCGACTCCTCCAAAAAATACATCCCCTGATAACAGACATCGTGCATGAAATCTAAATTGACCTGCGTCAGCTCATCGCTCAAAATACAGTAGCCCGTTTTGTCCAGCGCATAGCGTCCGTCCACAAGAGCCACGACTCCAGCGGAGAGGCAACTTTCCAAGACCAGTTGTAGGACATACTCAGACCATGATCCGCACAAGGATAATTCACGGATGCTCCCTCCCTTTTCGCCATGCTCGCTGATGGCTCGTAAAATGCCCTGTTTCCATGCGAACCGGACACACTGGAACACTACAGGACCAAAAATAATTTTCTGCGCTTCAAAGCGGGCATCAAGAGCGGTTTGCTGGGGCGGAGAGAACTTTTTGTCTTTCATGCGAGATGGAGGAAATACTGAATCTAACAGCTTTTTTTGTAAACTGGAAAGGCTTCACACATTTACTGTTTTTTACGAAAGTAGGGAGTCAATACCCAGATCGCCACCTCGCCTATAAACATCGTCAGCCCAAAAGTCCTCAAAGCGGGTGTAGCGGAAAGGGCGAGCAAACCAAATGAAAGCAAGGTGCTCACACCTGAGAGTGCCACGGCTAGCCATGCAGTCCCGTCGCCCGGATGCTCGAGCAAAAATATTCCGTAATCCACCCCCAGCCCCAGCAAAAGCAATAACCCCAGCACGATGAACAGTTGCAAGGGAACCCCGCACCATCCCAAAATTCCCACAGTCAAAAGGGTTCCCAGCAAAGTAGGCAAAAAAGCCCTCCACGCCCCCCATCCAAAACGCCAGAGCAACAAAACCCAAACGATCACATACCCCACGCACAACAATTTCCCCGACATGACGCGATACCGCCTCATGAGTTCCGATAAACTTGACACACGATCTACCCAATAAACCCCATCCAAATCATCTGCCACGCTCGCAAGTGTTGAAAGGGATTGCTGGGAAAGCCCTCGCAACAGTGTCAATGAGTGCCACTCCCCCTCGCTCTCACCCAGCCACTGGAAACGGCACGAATCGGCGGCTGGACTGGCCAGCCATTCCTCCACGCCCAAATAATTCGGGGCAAAAACTTTTTTCGGCGGGACTTCGCCGATCTCTCTTGCTATCTCTTGGATCACCTGCCCGATCACCCGCCCCTCCCATTCGGCTGTCATCCTTTCATTTTCTGCCTGTCTGTCGCGTGAAGGAAGCCACTCGGAAACGGAACTCGCCCCTGCAAGCACCCCTTGCTTGACTAGATCATCTAACCGCGACTGCAATGCTTCTTCGCGTTGCAACACCTGATCTGGGATGTGCCCTGAAACCAAAAAAAATTGGCCGGGACTCGGAAGACTCAGCAATCTCTCCATTTGCCCCTGCTCTCTGGCCAGATCGGGAGAGACATATTGCAGTTGGCGCAAACTATCCTCCACCCGCATTTTTCCCAAACCCACCAGCGTTAGCACGAGCACCACACCCCAAAAAGCAAGATGGTATCCGCTGGCTCGCCACTGTGGCCACCTCGCCAAACTCGCTGAAAAAACGGAGGCAAAACGGGTCATCGGCAAATCCGAACAATCCAAAAATGGGAACCAGCACCAAACGGTCAAAAACGCTCCCACCAATCCCACCGCCGAAAAAACAGCCATTTGCCGCAAACCCGGAAAAGGAGCCACCCCCAGCACCAGATAAGCGACCACGCTGGTCAGCAAAGCCAGCAGTAAACCAGGCAAAATACTTCTTAAAATGGAATGCTTTTCATTCAGGGGACGCCCTTGCCGTTTCGCAAAATAGTGAAAACCATAATCCTCGGCCACCCCGACCAGACTGGCACCGAACACCAGCGTCAAGACATGCACCTCGTCAAACAATAAACAGGTCACGCTCAAGGCCGCCGCACATCCCACTAACAGGGAAAGTGCGATCAGGCCGATGGGCAGGAGTGAACGGAAACAAATCCACACCAAAAAGAGGACAGCCAGCAGAGAGCCGCCTCCGATCACAGACATTTCACTTTGAGCACGAGAGGCGTAAACCTCCGCATGCAAAGGGACGCCAGCCGCTAAAAAAGTCGTCCCCGCATGTGTCTGCCCCACCGCTTCCCGAGCCCGCTGAATAGCGTCTCCTAATTGACCATCTCCACTGCCCAGACTTGACTGCTGGCTTTGGTATCGCAGGAGCACCCACTCCTTGCCGTCTGCCTCCAGCCACAACCACCCCTCTCTGAAACGAATAGGGGTGTCAGACAAACGGGCTACCCACCAGTCTGGCCATAGACCGAGGGGATCTTCACCCCAAGTAGTCATCCGCCCGCTCAGGGGTTGGTAAAGTTGCCGGATAGACGCAGAGACACACTCATCTACAGTGGTGCTTTTTAAACGCTCCCTTTGCTCGGGCGTCAAAAAACGGTTTCTCCAAGGACGATAAAAATCCACCGCTTGTTCCACACGATCCGCACTCTCCCCAACACGCGCCAGCGGTAACGCCTCCAGATGCTCCGCTGCCACGCGGGCACACCGCACTGCGTCCTCCCAGCTTTCAGCACCCACCAAAATAAAAATTTGCCCCGACATCCGGTGGTGCAAAGACTCCACCGCTTTTTGCAAAACGGGATGCTGCTTTTCCAAAGGCAAAAGAGCTAGAATGTCCGTGTTGAAATGGGGTGCCTTCCAAAACGAAACTTGATGCAGAACGATCCACCCCACGACAAGCAACCACACCCACGCCCTGAGATGGGAAAATACAGGCAAGAAACTATTCGCCCAAAAGTTTTTTTTCTTCATGCGTAGGTTCTGTTGCCTCAGTCAAATGATGGAAAATCACGATGTTTTCGTCCCCATTTCCTTCCTGCCACTGGGTGCGCCGCACCCAGCGGTCGCCCTCCACCACGAGACGCCGCATCCACCGCGCCAACCCAGCGTGGACGGGGCGCAAAACCCATTGCCAAGTCTCTGATTTTGTCCGCCGTTCCTCCACCTTAAAATACTTAGAAAGCATTTTCTCATCAGCCGACAAAATCGCAAAAAGTATCCTGTGCGCATCCTCCGCCCCAGATCGGACTCCCTCATTGGCAGTCCACTTTCCATCACCCTGCCGCGTCAGGATAGCATCGCGTTTGAGAAGCAGGGTAGAAGCAAACGGTTTCCGAGTATCCCAAACAACCCCGCGCCCGCGCCATAAAAAAAAACGCCCAGTAGAAATCAACGGTTTGGTAAAACCGACCACCGTTTTTGTTTGCTCGAAATCCCCCCGCAAATACAAGACTGGAGCAGGCATCATCAAGACATCTCCAGCCTCGGCGACACCCGCCCAAAAAATCAATAAAAGGAATTTGAAAACAACTCGCATCCGCCACGAAAATAATCCGATCACCCCGAAAGTCAAACCTCTCATCACTGGGACCGCTGGCGTCACGCCGGCATCTTCTGATTTTGCCAGCGAGATGTCGGCGGGACGCCGGCAGTCCCAGTAAATACGCAGCCGCAAGCTAAATTGCCTATCACCTATTGCCCAGCTCTGGATACAAGAGCAAACGCGAAATCGCGGTTCATCCTAGCGATATTGGTCGCGCTGATGCCTTTGGGGCATACGGCCTCACATGCCAGCGTGTTGCTGCACGAGCCAAACCCTTCTTTCCCCATCTGTTCCACCATGTTCAAGGCTCTGCGGGAGCGTTCCGCCTGCCCTTGTGGAAGCCAGCCTAGATGCGATATTTTTGCTGCTACGAACAGTGTGGCTGATGCGTTCTTACAGGTTGCCACGCACGCCCCGCACCCGATGCACGCGGCCGCGTCAAAAGCCTTGTCGGACACCTCTTTGGCGACGGGTATAGCGTTGGCCTCTGGAGCAGACCCCGTGGAGACCGAAACGAACCCGCCAGCCTGCACGATTCTGTCCAACGCAGATCTGTCCACTACCAAATCTTTCAAAACCGGAAACGCCCTCGCACGGAATGGCTCCACCGTAATGACATCGCCTTCGCGGAAAGCGCGGACATAGGCTTGGCATGTCGTGATTCTTTTTCCAGGCCCGTGCGGCTTACCCCCGATCACAGCAGAGCACGCTCCGCAAATGCCTTCGCGGCAGTCGTGGTCGAACGCGACGGGCTCCTCCCCTTGCAAGACGAGGCGGTTGTTCAACGCATCCATCATCTCCAAAAATGACATGTTTGGGTCGGCGTCTGGAAAATCGTAAACCACGAAACGCCCTTTAGCATTGGGCTTCTCCTGCCTCCACACACGCAGTTTTATGTTCATTTGTAATTCCTCCCTGACATGACAGTCTCTTCGTAAACCAGAGGCTCTTTGTGCAAAACGGGAGCGCCACCCGCGCGGTGTTCCCATGCCGAGACATGCGCGAAGCGGGCATCATCACGCTTCGCCTCGCCGTCAGGCGTCTGGTGCTCCACCCTAAAATGGCCGCCGCAGGATTCGTCCCTGTCTAGCGCGTCCGCACAGATCAGTTGCGCCAGTTCAAAAAAATCGTCCACGCGCATAGCCTGTTCCAGCATGGCGTTGATGCCATTCGCATGGCCTGTGAGACATGTGTTCTTGCGGAATTCCTCATGCAACACAGGAATCTCGCCTGCCAGCTTTTTCAACCCGCCGCGCTCGCGAGCCATCCCGCAATACTCCCACATTTTCTTGCCCAACTCTCGGTGGAACGATGCCACTGTGCGCTTCCCTTTTGCCTCTATCCAGCCGCGGACTCTATGCACGGCCTCATCCACGGATTTTTTGCACTCCGCATGGTCTATACCGAGCCTCGGTGAAGTTAGCCCGGCTATGTAATCCCCGACCGTCAGTGGCAAAATAAAATAGCCGTCCGCCAGTCCTTGCATGAGGGCACTCGCTCCCAAGCGGTTCGCTCCGTGATCGGAAAAATTTGCTTCTCCAGCCACGAAAAGTCCAGGCAAGTTGCTCATCAAGTTGTAATCAACCCAAAGCCCGCCCATCGTGTAGTGGACGGCCGGATAAATGCGCATCGGTGCCAAGTAGGCATCCTCGCTGGTGATTTCATGGTAAATATCGAAAAGGTTCCCGTAACGCCCCTCCACCTCCTTGTGCCCTAGCCTCTCAATTGCATCTGCGAAATCTAAGTAAACCCCGCGTCCACCCGGCCCAACACCGCGCCCTTGGTCACAAACTTCTTTGGCAGCACGCGATGAGATATCGCGTGGGGCAAGGTTGCCGTAGGACGGATATTTCCTTTCCAGAAAATAGTCCCTGTCATCTTCAGGTATTGTGGCAGGCGACTTCCCGCAATCCTCCACCCGTTTTGGCACCCAGACGCGCCCATCGTTGCGCAAGGACTCGGACATGAGCGTGAGTTTGGATTGGCCTTCGCCTGAAACAGGGATGCATGTGGGGTGTATCTGCGTGTAGCACGGGTTGGCAAAAAATGCCCCCTTGCGGTGTGCCCGCCAGATGGCTGAGGCATTGCAGCCACGGGCATTAGTTGAAAGATCATAAACATTGCCGTAGCCGCCTGTAGCCAACACCACAGCATCGCCAGTGTGCGCCGTAATCTCGCCCGTCACCATATCCCGCACCACCACGCCCCTAGCACGCCCATCCACCACTACCAAATCCAGCATTTCTGTGCGTGTGAAAAGTTTTGCTGCACCGAGTCCGACTTGGCGGGCGAGTGCTTGGTATGCGCCCAAAAGCAGTTGCTGCCCAGTCTGACCGCGTGCATAAAAAGTCCGCGACACCTGCGCCCCGCCGAATGAGCGGTTTGCCAGACCACCGCCATACTCGCGAGCAAACGGAACGCCCTGCGCCACGCTCTGGTCTATGATTGCATTACTGAGTTGGGCTAGGCGGTAAACATTGGCCTCGCGCGCCCGGAAATCGCCGCCCTTGAGCGTGTCGTGAAAAAGACGCCACACGCTGTCACCATCGTTCGGGTAATTTTTTGCTGCATTTATCCCTCCCTGCGCCGCAATGCTGTGCGCCCGACGGGCACTATCTTGGTAGCAGAACGCCTTCACACCATAACCCATCTCGGCCAGCGATGCAGCGGCAGACGCTCCAGCCAGCCCAGTCCCTACGACCAGCACCTCGTATTTGCGGCGGTTTGCTGGATTTACGAGGCGGATGCCCGCGCAATGCCGCCCCCATTTTTGCGGTAGCGGGCCCAGAGGTGTTTTGGCGTCGAGTTTCATAGTTTTATATTTGTAAAAACAAATTCCTGTGGGAGCCGTTCAAGAAGGAACCAGTTTCAATATGCCAAACATAACGGCTATTGGCACAGAAGACATGCCGCAAAAAATGAATACTGAAACCGCCAAAGCAAAACGGGAGATTAGCCGTTCGTAGCCCGCAAACACCATGCCAAGAGAATAAAACGCCGACGAAACGCCGTGGCTTAGGTGGAAGCAGACGCAGGCCACGCCTACGATATAAAAAAGCGAAAGCGCGGGTTGTTTGAAACTCAATACCACCATCGAATAAACATCGTGCCTCCCGTGAGAGTCGTGAAAAAATGAAATGTCAGGGTGCGTAGCGCGGACTGTGAAATGGAAAATATGGTATGCCACGAAAATGAGAATCACAGACCCTGTTCCTAACATGGTGCGCGACGCCACTGTGGAACCAAACTTCGGTATCCGCTCATAGGCAGCGGGGCGGGCGCGGCGATTTTCGATGGCCAACAGCGCGGCACACAGCCCGTGAGCCAAGACCATGACCAACAACCCAGCCCTGAAACCCCACAAAATTTCTGGGCTTGCTTTGAGCAAGCTGGCGTAAGCGTTGATAGCTGCTGACCCTAAAAATATTTGTAGATTGCCCAATGTATGAATGAGCAAGAACCCGTAAAGAGCCACGCCAGTAAGGGCAACGACATACTTTTTCACGAGGGATGATTTAAAAAACAACTGATTCATTCCACGGAAAGAATACTGACTAAAACAGCAATCCAGCAAGGCCAAAATATAGAGTGGCAACCAGAAAACTGATTGCTGCGGAAACCCACCCGTATAGCTTGATGCAACCTTTCCACAACATTTGACCGCCTTCGACCCACCCGCAAAACCAATCGTGAAACCCCATTCCGGGTATGAGGGCGATGAGAAAAACGCTCAAGAGAATAAGGTTGGCCAAATAAATGAACGAGAGTGAAAAAAGCCATCCGTTTTCGGTTATGTCCGACTGTATCATGGGGATGGTCAAAAGCGTAAATGAAACATGAAAACCCCATGTCGCCCCGAGCAATCCGTAAAGAACCCACATATGCGCCCCCAGTGGGAACCAGAATGATGCCAGCCACCATGCCCATGCAACAATGAAGCTGTAAACTGGGAAAAAATACGGTGCCAAAGAAATCCAGCAATTCACTTTGTCCGTGCGTATATGGCCGCCGCTGCTGGTTACTTTAAATTCTTTCACGCACCCGTTGAAGACCCAAACCCAAATCGCATGGGTCAACTCGTGGCCAAAAACATAAAGCCACACTGGGCGCGGAAGCACGAAAAAAAGCACGCCCCACGCCACCACGCCAGAAGAGAAACAGAGCAGTGGAGAAAACTCGCGCCCCCACAGAATTGAGCCTGCACTAACAAAAACGCACCCCGACGCCCACGACGCCACAAAGCAGATGGGCAGCAAGAAAAACAGGCCTACACAAAACTTTTGCCATTTCACGCTTGCATTTCTATTTAACACCTCTATGTTTGACGAACATTTTTGATTATGGCAAATACGAAATCCGCAGCAAAACAAGCGCGTGCCGCAGTCCGTCGGCGTGAGCAAAACCGTACCGTAAAAACGGCGGTTAAAAAACTAGAAAAAGAAATCCGCACACTTGTGAAGGAAAAAAAGATGGACGAGGCCAATACCCTCCTCCCTAAAGTGGTCGCGGCATACGACAAAGCCGCCAAGCGGAAAATTATCCACAAAAATAAATCTCGCCGCAAAAGCTCGCGCATCAGCAAATTGCTGAAGCCGACGGCTTGATTTTTTAAGCTGGTTCTAGCAGTTGGTGTGTGCCACAAAACAGGTGGCACTTGTACCTTCCATGTGACACCCTGAATCTACTGGGGAGTTGTTCTCTGCTGCCCAGTAGCAAGCGAACGAAGAAGTGGTAAGAGAAAAAGAGAAAAGTGCTAAGCAAGACGCAAGCGTGATAACTTGGTTTTCTTAAAACCTGTGGCTAAAAATCTTCCTCCATGAGAGGAAAAGAAATTTAACCTCAAAGAGCACAGAGGCCACATAGGAAGATTACGGGATGCAGTTCGATTTTTTGCCCTTTGCGATCTTTGTGGTTAAATTAAAATCTGCGTTCATCCGTGGTTCAAAAATTCTTCCGTGTTATTTCAGCCGTTTCCTGATAGATAGTTTTCCCGCCAGAAAAACATATTGAACGGCATGGAAAACATTTTGATTGTCCGCCCAGATCGCGTTGGAGATGTAATCATTTCGTCCTCGTCTCTGGCTCATGTCCGTAAAACATTTCCAGAGGCGCGGATCGTTTTTGCCGCCCCTGCGCAGATGGCTCCGCTATACTCAGATGCGCCTAACTTTTCTTTTTTACCGCTGGAAAGCTCTCTGGCCAACGCCCCTTTCTCGGGCAAAGATTTCAGGCGTGCCATCGCCCTTTTCCGCCGCTGTTTTTCCTGTGAAAATTTTTCTGCGGCAATCTTTCTCCACCCCTCGCCCCCCATGCAGATCGCCGCATGGCTGGAGGGCATCCCGCGCCGCATCGGTTTCAACCAGGGGCTGGCTGGACTCTCACTGACAGACGGCGTCGCCTACAGCAAGCACGAAGGACGCAAACACGAGGCCGAATACGCTTTCGATTTGCTCACACTAATCGGCTGTGTCCAGCCTGACGCCTTGGAGCCCATTGTATTTTTGCGGGAGGCGGATCGGGTCTCTCTCGAAAAAATGATCGGCCAGCATTTTTTTTCGCAGTCATTTTTCGTAGTGAACCCGACCGCTTTTTCGCTCGAACATAGGTGGCGGCCAGAACGATTTGCCGAACTCGTCTTTAGGCTCGTGCGCCCAAGCGGTCTTTTGAAGGGGCACGCTGTAGCAATAACAGGTGGACATGCCGGAGACCCGTCGGTTCTAGCCCTCTCTGAAACACTTCTCAGACAGCGTGTAGAGTTTATCAATTTAGCGGGCAGAACCAACTTGGGCGAGCTTGGGCACCTGCTAAAAAAGTCGCGCTTCCTCGTGACACGCAACACTGGGATCAGCCACTTGGCAGGGGCTGTGGGGTGTCCGGTCGCGGACATTTTTAATAGGACTGAACCCATCTACGGCTCGGCACGCTGGCGCGTTTTGGGCGAGACCGTTGAAATTGTGGCCCACAGCGAAAAACGCAGCTTTTTGGAAACTAACCCACGCTACTGGCGGCGTGCTCTCGATTCGATTTCCGTTGAGGAAGTCGAGTCGGCGGTAGCGAGGCTCGTTTCGCGAATACCAAAAGGGGGCACAGCATGAAAGTGCTGATTATCAAGCCCGACCACTTAGGAGATTTTGCGCTGGCTCTACCCGCACTCTGGGAGGCGCAGAGCTTTCTCGGTTCGCCAGATAATTTGCATGTTATCGTCTGGCAGCCCAACGCGGAATGGAAAAAAATATTGCCGTGGCTTCCAAATTTGCATCCTGTCCAGCACCCGAAATATGAGCGGACTACGCGCGGCATTGATGTTGCGAGGAGTGTTTGGGATGGGATCAAAGCTGCTAGTGGACTCTCTGTCCACGGGTTTGATTGGGGCGTTGAAATGACATCCTCAGCCCACGACCAGCACGGCAAAATATGGATGCGTGCCGCTGGGTGCAGATGCTCTAGGGGACTCAACGACAAGTTCCGTTTTTTGCTCAATGAAAAAACCAGTCAAGGCGAAGGACACCAAATTTTGCGGATGGCCATGCGTTTCCCTGAGCAGTGGGGAATTTCAGGAAAAACGCCGCCGCAAGTTTTTATGCCGCATAAATATCGCTGGTCACAAGAGAGCTTGTCCGATCCCGTGCTTTTGGCTCCGTGGGCAGGCACGACTGCAAAACAGTGGCCCCTCGAACGCTGGGCCGAACTGTTGCGAGTGCTCCATAAGCAGGGTCGCACCGCACGCCTGCTCGTGACGGAAGACACCCGTGTGCAGGGGGAACGGTTGGCGAAAATGGCTTCTGCGGATGCTGGGGTTCTTTTGCATAGCAGCTCTATCGGCGAGACACTCAGTCATTTAAAAAACTCTGCCCTTGTGGTTGCCACAGACACTGGTGTGGCGCATTTTGCGTGGCTTGTGGGAACGCCGCTGGTGCAGCTTTTTTCTGGCACAGCCGACCCTGCGCGGTGGGGTGCTATCGGTGCCTCAGCAATCCTGCACCACCCGCCTAGCTGTGCTGTGTGTAGGCTAGAATCTTGCCCGCGCCCCGCGCACGATTGTATGTTGGCCATTACAGTTGACGAAGTTTTGGGAGCTATCCAGAGATGAAAGTTGCCTATTTTTGCGTTTCGTATCCCGTCCTTTCGCAGACATTCATACAGAGGGAGGTCGAGGCGATGGCCGCGCATGGTGCAGAGATGGTCGTCTGTTCCATGCTACCGTGGAAAACTGGAAGGCGCGGAGTCGTTCATCCCGGCG
The DNA here is from genome assembly GCA_020049135.1 of bacterium. Lineage (GTDB taxonomy): Bacteria > Verrucomicrobiota > Verrucomicrobiia > JADLBR01 > JAIBCM01 > JAIFLJ01. The sequence continues at coordinate 1,269 of JAIFLJ010000243.1, read as the reverse complement.
TCCGCGTGGAAACATGCGACTGGCGGGGCATGTTATTTTCGCCGCTGGCGCTTCTGTTTGCGTGCTGTAATAACCCGCGCGGCGTTTTGCGATTCGCCAGTATTTTACTCCGGTTCCCCCCAAAAACGGCAGCTCACGCCTTCCATGTTTTCTGGGGTATATTTTTTGCTCTTTCAGTCAGCCGCAACGCATGGATGGAAGGAGTGAGCCATTTCCACGGAGCCTGGGCCACGATGCCCGCCACGGCTGCGTGGATTCTCTCCGCCTTGCGCGGCACCAGTTTTTCCTTCGGAGCACATGCTTACGATATTTACCGCGACGGCGGCGATCCCCTCCTAGTGCCGAAAACCAGGGCTACACTTTTTGTCCACACCGACGCGGCATTCAATGTCCCGCATTTTGAAAAACTTATGGGCGGATCTGTGCCAAAAGTAAAAGTAATCAGGCGCGGCCTGCCCAGTTTTCCTGCCGAAACCCACAAACATCTATCTGGCAGAGTGCTGCACATTCTTTCAGTGGCACGCCTTGTTCCAAAGAAAGGACACCTTTTTCAAGTGGCCGTCTGCGGTTGCCTTAAACGGATGGGTGTTCCGTTTGAAATGCGCATCGTCGGGGACGGCTCACTCCGTGAAACTCTCGCAGTGGAGATTGCGTCGGCAGGGTTAGGTTATGAGGTTCATCTTGTTGGAGCATGTTGCCAAGAGGAGGTGCAGGAACATTTCCGTTGGGCTGATCTGTTTTTGCACACGGGCGTGGTGGACGCTCAGGGCGACAGGGATGGCCTGCCAAATGTAATACCCGAAGCTTTTTCGCACGGGCTGGCGGTCGTCTCCTGCCCAGAGGATGGAGCGCGGGAGGCGGTTGTTCACGAAAAAACAGGGCTCATAGCAGCCGTGAAAGACCCGTCCGAATGGGCCGCACTGATAGCCGCGCTCGCCTCCTCACCAGAGACACGGGTAAAGCTGGGGAAGAACGCACGAGCCTGGGCTGAGCAAAACTATTCCGCCCCAGAAAACGCCAAGCGATTGCTTGATGCCATGCACGCATAGAGCATTTTTCGCTTCACGCATCCTCCTAATCACTCCCTCGGGTGTGATTAAAAGTGGGTAAGGTAGAGCAAACCAGAGTTGGGAAATAGCGTGCTCTTTGTCTGGCAGTGTGGGAGGTATGGAATCAGTCTCATGCAATCGTTTTTCTTCAACCCTGAAAGGGTGTTATATATCAGCCTAGGGTTGCCCGTCCTCGGGCTACCCTAGGTCACAGGCAAAA
>JAIFLJ010000022.1 GCA_020049135.1 bacterium | reverse complement strand
CCGAAAACCTTCATCCTCCACGCGGCGTCGCTCCATCAGGGTTGCCCCCATTGTGAAAAATTCTCGACTGCTGCCACCCGTAGGTGTCTGGACCGTGTCTCAGTTCCAGTGTGGCTGGTCGTCCTCTTAGACCAGCTACCCGTCATAGCCTTGGTGAGCTTTTACCTCGCCAACTAGCTGATAGGACGCGGGCTCAACTGATAGCGCTAGGCCTTGCGGTCCCCAGCTTTAGCATCTCTGCCACATGCGGTATTAATTCGCCTTTCGACGAGCTATCCCCCACTTTCAGGTAGATTCCCACGTGTTACGCACCCTTTCGCCACTGAACTTGCTCAATATTGCTACCAAACAAATCCCGTTCGACTTGCATGTCTTATCCACGCCGCCAGCGTTCGTTCTGAGCCAGAATCAAACTCTCCGTAGAAAATTTGAACTGTTGTCATTTAAGACTTACTATTCAACTCAATTTTGTGAAATCAACAAAGATCGCACAATTCAACTTTCGCTGTTGTTTCTTTTTGGAAATATTTTATTTCCAAAGCCAGACTGTCAAAGATCACTTTTTTCTTCCACTCACCGAGATTTTTGCTAACTTCCCGTCGTTCTTTTCGAACTTCGTTCCCGTTATCTTCTCTCGCTGAGGGATGAATAAGCTACCCTTTTTTTAATTTTTGTCAAAAAATATTTTTCGTTTTTTTTATTTTGTTTGTAACATGCTGATAGTCAATAAAATACTTTTTGTGTTTTTCTTTGCTTTTTACGCCAGCCCGCTTGTTTTTCAGCGAATTTTTAGCATTTCAGCTCAAAAAACATCTTCTTTTTATGCGGAATTTTTGTTTTTTTCACTCGTACGATACATGTTCGCGTTTTTTTTGCGCCTTTGTCCATACGGTGTTTTACCCGCAAATTCAAAGCGGAAAACTTTGTTTTCTCCTCTGAAAAGTGCTTTTTAAAACGCTCTCGACACCAGTGCTGCGGCACTGATTTTGCGTATTTCGCCTGGCACGATGCAGCGTGCGAGTGACTCGAAATTTTCTGTCTGGTCAGTGAGATAAATATCCATTTTACCTCTGGCGACCCTTGTTGCTACCATGTTTTTTTCTTCCATGATACGGCGCAGGTGAAGGGCACATGTCGTGGAGGAATCTACGAGGGAAACACCCTCTCCGAGGATAGACGAAATCACTGGTTTCAGGAGTGGGTAATGCGTGCAAGCCAGCAGGAGCGTATCCACATCCTGTTCCAAAAATGATTCCAAGTACTCCTTTAAAACCAGCTTTGTCGCAGGGTGATCCAGCCATCCTTCCTCTATCAGCGGCACCAGTAGCGGCGTGGCGCGTGCTACCACATGGATGTTTGGGCTGCGTCGTTTCAATTCTTTTTGGTATGCTTGGCTGGCTACGGTGCCCACCGTTCCTATCAGCCCGAGCCGCCCGTTACGCGTGCTTTGCAAGGCGGCTTCCACACCTGCGTCTAAGACGCCTATCACGGGCACAGGCATCTCTCGTTGCAAAATAGGGAGCGCGAACGCTGTGGCTGTGTTGCACGCTACCACTATAGCTTTCACCCCACGACTCATTAAAAAATCTGCATCCTCCAGCGCAAAACGCCTCACTGTGTCTGGCGATTTGGAGCCATACGGTAGCCGCGCAGTATCGCCGAGATAAACCATTTCTTCGCAAGGCATTTCTCTGGCTATTTCTCTGGCGACAGTCAAGCCGCCAACGCCAGAGTCGAACACTCCCAGTGGTGCTTTATTTTTCTCGCTGCTCATATCCGCAACCTTTCCGCACACCCGTCCCCGCAAACCAAAACTGTGTCCTTGGCTCCACTAGGCGCAAGATTCGGATAATCTAGCGTGTAGTGGAGTCCACGGCTCTCTTTTCTCTTCATAGCACATTCCACTATGAGGCTTGCGACGAGTGCCAAATTTCTGAGTTCCAAAAGGTCGGCTGTCACTCTGAAATTCCAGTAAAACTCATCTATTTCACGAATCAGGTTTTGCAACCTTGAAAACGCCCGTTGGAGCCGTTTGGTCGAGCGAACGATCCCGACATAATCCCACATCAACCGCCGAATTTCATCCCAGTTGTGGCTCACCACGACAAGCTCATCGGGCGTGCTCACATTCCCAGATTCCCACCTCGGAACAGTAAACGGCACCGCCTCTGCTTTGGCGTTAAGCACTTTGTCTGCGGCTCGGCGTGCCAACACGAGCGCCTCTAGGAGTGAGTTGCTGGCGAGCCTGTTGGCTCCATGCAACCCAGTGCAGGCTACTTCCCCAACAGCGAACAACCCTGGGATGTCCGTCTCGCCGCACTGGCTAGTTAAGACGCCGCCGCACTGGTAATGAGCGGCGGGAACTACAGGAATCGGGTCTTCGGCCATATCGAATCCGAACTTGAGGCATGTCCTATAAATATTCGGGAAACGGTTTTCCGCAAATCCCTCTTCCTTGTGGCTCAAATCCAAATAGACGCAATCGGCACCCGTCCGCTTCATCTCCGCATCAATGGCTCGCGCCACGATGTCCCTCGGTGCGAGTTCACCTTTTGGATCGTGGTCTTTCATAAAAAAACGGCCTGCGCGGCTTTTCAATCTGGCACCTTCACCGCGCACAGCCTCTGAAATTAAAAATGATTTTGCTTCAGGATGGTAGAGGCAGGTCGGGTGAAATTGCACGAACTCCATGTTGGCCACGCGTGCTCCAGCGCGGTACGCCATTGCGATGCCGTCGCCAGTCGCTATGTCGGGGTTCGTGGTATAGAGGTACACCTTGCCGCAACCTCCCGTTGCCAGCATCGTTACGGGGGCAACAAAAGTTTTCACCTCGTCGGCCTCTTTATCAAAAACATACGCCCCTATGCAACGCCTCGGGTGGGCGTGCCCCAGCCTATCGGTTGTAATCAGGTTGACGGCCAAGTGATTTTCGAAAATGCGAATGTTAGGATGCCCCTCTACAGCCGCGAGGAGAGTCCGCTCGATCTCGCGCCCAGTCACATCCTTGGCATGCAAGACACGCCGTCTGGAGTGCCCACCTTCCCTGCCCAAGTCCAGCTCAGTGGCTGACCCGCCAGAGTCCGCCTCGCGCTTCGAAAAAGCCATTCCGCGCCCTATCAACTCGCTAATGCGCTGCGGCCCGTCCTCGACTATACCGCGCACCACATCTTCGCGGCACAACCCGCAGCCAGCCTCCAGCGTATCGCGCAGATGCAGATCGAATGAGTCCTCATCGGAGGTGACACAGGCTATACCGCCTTGTGCATAATTCGTGTTGGACTCGGCTCGGCTTTTTTTTGTGATAATCGCCACGGTGCCGCCCTGTGCCACATCAAGGGCGAAGCTCAAACCCGCAATTCCGCTCCCAAGCACCAAAAAATCGAACCGTTCAGACCTATCAGAACCCATCTCAGATTCATAACACACTTTTTATTTTTTGACCGCACATTTTGTCGTTTGCATGGCAAATACAAATCTGGGTTAAAAAAATAATGGCCAATATCCAAAAAACTGCTAGAGCCTGTTCCCACATCGAAATTCATCGATAAAAATAGAACAAGGAGAAACATTCATGGATTATGTGGCCATATTCCACGCCAACCTGAATTACGCGTTTCTGATTCCACAGAATTATGAGCGAGTGATTCGCGCCTCTTACGAGGTGATCATAGACACATTCAACAAGCATCCAGACGCCAAATATGTATTTGAAGCGTCTGGTTACACCATCGAACAAATGGCGATAATAACGCCAGATGTTTTGGAAAAACTGAAAGCCGCCATAGCACGCGGGCAGTGCGAGTTCATGGGAGCCCCATACTCTCACCCGCTCATGGCCAATATACCAGAAGAAGACGGCTACTGGTCTTGCGAGTTCGCCCAGCGCGTTTTCGAGAAACACCTCGGCTTCCGCCCAGAATCGTTTTGGAATCCAGAATGCACATGGATGCAATATGTGCCCAGCGCATTCCAGAAAGCAGGCGTCAAATATCTGACTCTCGACTTCGAGTCATACATGACCTGCACTGATAAAGAATACTCGTGGGTGGAACGCAACCGCGCATACGACATGAACTGGGGCGGCCACCTCCCGTGGTATCCGCTCGACCCAGACTGTCCATTCCTCCACCAGCCATTCCGCAACATCGTCCCTGGCCTACACGGCATGTGCCGCTCGGATCGTCTGATCGGCAAATACCTAACCTACTTCCGTGGTAGCACCACCATCGAAGATTTCATTGAAAACATGAAATACTGGTCTGGCAAAAAGAACAAAGGCTCACTGGTCATCATAGCAGACGACGCAGAATATTGCGGCACGACTGGCTACTACTACATCAAGTATTTCAACGATTATAGCCGCTCCTTCGACATCGAGCCTACGGCTGGTGATAAACTGGATGTGCTAATCCGCGAAGTGACAAAAGTCGGCCCCATGATCACTTTCAAAGAGTCCTGCGAAAAAGAGGCAGTCACCGAACCGTTCTTCGTCGAAGACCGCTTCGCATGGCATCGCACCTACGCTAACGCCTGGGCCAACACACCCGAAGCACTCCACTACGACCCGCAGGTCAACGCCCTGCGCAACGAGTACAAGCGCGATATCCAGCCCATCGCCGAATCCTCAAAACACGGCGAAGAATACAAGCAGCTCGTGGATAAATTCTGGTATCACCTTACCAACTCAGCCAACTCTGATGGACGCTGGCCGCCCCCACCGCGCAAAACCTGCCCATTCAACCGCGAATGGGTCGAAGCCGAAATCAAAGCAACCACGGAAACTCTGGCTGCACTTAAAACAGCCGTTCAGAAATATGTCGGCACCAAGTGCGAAGATGACGGTGGCGAAGACGAGAACTTAGATGCGGGCATCTACGGCTTCTCCTTTACCAAAAAGGATAAGAAGGACATCGCCAACCTGAACATCTACGAACTCCAACACGCCATCTACGAATACCACGCAATGGTGGACGCGAAGGATCAGGCCATCAGTGCCGAAGGCAAAAAATGGCTGCGCCTCGTGTTTGACGAACTGGAGAAGCGCGGAATAAAAGGCAACCGCCCGAAATCCATCCAGTAAAAAATCCTGCATTTACGCGAAAACGCGGGGTCGGAAACGACCCCGCTTTTTTTTGC
>JAIFLJ010000121.1 GCA_020049135.1 bacterium | reverse complement strand
AGTAGCTTTTCGCCCTCCGCGTTTTTCTCTTGTTTTTCGCTTTGCAGGAGAGACCACGCTAGACCCAAGTTGGCGTGCGGGACAAATCGGCTGGCCGGTGTTTCGACCATGAGACGCCTGTAAAACTCCTCAGCTTTATCGTGCTGTTTGAGGGCGGAGCAGCTTTCGGCCACATAGAAAAGTGCCAAGTCTTTCCACACATCATCTTTCAGGGATGGCTTAAGCGTTGCTATAGCGAACTCGTGGCGTCCCATCTTGTGCTGTGCCTCGCCCATCCACGCCCGGGCCTCTCCTTCAAACTCGCTGCCTGGGTGGTCGCGCAAGAGCGTTTTAAGCTTCGCTTCTGCATAGACATAAAGCTCGTCTTGAACCGCCTGCTGCGCTGCTTTGAAAAGTTTTTTTTCCTCTGCGTTTGGCTCTGCGTTTACCACGCCACATGAGATGGCAAGCAGGAGCCAAGTTAGTGCCGCCATGCGGAACCACCCACCGCCACAGATTAATTTTTCCCCGTTCATTTTTTTAATGTTTTGGCCAGATATTTTCCCGTTACGCTTTCTGGGTGGCGCGCCACCTCTTCAGGCGTGCCTTGCGCCACGATACGCCCGCCGTGCCCGCCGCCTTCTGGGCCGAGGTCAATCAGGTGGTCAGCGCATTTTATCACATCCAAATTATGCTCAATCACGATCACCGTGTTGCCCGCTTCGCGGAGCTGCAGCAGGACATTAACCAACAATTCGACATCTGCAAAGTGCAAACCTGTAGTAGGCTCGTCCAACAGGTAAACCGTCCGCCCAGTCTGTTTTTTGGCCAGCTCTGCGGAGAGCTTGACGCGCTGCGCTTCGCCACCAGAAAGCGTGTCGCCTGACTGACCCAGCCGCAGGTATCCCAAACCAACGCGCCCGAGCGTTTCCAGCTTTTCTTTCAGCGCAGGTATAGGGCGGAAAAAGTCGGCGGCTTCGTCAACGGTCATCGCTAACACATCGCTGATGTTTTTTCCTTTGTAGGTTATTTCGAGCGTCTCCCTGTTGAAACGCTTCCCTTGGCATGTGTCGCACGGGACATAGACATCGGGCAAAAAATGCATCGGTATTTTGATGAGCCCGTCGCCCTGGCAGTTTTCGCAACGCCCGCCTTTGACATTGAAGCTGAATCGCCCAGCCGCGTAGCCCCTTACCCGCGCAGATGGAAGCTGGGAGAAAACATCGCGGATCAAGTTGAAAGCACCAGTGTAGGTGGCTGGGTTGCTGCGCGGCGTTTTGCCTATCGGAGATTGGTCTATCTCAATGACTTTGTCTATTTCATCCAAACCCAGAACGGCGTCGTGTTCTCCAGGTCGTTCTTTGGCCGAGTAGAAATGGCGGAACAGCGCACGGGAAAGAATGTCATTAACCAGCGTGCTTTTGCCAGAGCCACTCACGCCAGTGACGCATGTGAATAAACCAAGAGGGAAACGGGCATCTATATTTTTCAAGTTGTTTGCTCGGGCACCTTTGACGGTCAGGAAAAAACCCGAGAACGCCATACGCTTGCGTGGAACTGCGATTTTCTCTTTTCCCGACAGGAATTTCCCAGTGAGCGAGCTTGGCGTGGCCAGCAACATTTCCAGCGTCCCTTGTCCCACTACATGCCCCCCGCGCACTCCCGCCCCTGGGCCGAGGTCTATTATGTGGTCAGCAGCTCGTATGGTGTCTTCATCGTGCTCCACCACGATCACCGAGTTCCCCATGTCGCGGAGTTTTTTTAGTGTTTCAATAAGGCGGTCGTTATCGCGCTGGTGCAGGCCGATGCTTGGTTCGTCCAAGATGTAGAGGACGGATGTCAGGCCAGAGCCGATCTGCGTGGCCAACCTTATTCGCTGGGCTTCGCCGCCAGAGAGTGTGCCGCTCTCGCGGTCGAGCGTGAGGTAAGAGAGACCCACATCCCGTAAAAAACGGAGGCGTTTCGTAATTTCTTTCAGCGGCTCACAGGCGATTTTTTTTTCAGTTTCACCAAGCGGCAGGTTATCGAAAAAACGGATCGCGTCACCAACAGAAAGACTGGTGACTTGGTGAATGTTTTTGCCAGGCACGCCGCCTGAACTTTGCGGGTCAGTTCCCGGTGGGATGAAATGGCCACCTACTGTGACGGCAAGTATCTCTGGCTTGAATCGTGCTCCGCCGCAAATGGTGCATGGGCGGCGGCTCATGTAGCCCTCGATCTTGTTGCGTGTGAAAACGCTCTCTGTTTCGCTGTGCAGCCGCTCCATCTGAGGGATCACGCCCTCGAACGGCTTTTGTGTCAGCGATGTTTTGCCCTCACGCGTATGCGGGAAAGGAACCGCCTCTTCGCCGCTGCCGAAAAGGATTATTTTTTGGAATGTTTCGCCAAGCTCTGACCAAGGTTTATCGAACGGTGCTTGGTAGTGCTTTGCCACGGCTTTCAGGAGAGTTTTATAATATCCTACGAGCCGTTTACTACCGCGCCGCCACGGTGCAACAGCACCTTTTTCTAGTGAGCGAGATGGGTCTGACACTACAAGGTTTTCATCTAGCACTAGCATCGCTCCCAAGCCGTGGCAGCGTGGACATGCGCCTTGCGGGCTGTTGAACGAGAAATGGCGCGGGGTGAGTTCAACGAACGACTCGCCAGTTTCAGGATCGAACGGCTGGTTGCTGAAGGCTTTGTTGCGCCAAGTGCCAGATGTGGCGTCCTTGGGGGATTGGCGCAAGGTTAGGATAGTGCCTTGCCCGTGTTTCAGAGCAGTTTCCACCGAGTCAGAGAGACGCCCGCGAATGTCGGGGCCGAGTATCAGGCGATCCACAACAGCCTCTATTGTGTGCGGTTTAGATTTTTCGAGCCTTGGAGCCTTGTCAACTTCAACAATTTCGCCATCGAGCCGCGCACGCACGAACCCGTCACGCTTCATTTTTTCGACCACATCGCGGAACTCGCCTTTCTGCCCTTGAACGAGCGGTGCTAGAAGGATGATTTTTTCGGCGTGCGGCCAAGAGAAAATTTCGTCAACGACCTGCTGCGTAGAAAGCTGGCGAAGAGGCGTCCCAGTGGATGGGTGATGCGGTTTGCCAATGTTTGCGAAAAGGAGACGGAGGTAGTCGAAAATTTCCGTGGTCGTGGCAATGGTGGAGCGCGGGTTGGCCGAGGCTGAACGCTGTTCGATGGCGATTGCTGGGGAGAGTCCCTCAATCTGGTCAACATCGGGTTTTTGCATCTGGTCAAGGAACTGCCTGACATAGGCAGAGAGGCTTTCCATATAGCGGCGCTGCCCCTCGGCGAAGAGCGTATCAAAGGCGAGCGATGATTTGCCGGAACCGCTCAACCCTGTGATGACGACTAGCCTGTTGCGCGGGATGCGCAGGGAGATATTTTTCAGGTTATGCTGACGCGCTCCCGTTATGACTATTTCTGGCGTTTCCATATTTCAAATCCCGAGTATTGCCTTGTGCCCAAACCGCTGATTAAACAGCACGGCTGCCGTGCAAGGGAAGTTTTTTGTGCCGTATTATTCTAACTGGGCGCATCTGCGATTCATTGACCACTCTCGGCTTCGCTACGAAGCACTACGAGCCTTCCGTTTCAGAACCTGAAAATTGAAAGCGTAGAGTTTGAGTCCGCTCTTCCAAATCCCTGCATTTATGCTCCCAAAAGCCACAGCCACCATCGCTTATTTTAAGGTGCTTTTGGCCGAAGAATGGTATCCACCTCAATTTCACCTGAGCTTGCTATAAATCTGCCTCAGAAAGGGGAGAAAGTCAAAGGTGTGAACGATAAAACTGGAACTCCCTGATTTCTGACAAGCCTGATTCCTCTGGCGGCCAACCAACAGCAGCGACTTCTGGCAACATTCCGCCGTCCCGTGTTCAATCTGGCATCAAAATACTGGAACGAGTCAACCTTTGGAATTAAACAGAGCGGAGCCAACGGGACTCGAACCCGCAACCCCTGCCGTGACAGGGCAGTGCTCTAACCAATTGAGCTATGGCTCCGTGGGAATATTCCTTTTAAACTATCGCGCAAACTTTGCAAGTAAAAGGCGTTTTTTTTATAAATTAATTTTTTGCCAGCCTGTAGGAGGCCCCTAAAAATTCTGCACAGGATGCGTGGCTGGGTATTTTTCAAGGTGTCTTGCAGGGAAAACTTGATTCGGCGTGGCGTCCGCGCATAATTATAAAAACAAATGGAATACAGACAATGAGAGCTAAGATAACTGTTGTGGGTGCTGGATTCGTGGGTTCGACCACGGCGCAAAGACTGGTGGAAAAACGGTTGGGGGATGTGGTTCTCCACGATGTGGTAGAAGGTATGCCGCAAGGCAAAGCTCTCGACATCATGCAGTCGGCATGTCTGGAAGGTTTTGATGGCAGCATAAAAGGAACCAACAACCCTGAAGATTACGCCGACTCCGATATAGTGATAGTGACCAGCGGACTTCCGCGCCAACCTGGCATGAGCCGTGATGACCTGCTTCTGAAAAACGCCGAAATCGTAGGTGGCGTTGCTGACAACATCAAAAAATATGCCCCCAGAGCAACCGTAATCGTGATCAGCAACCCGTTGGATGTCATGACTTGCCTAGTCGGCGCAAAAACTGGTTTCCCAAAAAACCGAGTGATGGGCATGGCGGGCGTGCTGGATTCGGCTAGGTTCCGTTGTTTTATCGCTATGGAACTCGGTGTCTCACATCGCGATGTGGATGCTATGGTTTTGGGTGGACACGGTGACGATATGGTTCCTCTCGCCCGCTATTCCACAGTTTCAGGTATCGCCATTGAGAATTTGCTGCCGAAAGAAAAAATAGATGCCATGATTGCACGCACGCGCAATGGCGGCGCAGAGATCGTAAAGCTCCTGCAAAAAGGGAGTGCGTATTACGCCCCATCTTCTGCCGCAGTGCAAATGGCTGAGAGCATCCTTACTGATTCCAAGCGTGTCCTCCCGTGCGCGGCATGGTGTTATGGGCAGTATGGCATCAGCGGCATGTTCGTGGGCGTGCCGTGCAAGCTCGGGGCAGGTGGCGTCGAAGAGATCGTAGAGTTGACGCTGACACCAGACGAGTTGCGGCAACTCCAGTCGAGTGCCGCGCATGTTGCGGAGAGCCTGAAAAAGCTCGGGTTTTGACCGCCTGCGTAGGAAGTTGGAACACCAATTTCAGACATCCTGACTCCCGTGGAAAAGAGATGAGCTATTCTGACAGGAGCGAATCTCCTAAAACGGAGGGCGGGCTTCCAGCCCGCCTCTTCTATAACGACATCTCACCGCCGAAATCAGAAGATGCAGACACCACCTTCTCCATCCAACCGCTATCCATCTCCTCGCCATTCGGTCTCATCCCCTTTCCTTGTCCTCCACTTTCTTGCACAGAGACTTCAAGGCGTCTGAATTTCCGCAATAATTTAAAAGCGCATTTTAAAAACAGGCTTTCATATTTTAAAAACGCTTTTATCAAGGGTAGGTGAATAACTTTTTTTCTTGTGTTGCCCCGATACTGTTTGCCTGGCTTTGCTTGGCGTTCCCATGTTTCACCATTGCCGAAGCGGGCAATGGAAAGCCTTCGTCAAAGTTGCATTTAGCCACCGACCTGAATCAAAAATATACGCCGCCTAAGCCTGGCTCAAGCGACGCGCAGATTGCCCAAGTGGCCGCCCGCATACTTCAGCAGGCACATTTTTTACAGCGCGAAATAGACCCGCAGCTCTCCCGCCGTTTCATTTACCAGTTCATGGATAGCTTAGATTTCAGGCACTTAGACTTCCTGCAATCCGATATCGAGGAGTTCGAGCCGCTCGCGTCTGTGGCTGGGGAACGGCTCCTTATGAAGGGCGACGCCTCACCTGCATATCTGATCTTCGCCCGCTACATGCAGCGGCTTAATGAGCGAGTGCTCTATGTTACGCGGCTTCTTGAAACTGAGAAAATGGATTTCTCGGGGAATGACCGTTTCGTTTTCGATAGGCGCAAAGCACCCCACCCAGCCAATATGGGCGAAGCCCAAAAACTCTGGCGTGACAGCCTTCGCAACGATGTGCTGCTGGAAAAATTGGGCAGCAAAAAAAACAGCACCGACAAGCCAGAGGAAATCGCAAAAAAAATCACACTCCGTTACCAGCGCATGTTGCGACTGGCGCGCGAAATGGATTCTGACGAAGTTTTTCAACGATACCTGACGGCTCTCGCCCAAGCCTACGACCCACATTCTGATTACATGGGGCGTGCGGAGATGCAAAACTTCATGATAGGGATGAAGCTCTCGCTAGTGGGAATCGGCGCACTGCTCTCCTCGGAAGACGGCTATTGCATTGTAAAAGAACTCATACCAGGGGGGCCGGCTGCAAAACAAAATATATTGAAACCGCAAGATCGCATCGTTGCTGTCGGACAGGGTTCGGCTACCCCTGACGATGTGATTGACATGAACCTGAACAAGGTCGTTGAAAAAATACGCGGCAAGAAAGGAACCGAAGTGCGGCTAACCGTCATACCGGCAGATACGGCAGACCCGTCCGCCAGAAAAATAATTTCCATCATACGCGACGAGGTCAAACTCGAGGACAAGGAAGCCAAAGCAAAAATATACGACATCCCATACGAGGGAGCAATACGCCCGCTTAGGATATGCGTGATAGACCTGCCTTCGTTCTACGCAGATTTCGACACCTCCAAGCAGGGGACGCACAAAAGCACCACGACCGATGTGGCCAAGCTCTTGTCAAAGGCGATCGCTGAAGGGGCAAACGGCGTGATTTTGGATTTGAGGATGAATGGTGGCGGCTCCCTAGAAGAGGCCATAAACTTGACAGGGCTTTTCATACCAAAAGGTCCGGTGGTGCAAGTCAGAAACCCACGCGGGGAAATTCAGGTGCAATCAGACCGCAACGAGTCCGTGCTTTATTCGGGGCCTCTCATGGTATTAACGAGCCGCTTCAGCGCATCGGCGTCCGAGATCGTGGCTGGGGCACTGCAAGACTACGGGCGTGCGGTAGTGGCTGGGGATTCATCCACTCACGGAAAAGGAACCGTGCAATCCCTGATACGGCTGGATGACTTTTTCAAAAGCATCCAACTCAAGACAGATGTCAACCCCGGGGCGCTCAAGCTCACAGTGCAGAAGTTTTATCGTGCCAGCGGCTCTTCTACGCAGCTCAAAGGCGTCTCACCACATGTCCTTATTCCTTCCCTCAACGACCAGCTAGAAGTAGGCGAGCGGTATCTGGACTATCCTATGGCTTGGGACGAAATAAACCCGGCTAGGTTTGTGCCGCTCAATTGGGTGCAGCCATTTATACCAGAGCTTAAAAAACTCTCTGCCACTCGCATTCAGACCAACAAGGATTTCGAGTATTTGCTGGAAGACATCGCCGAAAAGAAACGCCGCCTTGCCGACAAGAGCATCTCGCTCAACGAAAAAGAGCGTATTCAGGAGAAGAACACCATCAAACTGAAAAAGAAACAGCGCAAGGAAGAGAGGATGTCGCGCAATGAGCCATCCCAAAAGCTGATTGTTTTGTCGCTCAAAGATGTGGATAAACCTGGCCTCCCTGATCCCACCACGCTCGCAGCCGTGATCTCGGCCTCCCAAAAAGATGCCGACGACATCACGGATGACGAAAAGAAAGAAGCGTCTGAAGATATTGAATTGGTGAAGGATCTTGTTTTAGACGAAGCCATCGGCATCCTTGCCGATCTTTATATGCTCAACTCAAAAAGCTCGCAGTCGCGCTAGTGGCCTATTTTGATTAAATGAAATTCTCTCGCGTTTTGCGAAGGATATGATCGGCATGAGACTAAGAAACGGTGCTTTTGAATGACACGAAGGCGCGTTCTGCCCTGCGCAGGCTTTCGGTGATAGCCGCCCCATCGTGTGCCACGGAAAGGAACCAGTTGTGGTGCGGGTGGAAGAAAAGACCTTCGCGTGCCGCAATGGCACAAAACTCTTGGGTTCGTTCAAAATTATCATCGTGCGCGAGACGGACTGAAGGCATGGACGGCGGCCCAGATATTACGAGCGGCGAATTGAACTTGGACGCAAGCGCGAGTAAACCATCGCGCAACATTTCGCCAGCCGCCGCCATTTTTTCTATGGCTTTTTCTTTTTCGAGTGTCTGGAGACAAGCCAAAGCGGCACTCATCGCTACTGCTCCATTCCAGTAGCTCCCTGTCAAAAACACGCGGGAAGCGGCAGCCTTGAACTCTTTGCGCCCGAGCGCGGCGGAAATCGGATAGCCGTTTGCAATGGCTTTGCAGTAGCAGGAAATATCTGGCTCGAACCCAAAAAACCGGTGCGAACCGCCACCATGCAAACGGAACCCAGCCCTGACATCGTCCAAAATCAGCAGCGCCCCGTGCTTGTCACACAGCCTGCGCACAGTCGGCCAAAACTCTTGCGAAGGCATTTCTGAATCACCAAAAGCTGGGTGGTGGTAGGGCGTCAAAATAACCGCCGCCGCCTGTTCACCATGAGTTTTGAACCAGCTTTCCAGTGCGTCCAGATCGTTCCAGCGAAAATTGTGGATATGCCGCCTGTCTTCCTCAATGAGTCCGCCGTGACCCGGCGAGCACCAAGCGTCTTTGCCGTGATATGCGCCAGATGCTTTGAGGATTTTTTTGCGCCCCGTGAACTCGCGTGCGACTTGGACGGCCCATGTGGTCATGTCTGATCCGTTTTTTCCGAACACTGCCCAGTCAGCAAAATCAACAAGCGAAACCATATATTCCGCAAGCTCTACCATCACGGGGGCAGGATGGTTGAAACAATCGCCAAGCCTTCGCTGGTGTGCGGCGGCATCTTCGACCCCAGCGTGATTGTGCCCCAAAATGATAGGCCCGTAGCCGCACATGAAATCCAGATATTCCACACCATCCGCGTCCCAGTAACGGCATCCCTCCGCCCTGACGGCGTAATACGGGAACGCCCCTGGAACCGTGAGTGCTGGGCTGGCGTGTCCATAGATACCTCCGGGCACAACTTTCGCTGCCCGCTCGAAAAGAGCCATTGAGGCTTTTGGGAAACTAGGTTGTAAAGGTGGCTTGTTCATGGCTGGAGATATTTATTTGCCCTGTCCATGATCAGCCCGAAAACATCGGCTAATGGCGCAAGGCCGCAGACTTGAATGTCACACAACCCCACGGCGGCAAGCTGGTCTAGCTGCCCGTCTAGTGCTGCCTGTAAAAGCGCGGTAGAAGTAAAAGAGACAGTGACGGTTGGCGGTTCCGGCAGCGTATCTAAGCCGCCCGTGGCATGTCGCCCGTCCCATCTAATCCAACCGAGGTTGGTCTGGCCAAGTTTAAAAAGTGCGAGCCCAGGCGTGCATCCCGAAATAAGGTCGTGCGATTCCTGCTCACATTCTGCCAGCACAGCCGCAGACAAAATCGCTGTCTTGATGGCGAGCAAGCATCGGAGCGGAGCGTTTTCATGTCGGTTCCCGCGCATAATTTTTTCAAACTGGTCGGCCAAAGATTGGAACCTCGGCAGATGGGAAAAAAGCAGCGAAAAACCAGAGAGCGGCAACGGCAAGGAAAAACCTTTTTTTAGAAAAATGGAGTTGAGTTGGAACGGGGAAAGGAATAACAGGTGCAATCGGCGCGGCTGACATGCGACACCAACCGTGGCACGGTCAAAAAGCAGAGTTGTTTTTCCTATACCCATGACATGCCACCGCATCTCCCAATGCCAATCTTGCCAAGACTCCGTCACAGCTTTGCCTTCTGGTGTTTCCTCGATAAAAAATCGGATCACAGGCAAAAGTGCCTCCATGTGGAGACGAGCCAAAAGCGTGTCGTGGGAACAAAAATCCATTTTCTAAACCGCTTTTATTTTTGTGGTGGGCGTATTGTCCCGCTCGATTTGCGCCGCAATTTTTTGTGCGAAATATGTCAGAATCAAATCGGCTCCAGCACGCCTGATTGCCAACACGGATTCCCATGCCGCTCGGTCATGGTCGAGCCAGCCCATATTGGCGGCTGCGCATATCTGGGCATACTCCCCTGAAACTTGGTAAGCCGCGATTGGTAGACGGGTTTGCCCACGAAGCTTGGCTATCACATCAAGATAAAGCCCAGCGGGTTTTACCATCAGCATGTCGGCACCTTCATCCTCGTCCAAGGCTGCTTCCAACAAAGCTTCACGCACATTAGCTGGATTCATCTGGTAAGACCTTTTATCCAAATACATTTTACCGGCAGCCTGCTTGCTGCCGACTGCATCGCGGAAAGGGCCGTAATACGAAGAGGCATATTTGATGGCGTAAGAGAGGATGCCTGTCCCTGTGAAACCAGCATTGTCTAGCGCACTACGGATGGCACTCACGCGCCCGTCCATCATGTCCGAAGGTGCTACAAAATCAGCACCAGCCCCAGCGTGTAGCACAGCCATTTCAGCAAGTTTTTCCACGGTGGAATCGTTATCAACTTCGCCCGTGGCTGGATTAACGAGCCCGTCATGGCCGTGCGCTGTGTAAGGGTCTAAGGCGATATCCGCAAAAACCAGCAATCTTGGGGCGTCTAGTTTTACTTTGCGGATAGCGCGGATGGCGAGGTTGTTTGGATTCAATGCTTCGCTGGCCGCAGCGTCTTTTTTACTCGGAGCAACGCAAGGAAAAATGGCGACACCGCGCACACCGCAATTTTCCATCCTACGGCAAAACGCGCCAAGCTCACCGATCGAAAAACGCTTCACGCCAGGCATAGACGCGATGCTGGCCTGGCCAGAACCTTCTTTGACAAACAGCGGTGCAATCAGTTGTGAAGGGTGTAGTCGTGTCTCCTGAACCATCTCGCGGATGGAGGCCGTGGCACGGAACCGACGCAGTCTCCTCGGGAGTTTCATGCGATTCTACTCTAGGTGGAGTGGCACGCCGCCGCTGCCGATATCAGCCCAAGAGAGTCCGCCGAAAGCTTGGACGGACTGCACCATCTGACCGAAAAGAGCATCGAAGGACTCTGGACATTCGCCGCCTACGGCCTTCAAGATTTTGGCGAGAATGAGCCAGTCGTCGCATGCGCCAGATGGGATGGGTATAGCCGAGTTCAGCCGTTGAAGCCTGTCCCTAACATTGATCATCGTGCCGCTCTTTTCCGCAAAGCCCGCCCCAGGGAAAAAGAATGTGGCGGCCTCCACCGTAGGCGTGCGGATCATGCCCGTGACCACCAGCAGCGGTATGGATGCGAGAGCCTCTGGAGTCACCCCGATCGCCGACAAATCTTCCCTGAAACAAAAGACCGCCTTGTATTTGCCAGCATTGATCCCGCCTGTGATGGTGGGGAGTCGGACGCCGTTCTGGGAAACGCCGAGCAGCCGTGCGCCACGCGAGTTCGGGTTGCCATCGCTGCACACGAGGAGGTGGTCGGCCTTTTGCTGGCGCGGAACGATGTCTGCCGTGACCGTGTCGCGCCCCAGCACACCCATGATTTTTTTGGTGATGAAAAGCTCTTCGTTAGTCATGCGTGCCGAAGCCACTATGGCTATTTCGGATGGTTTTATATCCTTGATCAGCTTTGCTATTTGGGCGAAACCATCTTCCCAGTCTGTTTTGAAAACTTCTCCGCGCACGCGAACTGTCGGAGTTAAGACTCGGTCTGGGCTGTGCAAATCTTTGAAGTTTAAACGCCCATCATCGCACATCCAACACTGGTTGACATGCTCGTTGTTGCGCGGTGTCTGGCGATATATTTTTCCCTCTCTTGAACCAATGATGGTGTTGCAACCAGTGCCGCAAGAGACGCAGATGCTAGGTGTTTCTTTTAGGAACCAGACGCGCATTTTAAATCTAAAATCTTGGCTGGTGAGCGCGCCGACCGGGCATATATCCACCGTGTTCAGGGAGTAGTTGCTCTCAAGTTGGCGTGCTGGATGCGTCGTAAGGCAGGTGTGGCTGCCACGGGAGACGAAGCCGAGGCAATCATCGTTGGCGACATCGCGCATGAATCGGATACAGCGTGAACAGAGAACGCATCGCTCGTTATCGAGCATGACGCGCGGGCCAATGGGCACGCGCTTGGGTTTCTTAACCTTGTCCTCTGCGAAACGTCCAGATGCCTGCCCGTGATCGCTCGCGTGCTCTTGGAGTCGGCACTCACCCGCTTGGTCGCAGATGGGGCAGTCGAGCGGATGGTTGGCCAGCAAAAACTCCATGACACCTTTGCGTGCTTCGCGCAGTGCCGGGCTATCGGTGCGAAACGCCATACCTTCTGTGACTACAGTGGCGCAACCTATTTGCGGACGCGGCGACCAGCCTATTTCGGGGAAACCGTCTGCCCCAAGTATCGGCTTTTTGTCCGTCCCAGATTTTGGCAGTCCCACTTCGATCAGGCACATGCGGCAGTTACCCGCTACCTGAAGCTTGGGGTGATAGCAGAAATGCGGGACTTCTTTGCCCTGCATTCGTGCGGCCTCAATAGCGTTGATGCCTGATGGCACGGAGACCCAAGTGCCGTCTATCTGCACAATCGTGCTTTCCCTAGATTTAGCGACTGGCGTACTCACAGGCTGCCCTCCTCGCTATTTTTTTCCTTTGCCGCGCCAGTTTTAGCGAGAAACTCTTCGCGGAATTTGGTGACAAAACTTTGTGTAGGCCACGAACACGCT
The DNA here is from genome assembly GCA_020049135.1 of bacterium. Lineage (GTDB taxonomy): Bacteria > Verrucomicrobiota > Verrucomicrobiia > JADLBR01 > JAIBCM01 > JAIFLJ01. The sequence continues at coordinate 4,975 of JAIFLJ010000121.1, read as the reverse complement.
TCACCGAACGCGCAGATGGTGCGCCCGGCTATGTTATCTGCCACGCTCTTGAGCAAGTCAGTATCGCCTTCACGACCATCGCCACGCATGATGCGCGATGTTATTTTTTGCATCCACAGCGACCCTTCGCGGCACGGCGTGCATTGTCCGCAGGATTCGTGAGCGTAGAAGGCATTGAGGTTCGCAAGAGCGGCTACCATATCGCGGGTGTGATCCATGACTATCACGCCTGCGGATCCCGCCATAGAGCCGACTGCGGCGAGACTGTCGAAGTCCATCACAATATCTTCGAGGCCGATTTCCCGTTCAAAGACCGAGCCAGTGGGCATCTTTTCTTTGATTTTATACCGCTCTCCAGCCTTGAGAATTTTGGCGGATGAGCCGCCAGGTATGACCGCTTTGAGCCTGTTGCCATTCCTGATACCGCCACAGACATCGTAAATGAGTTCCCCGAGTGTGATGCGCCCCACCTCGAACTCGTAGTAGCCCGGCTTGACTACATCGCCACTCACGCAATAAACTCTAGTCCCTGTGTTGTTAGGGCGGCCAAGTCTTGCGTATTCGCTTCCGCCCATAGCTATGATATGTTTTACGGCGCAGAGAGTCTCCACATTGTTGACTATCGTGGGGCAATGGTAGAGACCTAGCACGGCAGGGAAGTACGGCGGCTTGATGCGCGGGTTGGGGCGTTTGCCCTCGATGGATTCGATGAGCCCAGTCTCCTCACCGCAAATATACGCGCCTGCGCCACGATGCACAAAAATTTCAAGCCCAAAACCAGAGCCCATTACGCTTTTGCCCAAAAAACCTTTCTGCCGCGCTTCGGCTATCGCCCGTTCCAAGATTTTGGCACCGCCTGGAAACTCGCCACGGATGTAAATATACCCGAGGTGCGCCTTGACGGCTAGGCAGGCGATTATCATTCCTTCGACAAGCTGGTGCGGGTCTTTGTAGATTATCTGCCGATCTTTGAATGTGCCGGGCTCAGATTCGTCGGCGTTGCAGATCAGCAGGATGGGCTTGTTGCTTGCGGGGGGGATGAAACTCCACTTGACCCCGCAACCGAACCCTGCTCCGCCACGACCACGCAAGCCAGAAACTTTTACTTCATTGATGAGACCCGCCGACGGTATTTTGACCGCTTTTTTCAGCGACTCGTAGCCGCCATGCTTAATGTAGCACTCGATGTCAGCCGTGTAACCAGGCTCATCCAAGTTTTTTAAAATCAATCTTTTTTCGGCGATCGGCATAGCGTTGTCAGGTGATTGGGCAAGGTTCGCCACCAGTTGAATGTGTGTCCAAACATGCCTTTATTTTTTCTGGCGTGTCGAGTTTTTCGTGAAGGGTCTCATCCACCATGCAGACTGGAGCCGTGCCACAGCTCGCCAGACATTCCACGAACTCGAGTGTGTATCGCCCGTCGGGCGAGTGTATGGGGCCGTGCTCATCGCCTGTCGCCCCCGTAAGCCGTTTCATGGTTTCAAACAACTCGCGCCCGCCCGCTAACTCGCACGAAAGCGTGCGGCAGACTTTGATGTGTATTTTCCCAAATGGCTCTCGGTGGAACATGGGATAAAAAGTGGCCACCTCAAGCACATGGATAGGCACCTGCCCGAGACGCGCCGCAATCCACACTATTGCCTCTTCGGAAATAAACCCGAACTGCTCCTGCCACAGATGCAGTAACGGCAGCGTCGCACTGCGTGCAGAAAAAGGGTAGTGCGCCACCGTCTCATCGGCTTTGGCTAAAAAGTCGGTCGGGAGCGTCTTGGCTGGCGTGGTAGGGCGCGGGGGCATTACAGTGTTCCCTCCTTGGCGATGACCTTGCCGTTGACGAATATGACTTTCACTTCTTTGCCTTTTTCTTGGTAAATGTAAGTCGTGCCCGTGATGCCCAAAACGGAGCCCGATTTCATCTGCGTCGGTTTACCGATCAGATTGACAACTTCGGCCTCGGTCTGGTCATTCTGGACTTTTGAATAATTCTCCGGCGTAAGACGGCTTCCGCATCCTGCCAACAAAACTGCCGACAGAAACACAACACCACTTTTTTTCACTATATTTTTCATAATCATTCCCTTTTATTCCCTTACAGCTCAAATCCCACGCAAAACGCGCAAGATTGTTATTTAACCACAAAGAGCACAAAAGTCACAAAAAAACTGCCACACAGAATCCTATTTTTTTCTCACGCCACGCTGCTACGACCGCCACGAAAGTAAGAGCATTTCACGGAGGCGATTTTCATAAACTCTTCAACCCCTAAACTCTTAAACTCCAACTTAAACTTTTTTTGCAGCGTCTTCGCTGGCTTAGGTTATCTGTCGCACTCACCCATCACAAAATCGAAGGAGCCCAATATTGCGGTGACATCGCTCAACATACATCCGGGCAAAAGTTTGGGCAGTATGCTCAAATTAACAAACGACGGGGCGCGTATTTTCAGCCTGTGCGGAACACCGCCGCCAAGGCTATAAATGTAAAAACCAAGTTCGCCTTTCGGGTTTTCCGCCCCGAAATAAATTTCACCAGGCGGCGCTTTGATTCCCTCCGTGACAAGCATGAACTGCTGTATCAGCGATTCCATGTCAGAAAGGACGCTAGGTTTGTTCGGTAAAATATTTTTTTTGTCCGTCACGCAGATCGGGCCGCCAGGAATTTTTTCTATGGCTTGGCGCAAGATTTTCATGCTCTCGCGGATTTCTTGCAACCGGCACAAATACCTATCGTATGAATCTCCTACGGAGCCAACTGGAACATCGAAATCGAATTTCTCATAGCCGAGGTAAGGGTGGCGTTTACGCAAATCAAACTCAACGCCCGATGCACGCAGGTTCGGGCCGGTAATGCCAAAATCTATCGCGTCCTCGCGGCTCATCACACCTATGTCTTTCGTGCGGTCAACGAAAATGCGGTTGCGGGAAAGGAGACTATCCACTTCATCCACTCGCGGAGCTAGACCTTCCAAAAATGATTTGACCGCCGGGATAAAATTGGCGGGCAAGTCCCGCGTCATGCCGCCCACCCTCGTATAACTCGTGGTGAGGCGTGCCCCAGTGAGCATCTCCATGAGGTCGTATATTTTTTCGCGCTCAGTGAAAGTGTATAGAAAAACGGTCATGGCTCCACAGTCCATCGCGAAACACCCCACGCCAAGCAGGTGCGATGAAATACGCGCCAGCTCGCAGCCTATGAGGCGGATGGCTTGACCCCTCGGCGGCAGCTCCCACCCCATCAGTTTTTCCACAGCCAAAGCATAGGCCACATTGTTGGCCAGCGGTGCTAAGTAATCCAGCCTGTCGGTGTAAGGGACAAACTGATTGTAAGTCATGTTCTCGGCGATTTTTTCATCGCCACGGTGCAGGTAGCCGACATCTGGCGTGGCCTTCACCACCACTTCGCCGTCCAACTCCAGCACTAGGCGCAGAACCCCGTGCGTGCTTGGGTGCGACGGCCCCATGTTCAAAATGAAACGGTCGCCGCTAGGAGCATCCGCCCCCTGCTGCGATACATGCTCCGCCCATTGTCCGGCGGCATCAGGTTGGTTCCATGTTTTTATCATATCTCTAGTCGTGTTACACAGAAGGTGTCTGGGAGCGCGGCTCGCGCCCCGTTGCGCTTGGTGAAAACGAAGCCACAAACGGGCCGCCCTCCATAGCAGCAGATTGCGTGAAACGCCCGTCGCCCGTTTCTACGGGTAGCCCTTCAAGCGGAAAATCTTTGCGCAACGGATGATGCGGATACCCGTCCCACATCAGAATGCGGCGCAGGTCTGGATGCCCGTCAAAACGGATGCCCATCAAATCGTAAATCTCCCGTTCGTGCCAGTTGGCCGCTTGGAAAACTGGCGTGATGCTCGGCAAAGAGGACAGACCGCCGGACGCCTCCGCGACAAATGTTTTTAGCCGCAAATGATGCCCGCTCGCATACGAATATAAATGGTAAACCAGCTCAAACCTGTGTTTTTCTCCAGGCACACCCAAATGATCTACGGCAGAAATATCAACCAAGTAGTCGAAGCCGCACCCGTTTTTGAGAAGCATGGCCGCGTGGGCAACCTCGCCAGACACGAGAAGCCTGAAAGATGTCTCGCCGCGAAAATCTGGCAATCGGACAATTCCTTCCTGAAACTGTTCCTTTAATTTATCTGTCACGCCTTCTGGATTCATGGTGTCTGCTTAGATCAATCCTCTTTTTTCAAACTCAGAAAGGGTTTCTCGGAATCAATTTTTTTCTGGAGCGAAATCAGACCTTCCAAAAGTGCTTCGGGTCTCGGCGGACACCCAGAAATATAGACATCAACTGGAAGAATCCTATCCACGCCCTGCAAAGTTGCATAGCTGCGGTACATGCCTCCAGATGATGCACAAGCACCCATGGCTATCACCCATTTCGGGGACGGCATCTGGTCGTAAATTCGGCGCACAGACATGGCCATTTTATATGTGACAGTCCCTGAAACAATCAGCAAATCCGACTGGCGCGGCGAAAACCTCATCACTTCTGCCCCGAACCTAGCAATGTCGTAACGGGAGCAGGCCGAGGCCATCATCTCAATGGCGCAGCAAGCCAGCCCCATAGGCATAGGCCAGAGCGAATTTTTTCTAACCCAATTTATGGCAGCGTCAAGGGATGTGACCACCACATTACCCTCGCCTTTGGAATCATAGCCGCAATCGCCTGTTTGAAGCATGAGCGCAAACTAGCTGTGCAGTCCGCAAATAGCCAACAAAAAATTACATCTCGCACATAATTATATCTCGCACATCTGCCCCATGCGAAGCGAAGAAGCAGGAGGCGTGATGCCGCTTCTACACTAACTTTTTCCAGCCCCAAGGTGGCTGGAGTATCTCAGCAAAAAAAAACCAAGCACTGAATGGGCGACCTAAGGAGCTTAGCAAGAATAAGTTGATACAAACTAGGATTCTTTGGGGGTGATGGAATAATTCCACTCGCCATGAAAAGAATCTGGGTT
>JAIFLJ010000224.1 GCA_020049135.1 bacterium | reverse complement strand
GCGGATGACACCCGAAAGCGGTGTTCCCCCTTCTACCCTGAAAACCTGCCTGATAATTTTGTCTGACATTGTGGCTCCTTTTTACTCGCTCTCCTCCTTAAACCCAAATTTTGCATTAGGAAATGTAAAATTTGAGTTCAAAACCAAATAAAAAAGCGCCATGCCGCAGCGGTGAGAGAGCAAACCACGAAACCTAGTGCGAGCGGGATGGCAACGCTCAGAGCTGTCCACCGCCTGCTGTGTGTCTCTTTCCAGATAGTATAAACGGTCGTTGAACATGGGTTATGCAGTAGGCAAAAAAGCATCAGGCATACGGCTGTCATGGTCGTCCATCCGTGGTAGGTCAGTAGCGTGCGAAGAGCATCGCCGTCAATTTCAAGCAGGCGGCCTTGTGCAAGACCCAGCCCTGCATCGCCGCCCGTGCAAACATAGAGCATTATGCAGGTGGGAACTATGATTTCGTTGGCCGGAATAGCAACGATATAGGCGAGAAGGATAACACCCGAAAGCCCCATCAGCCACCCTAACGGATCAAGCCACGACACGGCATACGAGGCCAGGCTTGTCCCTCCCCACGAAAGATTCGCAGCCAACCAGATAACCACGCCGCACGGGGCGGCAAAAATGATGGCTCGCCACAGGACGAAAACCGTCCGATCTATCATTGAACGGTATATGACAGACCAAAGGCTCGGGATGCGGTAAGGCGGCAGTTCCAGAGTGAACGCGCTTGGCTCGCCACGCAGCACCGTTCTGTTGAGAACCCAGCAGGTGGCAAATGTGAAAAGCGCGCCTAGCAATACTATCCCCATTACGGCACTGGCGGCGACCAGCGAAACCCACGCCCCGCTTGCGCCTGATGCTACGAAAAGCGTGGCCACGGCGATCAGCGTTGGGAAACGCCCGTTGCACGGCATGAAATTATTGGTCAGAATAGCTAAGATTTTTTCACGCGGGCTGTCTATGATGCGGCACGCGATCACGCCAGCGGCGTTGCACCCGAACCCCATGCACATCGTTAGTGCCTGTTTACCATGCGCCCCGCACAGGCGGAAAAGCGGATCCAAGTTGAAAGCCACACGCGGCAAATAACCGAAATCCTCCAGCAGCGTGAAGAGCGGAAAAAAGATCATCATCGGCGGTAGCATGACGGAGATGACCCACGCTGTGCAAAGATACGCCCCGTCCAGCAGCACCCCAGAAAACCAGCTAGGGGCGTTCCACGCCACAAAGCATGATGCCAAAAATTCGTAGAGGCTCACGGAAAGAAATGCGGGCGGCGCAATATGCAAATATTCCATGAACCAGTCTGTCAGCCCGCCTTTTTCGATCAGCAGCCCAGCGAGGAACGCCGACGGGATGTTGGCCCCTGTAACGGTCAGATAAAATACTGCGCACAACATAAGCAGCATGACTGGCAGACCAAACACGGGGTGCGTGAGCACCTTGTCCAAAGCATGGTCGAAAACCAAGCGTGCTTCCCCGTGAGTAACTGTCTCGGAAGCTGTCTGCCGCGCCTGGCTATAAAGCGACTCCACGATGCGATCGCGAAAATCGGGTGAAACTTTTTTGCGGAGCCGCTCGGCATGGAAAAAAAGGGCATCGGCAACCTCGCGGGGCGGCGGGCTTGCTTTTTGCGCGGAATCTTCCGACAATTTTAGCAGTTCCCCAGAATAAATAGCGTTCCTGACGCTTGCATCGCCCTCCAACACGCGCAACGCCACCCAGCGAGCATTCGGCAGGCCAGGCACACGCTCGCTCAGAAGCTCTGCCATCTCTCCTATGACTGGCTGGAGCGATGGTGGCGGCGGGACTCGCTGCGGGTCGCACACGGTGGAGCCAGATGCAACGGCATCCACGGCAGTCAAGAGTTCGGAGATGCCGCGCCCTGACCGTGCAGAAGTGCCGATGCAAGGCACGCCGAGGCGCAGCGCGAGTCCGTCTAAATCCACGCGGATACCCTTGCGTCTAGCCTCATCCAGCAAATTAACGCAGACGACCACGCGCCGCGAAATTTCCAAAACTTGAAAAACTAAGTTCAGGTTGCGCTCCAGAGCGGTGGCGTCCACCACTACGATCACACAATCGGGTTTGTCAAAAAGGAGGAAGTCGCGTGCGATCTCCTCGTCGGTGCTGGTGCTCAAAAGCGAATATGTCCCAGGCAAATCCACGAGCTTGTGAATATTTTTACCAAACTGGTAAATGCCCTCCGCACGCCCGACGGTTTTGCCAGGCCAGTTGCCTGTGTGTTGCCTTAGCCCAGTGAGGCGGTTGAATACCGTGCTTTTGCCCGTGTTCGGGTTGCCAGCCAAAGCGATCATGCGGTCGAACTTGCCGCCCAAGGCTAGGCCGAGCTTGCGCAGGACGCCGCCTTCGCCCTGCCTGTTCTGGCATCCACTCGAGCAGTTGCAAGACTCGCTCATTTGCCCCTCCGCGAGATGTGCCTGCCCAATATCTGCGCGGCCTGCTCCTTGCGAAGCGAGACGAGCGTCCCGCGCACTTCGTAGGCACGCGTGGCGTCCGCCCAACCCGAAAGCGCAAGCCTGACATGCGCCCCACGAGTCAGTCCGAGGTCGAGCATCCGGCGTCGCGTGTAGCCTTGGCACGATGGCGCGATCTCTTCGATCTCCATCTCCTGTCCTTCCTTAATGTCGGCAAGGGAGATGCCCCAGTTTTTCTCGTTTGAGTGCTCCATGTCTGCCACCTGTATATTTGACGCGAGAATCGGAGCTAATTCGCAAACGCGCCCACCGACTTCTAAAACTATGCGGTCAGGGTGTGTTTCCAAAACGCGGAGAAACGACTCTGGACGGATGTCCAGCGCGGCGATGGCTTGGAACGCCACCGCTGGCTCGTCCTCGACATGCGTCACGCGTGCCGAGCGGTTTATCGGCCACTGCACTAGGCTCACGCCTTTTAGCACGGGCACGCTTCCATCCTCGGACGGGATCGGGTCTCCGTGCGGGTCGAACTGGGGATGTCCGAGGCGGTCGTCCAGATCGTCTATCTGGTCGGGCGTCATGTAGTGTTCCGCCACCTCCGCCGCTTGGTGGATGAGAGGGAGTGGCATGTGAGCCTCATCTGCTAAGTAGCGCTCCATGAGGCGGTGAGCACGGAGCAGTTTTTTTGCATCTTTTTCCCCGCTATCAGTGAGGGCGAGACCAGCGCACGAAACTTTTTCTCCAGCTTGGAGCCGCTTCAAAATTTTCATCGTTTGCTCGGGAGTAAAACCAGTCGCCCCAGCCACCTCGTTCAGGTGAACATGCAAGCCGGACTGTCCCAACACAAAAAGCCGTTTCAGAACATCCTCCTCCTCAACTCGCTCACGACTACGACGCGAGACGAGGAGCCAGCGTGCCACGCATAGCGCAAGCAAGACAGGGGTAGCCAGAAAAAGCAGCTCTTTCATGTTCGTATGATGTTATGTATCGCAGTGATTAAATCAAGAACACCTCTGAAACTATCGCGCCTCGACACAGACAAGAAGAAACCTTGATTTCCTAGTGGCAACGACTAACTTTAGCCACTTTTATGGCCAAGGCAAACAACACCACATGCTCGTTCTGCGGAAAAGGGCACTCCGAAGTTCGGCGACTGATTTCTGGCCCTGGCGTTTATATTTGCGACAGTTGCGTTCTTGTTTGTAAAAACATCCTAGATAAAGATGTCCGCGAAGAAACTGGAAAAACGCCCTCTTCATTCCGCCTTCCGAAACCAGCCGAAATCAAGGGCGAACTGGATAGGCATGTGGTCGGTCAAGAAATAGCCAAAAAAACGCTATCAGTGGCTGTCCACAACCACTACAAACGCGTCATTTGCTCGACAAAAACAGCGACATCGGATTTTTCTGATGTGGAAATCGAAAAGAGCAACATTTTATTGATGGGGCCTACGGGCTCTGGCAAAACGCTTCTCGCACGAACGCTCGCTCGCATTTTGGATGTCCCATTCTGCATCGCCGATGCGACCACGATAACCGAGGCTGGCTATGTCGGTGAAGATGTGGAGACGATCATCCTGCGCCTCCTGCAAAACGCGCAGTACGATGTGAAGCGGGCAGAGCTGGGTATTGTTTACATAGACGAGATAGACAAGATCGGGCGCAAGACGGAAAATGTCTCTATCACGCGCGATGTCTCAGGCGAAGGCGTGCAGCAGGGGCTGCTGAAAATTTTAGAGGGCACCATTTGCAATGTGCCGCCGCAAGGCGGAAGGAAGCATCCGCAACAAGAGTACATCCAAGTGAACACGGAAAAAATCCTGTTTATCTGCGGCGGAGCGTTCGTCGGACTTGACCAGATGATACACAGGCGGTGCGGCAACAAGATGCTCGGCTTCGGGGCGGCGGATACGGGCGTCCCCACAGAGCTAGACCCTAACTACATACTACGCGAGACGCAGCCGGAAGACCTCATTAGGTACGGACTGATCCCCGAGTTTGTCGGGCGTTTGCCAGTGATCACCGCGCTGGATCCGCTGACGAAAGAAGACCTGATCCATGTCCTCACGCAGCCGCGCAACGCACTGGTGAAACAGTACGCCAAGCTCCTCGCATACGACCGTGTGGAACTCAAAATTAACGAGGACGCACTGCACACCATAGCCGAAGAAGCACTCGCCAAAGGGACGGGGGCGCGGGCGTTGCGCTCCATCCTAGAACGGGTTCTCATGGATGTGATGTTCGAAATCCCGTCGCGCAAAGATATTGTGGAACTGGTCATTGACCGTTCTGCTGTCGAGGGAAAAACCGCGCCTATGATGCGAACCAAAAAAGATTTGAAAGCGGCCTGATTTTGCCGCACAGCCATCACGCGCAAGAAAATATCAGCCTTTCAGCCGCCATCGGGGTGATTAAAAGCGGGTGAGGTTAAAATGTTTTTCTCAATATGGGCGTTTAAACCTAAAAAGGAAAATGGGATTGGTGTTTGATTGCCAACCCGCTGATTTTCATGCAATTCCCATCGCTCCGTAATGAATCCATTGGGTGACAACTCGTTGGTTGAGAATGGTTTGATTTACAGGAGGTTCTGCATTTTTTGCCACTTTCATTTTCCTTTTTAGGTTAAAAACTATGATGCGGAGAGTTTATTTTGCTATTGGATGGAGTTTGAACATCTTCTGACATGAATCCTGAAGGGATTCGAT
>JAIFLJ010000062.1 GCA_020049135.1 bacterium | reverse complement strand
CACTATCCACTTCAGCATCAAAATCATAATGAGAACCTGCAGGTGTTTTGACGGGGTTCGTAAATGTCACACGTTTGTTTTCGCCGGAATATTGAGCAGTTAACCCTGCAGCGGTTTTTGCTTTATCATTAAAAAACCGTTCCGCAGCATTTCCTATTTTTGGTGTTGCCATGCAAACAATTTACTTGGAGTTATTTTGGGTGCAAGTCGATAATCTTCGGAGCAAATCACGACACTCCTTGAGAAGGTCGACGATTTCTCGGTGGCGGTTCCGGCGCGATTCCCAAATATTAAATCCGATATACACGCTGCCAAAACAGAGCGTTGCAATTCCAACGATGGACAACAGGCTGATGATAATTTCCTTCATAAAATTCCTTCCGATTAGAGTTGATTGTAGATTTCGACGACAAGTCCGAGATCCCGCTTGAGCTTGGCTTTGCGATCTTCATCCCAACCTTCCACAGGGTCGCGGTCAATGAGTTTGCGCCACCACTGGCAAATGCGAAGAATGAAAGCCATGTAGGTCATTTGGCTTTTGTCAGCAGGGTCTTCTTCTAATTCTTCGAGGGTGGCGACACGCCCGAAGTTCAGAGACTTGCGGAGGCGTCTCACGCTCATGTTGTGTTCCACGGCGAGGTCGAGCCACTTCTTCTGCTCCTCGGGAGTTTTGATTTTAGCGACGACCGCATGATGCGAGAAATCCAAATTTTGTTGACGTAAACAAAATTGAACCCTTTTGGCTGTGTAAGCGTAGTGCGCCAGCGTGTAATAATCCAGCCCCGTCAACTCCATCGCGTCCCGATACAGGTCGCCCCAATTCTTCTCCCCGTGGTTGATCCAGTCGCCGATCATGAAGCCGATGCTTTTGCCGACACGGGCGAGTTTCACGCCCAAGTCATCCCACTCTTTTCGGCTCAGTTCGCCCGTGAACTCGATCCCTTGTTCGGTGATCGAAAACTTATTGCCGCTGATGCTCAACTCGTTCATGCCTTCTCCTGATTTGTTTTTGCGTCCTGCTATATTTTTCTCGGGCCGAACCCGCTTTCATCGAGCGGGACGGCACGAGGTTCAACTTGGTAGTGATGTCAACGCATCGCTTGGATACGGCCGCCCGGCTCAATCCGTGCCGTTTGGCAATTTCAGACAGGCTTTCGCCCTGCAGGACATTCAGACCGCAAGCAGCGGCCAAACATTCCAGCGTCAGCCGGGTATTCTTTTGCGTAAGCATTTCCGCGATCAGGCGGCGAAGAACATCCTGAACTTCCTCGCCGGATGCCGGTTGCATACTAATTTCTTTCGGCTCAATCTGGTCGATAGGATGGTTTTCCTCCGAAGCCAGCGGGGAATCAGCCCAGTCCTGCTCGCCTTTTCCGGAACCTTTCGACGGAAGCATGGGCTTGAGAAGCCCCTCTTTCTCCATGCGTTTGCGTTCCTCGGGCGATAGGTCGGCAATCCACTTCTTGACCTCGGGAGACTCGAAAACGTCCCGGTATTGCTGATCCATGACGGATTGTTTGACGGAATAGTCATCAGACATGGCGAACCTCACGGATTTGATGCAAAGATATGTCGTGACACTTCAGAAGCGAAATCGGAAGTGTCACAGCAAGTGTCACACCGATTTTACCTATGACAAATGACACTATGACACTTATGACACTATATTTGAGAGTATAGTGTTTTAGAAAATAAAAACAATTATTGTATAAATAATCTGTTTTTTCAAAAACATCTGTCATGTGACACAAAATCTTCATAACCACCTTTATTAAAGCATGTTCCTTCAATGACACTTCCCTTTCAAGTGACACTTCTAAGTGTCATTTGCCTTGTTTTTGCTTTCACAATCCTCCGCGTGGCTTCAATTCTTGATTCCCAATCTGGTAATAGCTGTTCATCTGGCAACAGTATCCCCACAAATTCGGGGTGCTCTGACTCGATCAAAAGCGTGGGGCGGCCGTTTTCTAAAATGATTGGGGCAATCCAATGCTCTCCTGATCCATCCTCGTAAGAAGCGAGAGCCAGGACAGGTTCTAAAAAAGGACAGCTATCTCCATCGACAAACACAGCCCGAGCTGCATTTATAGGAATCCTTGTTTTGATTTTGTTCATAGTTTTCCCTCCAAGGTAAATTTTTAAAATGGACAATCGGCGGTGCCGTGCGCTGGTGTCGGCGTTTTTTCCAAGCACCAAAGCCTCGACAACCCATTTCTCGGTAATCGGCTCAGCCCCGGATATTGCTGCGATTCAAGTTTCCCCAACAGACGGCCTAAGGCATCCACGGTGTATGACTCCACCAACGGGCGAATTGCGTCGTCGGTAAGCATAGCCTGTTTTAATTCCGTAGCGTTACCCTGCCAGTCATTACCCTGCCCACTGTTGCTGAAATAGGATCGTCGGAACACCTCGATAAGCTCGGCAAACCCCGCCGTGCGGCTGGACTGGCGCGCCTCCTCAATCAAATCATCTTGGTGATAGCATTTCACCCCGAAGCGGTTGTCGCCCCTGCAATGTTCGGGTATTTGGTAATCGAGCAGAAACCGCGCAAAGAACGGCAGTTCATTTTTTAGGGCATCGGCGGCGCCTGAAAAATTCCTTCGGGCAGTCCGTATTTTGAACAGGTTGATTTTATCTAGGAGCGACATATCCGTATCGGGCAGGATGCGTATGGACTCGGGGTCGGCGTTGCAGGTGACGATCACCCGTCCGGACCATGGGAGCATGAGCTGGTCGCGGAATTTGGGGTGGTATTGGAAGCTGTAATTGGCGGGGATTTTTTTGAGCATCGCGCTGTAAAGCTGCTGCTTTTTCGGGTCGCTGGAGGGAACCGTGTCGTCCACGCACCAGAGCCCGACTTCAAAAAGCTCCTTGTTAAAACGCGACTCCCCGAGCAGGTAATCGCTCGCGTCCATGTGCCCCCCGAACAGGCCGCCGCAAACGCCGTTTGAGAAAAAGGTTTTGCCCTGATCCACATCGCCCGCGACGAAACTGACCTGCCCGTTGCGCGGTTTGCCCCGATACGCCTGCTGGTAAGCGTAGGCGAGCCATGAAAGCATGAAATCGAGCTGTTCGGGCGGGTCAAAGAACCCGTCCAAAAACTGTGCGAGCCACGGGAAGTTTTGGCCCCACGCCTGCGGTTCCTCTGCGGGGGGTAAAAGGCGGGATCGGGCGATATTGAGATAGTGCTTGCCGTTGCATTGCACGACCTGTTCTTTGATATAAACAAAGGGAGCCGCGCCATCGATGGCCTTGGCCTGATGGATTTGGTTGAGCACCCTGTCTAGGGGAGAAGCGTTGTCGCCGCGCCTGCGCTCATCGGAAATGCCGTGCGCCACGCGCAGGAAAAGGCCGAGGTCCGGCTTTTTGAAAAGCCGCCACACGCCGTCCACCTCACGCCAGTAATCGCGCCCGTCAAACCACACCCTGGCGATGGCGGCACCCGTGGTGTTGGCGCGGTAGTCCTCGACAAAACGGCGGCCTAGAATTTCAGACCATGTCACGAAGGGTTTTGGTCCCGTGAAACATTGCATTCCGCTGGAACGGACGATGGCGGACGTGGGGTTGCTGGCGGCATCATCCCAGAACCGGACACCGCGCGCTCCTTCCTCAAAAGGGCCGCGCCAGCGTCCGGGGAATCTCCTTTCGACTTCCTCAGCAATTTTGGAGATCGGGATGGCATCGCCGTAAACCGTCCAGTCAGCTTTGCTTGAAACCGCCAAAAGCCATGCGTGGAGAATATCCTCCGAAAGCGGAGTTGGATGCAGGAGAGTCCAGTCGTGGCCGCATTGAAAATATTGCCCTGTTCTAAAGAGGGCTTCTTCGTCCAAGCCGGGAAAGAGTTTTTTCAAGCAAAGCTCTTTTTTGAGTTTGGCCAAAAATGACTCAGTCACCTTTTTTGAAAAAACCGGGATCGGGCGACGAAAGAGCCAGACCAGACGGACTCCTTTGGAAAAAGTTTCGCAGATGTAGTTGGGAGGGAAGTCGGGCGAAATCCTGCTCAGGAACGCGTCCCGCTCGCCCGGTCGAACCACGGCATCGTAATCGGCCACCAGCGCATGCATAAAAACGGGCGGGTTATTTTCCGAAACGCGCATGGCGGCGTTGGCCCCTTCAAACCCAGAATAAAAAAGGTGCTTGGTGGCGGGGTTGGCGCACCACTGCCTAAACGCCTCCTTGTCGATGCCGCAGGGCCTGGTGCCGTTGCGATAGTCCCAAGGCTTGGATTGGAAGACCTGGCTTGAGGTGAGGTTTTCCAGACAAAACAAGGGGGCGGAATTCGATTCGGTTAAAAAGCTCATTTTTTATAGACTCCTGATTCGACGGATTCTGCCGCCAGCGGACAGCCGGGCAACCAGTCGGGGTTAATTGTAAGTATCCGCCCGATTTCACTAGGGTCGGTGTCAACGGGCACCTCGCACACCGCTTCGTCGTGGATGTGAAAAGCGACATCAATCCCCGCGTCGGCCAACCGCAGAAGGCCTTCGGCAAACACATCGCGGGCGACGGCTTGGACGAGGTTTTCGGTAAGTTTCCCTCCGTAAATGCGGACACGGCGACCGCCGCGCTCGGTCTGCGCTGTCCAGCCGCCCGTAGAAGAAACATTGAAATAGGAAAGCGCGCGCCCCGAGGGCAGTTCGATTTCAAAGGTGCTTCCATTTGACCGTTTGAAATCGGCATCGAGCCGGTTCCAGAGCGCGACAATTTTCCTGTTGGACTGGCGGAAGGCGGTGACGGTCGCTTTGGCCTCCTGCAGGGAGAGATCGATCCCGCCCATGTTTTTGGCGACGACGACAAATTTGTCTGGCCCACAGCCGTAGCCCAATCCGAGCACCCGAGCCTTGGCCAGAGCATAGAGGCCAGGATTTTCCTTTTTAAGGTTGCCGCCTTTCCATCCCATGGTGTTTCGGGCGTGCGCTTCGTAGAGGGGGATGCCCGCAGAAATTTGATCGAGCAAAGTAGCGTCGTCGCAGAGCCACGCCAAAATCCGTGGCTCGATCTGGGAAAGGTCGCAGATGACAAACTTGCAACCTGGACGCGGGACGATGCAGGCGCGAAGATCGACACCGAACATTTCTTCCCTCGGCAGATTTTGGATGTTGAAGCCGCTACTGCCGCTCCATCGTCCCGTGTGCGAGCCGAAATATTTGAGTTCGTAGCCCATGCAACGATCCGTCGGGCGTGTGCGGGAACGCATGGTTTTTAGTTTTTCGAGAAGTGCGTTTGCCTTGCGGTAGGTTCTCATGGCGCTCACCCACGGATACTGGGATCCGTGACGGTTTTCCCACTCCTCGCATTCTGGGGAATCTTCGGCGAGAGAGGACGGCGGCTCGATGCCTGCTTTGCGGCATTCTTCGCCCAGAAGTTTTGGGGAGAGGATCGCGACATCGTCGCCGCCCGCCCACGGAATTTGCGCGACCGCTTCAAACATGACGCGATTGAGAGCGACAATACCCTCTTCGACACGCTTGGTATCGATACGGACACCCTTCCACCCAAAGACCATCGTGAGCCGTGCCAGTTCCCTCTCGTGGAGAGGCCAGCGGGCGTGGTTTCTTTCCCAAATATCGTGGCAGGCTCGGGCATCGCGCAGGGCGTATTGACGCAATTCGGATTCGCGCCCTTCGGCCACGGCATCGGCCCATTGTTTGCCCCTCATCCATTTTCGTAAATCCTTGGACACATCCATGCCGAGCAATTGCGCGGCGGCGTGAGCGAGAGCGCGCGGCGCGCCCAAGTAACAGGAAAGGTTGGCGGTGCAGTGCCAGTGCCGGAATCCGACATCGGGCGGGATCACTCCGATACGGGTCAGGTGAACAAAAATAAAAGCGTCAAAGGATGCGTTGTGGCTGACCAGCTCCTTCCCGTGCAATCTGCGCCAGTCAAAATCCTTCGGGTGCCCGACAAACTCGATGCCTTCTCCGAAAACGGCTACCAAGTAGGCGTCGAATCGCGTGTCGGTCACATACCGCCAGATTCCCATGTCGGAAACCGAGTAGTCGGAAGAATAAAAGGTTTCAAAATCAACGGCGACGGCCATGGCGACCTCCTTTCTTTGAATCCTCCAGCAGCAAACGGACGGATGCGCTGATCTTTTCTTCCAAGGCAAGTTGCTTTCGCAGCAACTGAAAATGTAAGGCGGCCACAGCCCACTGCTTGAGGGCAACGGCTTCTTTCAGGCTCTTGGCGTTCTCAAGGGTGGATTGCGCAAGCATCGCCCCTTTTGCGGACAAGAGAAGGAGATCGCTGCGAGCCGAGGATGTGACTCCGGGCAAAAGTTTGAACAGGGCAAAGCGGACTCGCCACTTGACCAGGCTTCGCCACGCCGAGCCGACAAGCTGTGCCAGCAGGCGGGCGTAGCGCGTTTGTGTCGTCGTATTCATTCTGCCTCGCATATGCGAAAACGGGTGGTGCATTTTTAAATAAATCGCTGGGGTCGGGTGGGACGACCCCGGCGACTTACCGGGCATCAACCCGCCAGCGACGCGGCGAACCCCGCAAAACTCGGTGAGTTTTTTGCCTCGTGTCGCAGGACTGGCACATGGACGAAGTTCATGCCTAACTTTTCGCGGCGGGACATGAGAGACCAGCTTCCCGTGTGCAGGCCGTCCTTGAGCGCGAACTTGCTCGCCGTGATCAGCGTCTTCCCCGCACGGGTGAAAGCCGTGGAGCGCAGAGACCAAAGCGCCATCCCATAGGCGGTTCCCTCAAACTCGTAGGGGAACAGGGCGTTTTCTGCTTCGGTGGCTTTAATCAAAACCAAGGCGTGCAGGACGGGCGAAAAAGGCGGCCTCTGGTTGTCTCTCCAGTCGATCCAGCCGCCCGCAGAGCGCACTTCCTCAACCGTATCGAATACGCGCGGCATTTCCTCGCCGCCGTATTCGGTGTTCTCGGCATACTGCTTCTTGATCCGCAGCACCGTCAGAGAAATCGGAGTTGCGCCGCCGCTGAGAACCAGCTCCTTATTGTAGACGATGCTTCCCGGCTCGAACTTTTCTGATAGCGGCCCGACGGCTTGGACGAGGTTTAGCTTGGGGATGATGAAGTCATCCGTCAAAAACTCGCCGTCAACCGCTTTGGCGGGAAAACCCAACGCCCCTCTTCCCTCCGCGTCCGTGGGGGGAGCAAGATCCACGCCCGGGTTTTCCTTGAACGGTTCAACTTCGGCTTCCGCATGCGCCGTGGCAGGCGCGTTTTTCTTAAACGATGTTTTCATTTTTATTCTCCTATTTTTTGGTTTTGGCGAGGTAGATGGATTCTTTTCCCGTCTCGACAACGCCGAGATCGGCCAGGGCCTCGCATAGCTCCTGTTTCGCCTTCGCCTTGCCCCCTCGGGGCGCAGCTTGGGCAAAGGTTTCTTCCAGCTTGGAAAGTGAGACATCGCAACAGGCGATGAACTGCTCCGAGGAGAGCTTTTCCCGAACCGCGAGCCACGCCGCCATCGGGTCGGCGATGCGCCGGGTTCCCGCCCGGGACCGCATCTCGTAACCGGGGATTTCTTGCCCGCCGAGGCGCATCTGCAAAGCGTGGTGCTTCACCGAGTCGCACCATTTTTCCATCACCCGCGACACATTCAGCGCGCGGGACATGGTGGCCGGGTCGATGATCCGGGAGGGGTGAAACTCCTCGGGAAGTTTTAATTCCTCGTCGTATCCGTTGGCGATTTGGAGCGCGTGACTGTGCAGCGCGCCGCATACGCCCTGCCGGGCGCAGTAGAGGCAGGATTCGGTCGGGCATACCTGCGGAGACGCTTCCTCGCACCGGGCGATGATGGTTGAAATGCGGAGCCGCAGCCGCCCCATGTCCGAGCGCGAATAGGAGTGTCGTGAGACCTCGTCACGGCGCGGCAAGAGGATGTGTGCCGCAACCGACATGGTGCCTGGCGATGCTTCAAAAATTCCTAAAACATAGGCTTGGATTTGCGGGTTATCCTCGGCATCGGGCACGCTGTTGCGCCCGAACTTGAAATCCACCAAGTCAGCGAGCCCGAGACGGTTGTTGAAAAGCGCGTAGTCAAGCGTCCCAAAGGTGAGCCCGGAGGCGATGAATAATTTTTCCTCGCGCCATACCACCAGATGATGTTCGCCCGTCCCATAAACTTCTGATTCCAACGAGTCCACATACTCGCGGCACATGTTGACGATTTGTTTCTGCTCGTCGGTCAGCCCGTCCAGATTCCCTTTTTCGACGGCCTCGTGCAGGCGGCGGCCTTCTTCGCTAAACACGCTTTCCTCTTTCCGCGGTTCAAAGCCGGGGCAGGTTTCTTTGTATTTCAGTGCGCTGGGCGAATGTTTCGCGTGCGCGGGTTGTATTTCTTTCATGGTTTTTCTCCTTGTTGGGGTTGAAGGTCGCCGTCGTTGAGGGCGTCGATGTGCTCGAGCTTCCGATTGACGGCTGCGCAGGCTTCCTCTTCGCAGGTGCCTGCGGCAAAGACGATTTTTTGGACGGAATGGGCACCCCCAGCCCTGTGAACACGACCGAGTGCCTGCCTTAAATCCTGCGCCGAATAGGTCGGCGAAATAATCGCGAGGCGGGGACGCTTTCCTGTGGGGTCGTGGAGAGATATTCCAACCCCGCCAGCTTTGAGGTTGGCGACGATGAAAGGCGATTGGTTCGACTGAAATCGCGCAATGGCATCTGCGCGGGCTTCATCCGTCTGCCCGCCGCGAACAACGCAGTCGCACCCGAGCTTTTCGGCTATCAGATCCAGGGTTTCATCGAAATTGACGAATACGGCGACCGATTGCCCTTCCTCTGCCCCGTCCTTGGCGAGCGTGACGATGGATTCTGCTTTCTGAAACTCTATCTGTTGTCGGGCGCGAAGAAGGATGGTCAGGTGACACGGACGGTCGGCCTCCATGCGTGTCGCCAAATCATCAAGTGCCCCGTGGTCTTCTTGCGCCAGAGCTTGGTTGAGCTCTTTTTTCATCTGGTCGTAGATTTTTTGGATCTGGCGGGTGCGCCCCGTTTCAATCGGCTCGGCAACAATCGTGGTCTCTGGAAAATTGGGGATATCCTTAATCCGCAGACGGGCACCGGCCTGAATTTCGTCAAAGATTTTCCGGTGGACGCGGCTCAACTCCGTCGGGCCGCCCTGAAATTCCATGCCGAAACGACCTTTGGAGACACCGTGCGCTCTAGCCCACGCCCAGTAGTTGGTGAGGTTATGCAGGCCGAGCGCAAAGCCGATGGCTCGCATTTCAAGCGGGTTTGATGCGGCGGTGGCGGACAGTAGCAGAGTCAAAATCCGCTGGCACTTGGCCGCAATGAGAAGTTGCGCGTTCTGGCTGTTGCGGGCTTTGCACCTCTGTGCTTCGTCGATGACGAGCAAAGTTCCCGGCGGCAAATTCCAGACAAACCGCCCGCTAGAAAAATAGCCCAGCCCCGTTTTCCCAGTCTTGAGGGCTTCGTAATTTGTGATCAGGATGATTTGGATGCCGAACGTCGCCGCGACTTTTTTCCAAGCCGGTAGCGTCGGTTTCGGTGCGACGACAACCAGCTTCCACCCGCCCTCGCGGGCGCACCAACAGGCGACCCATGTTTTTCCGATCCCGGGATCGCTCGCGTCCAGAGCAATCCCGAGCCGCCTTAAAGCACGGAACACCCGTTCCGCATGCGCTCGTTGGTATGGTAGAAGGCCTTTCATTCTACCTACCCCTTGCGAAAACGGGTGCCCGTTTTTTTGAACTTTTTTATCTTTCCAGCATTTTTTTCAAATACGGCTTCATTTCCTCAAGCAGTAGCGTCACCTGATGCCGGGTCGTTTTCATTTCCCGGACAACCTCGGACAACGACGAGTATCTTTCGATTGCGTCTGCCAGTTCGCGGAGCTTGGGCGGCATTGCTTCCATCAAAAGCGCCATGTCCAAATCCCGCTCCTTGCGCTTGTGCCACGGAGCCGGACAACCCATCACTTCCTCCATCGCCGTCTCCAAGTCAATGAAGGCGTGATACGGTTCTCCTTCCGCATTTTCATCCGACGCTGCCCCGTCTATCAGCCCTTCAGTCCTCCGGTAGTCGCGGCACTGAGCCCGCATATATTTGAGGATGTCGGCTCCTTTATTTTTAACTTTCTGCCGCACATGCGACTTGGGTTGGCATTCCCACCGGACGCAGTCCAACACAGAGAGCATCAGCTCTTGTTCGAGGTCATCCAATTCATCAGGGAAGTATCGCGACAATTTCTTGGCTTCAGCCCTTACGATTTTTTCAATTGCTTCCGGTATTCCATCATAACGGTTCTTCTTCTCCACGGGGTTCTTTCCCCGACCCCCACAAACCGTTAGTCACTGCCGGACCGACCGCAGGCTTTTCGCCAGATAAAAAAAGCGGAGAATCGCCTTTGGTATCGCATTTGCGATACCTGCAGCGACCTCCGCTTTGCGGTCAGTCGGTTTATTGTTATCTGCTGTTTTTTACTTTTGGATCATCAGCGCAGAATTTCCTCATGATCCATGTCCAGAGGTATGCCGTGCGCCACCTTGAGGTTCACCTTATTTGCCCCAGACAGAGTTGTTATTTTTTCGGCAAATTTGCGGATCTCCGCTTGCCGCTTTTCCTCGTTGGCTTTGTCCGCCGACTCGGACGGTTTCCATTTTTTGATCAACCGCGACTTCTGCGGGTTGACAACGGCCCCGTCTTCAACATGCAGATCCACGATTTGGCCGAACGGCATCTTGCTCGTTGTCTCGTAAAGCCACTCGTCTACTTTGTTTTTTTCAAGTTTCATAAAACTCCTGTTTTTTGATCCGCCCCTTAATGAGGCGGTTCGTTGCTGGTAACTACTCGGTCTGATTTTGGGTTTTGACGCGGATCGATTCGCCCCATCAACCCTATGCTGGGCAGGCCAAAACCGATTTTTAATTCGCTCCAGTTCGCCAAAACGGCTGACTGCATGTGCAAAAAAAAGGAGCTCATTTTAGAGCGAGCTCCCAGTGTTCGGTCGGCATCACCTTTTTTAAACGGATTTCTGCCATTTTCCAGCTGACATCAAATGTCTGCGCCACCGACCGAATCATTTCTTCCTGCCACGAGGCTTTGCTGGCGGAACCAAACGCGTCAAAATCGCGGATGTCGTCCCCGACAAGTTCCAAGACCAGCTTTTTGGGTAGCAGTAGCGCGGCCATAAACTTGTTCGCCTGCACTTCTGCGTAGTCCGAGGGCTGCTGTCCAAGAATATCCTGTTCCCGGCATTCAAACCCATTTTTCACCGGTTTTACCTCTGAAAACAACTGCGGTGCAGTGGCCTCCTGCAAGTAGCCAATCCACTGTTGTTCGTGGAGAATGGCGTGTCCTATCTCGTGGGCGAGGGTCGACCGTATCCTGCGTCTGCCCGTTTCTGTCCTGTCGTCGCAGAGCGTGGCGTTAATTTCAATTTGTTGGATGCCCATCACCGAAAACAAGGCTCGACCCATGATGCCGTCTTCCAACGGGATGTATTCTTCTGGCGCAAACCACTTCTTGTCGCATATGACCTCGACATTGATCGTGCCAGGTTTCTGCGGAAAAAGACCTAGTTCCACCAGCAGGTGAGCCGCTGAATTTTCTATCGTTTCATCACTAACATATTTCGCTTTAAAGTTTCGTTCGCCGTTCATTCATTTCCTCCATTTTCTACCCTCCTGACCAGTTCCTCCGGAGAGATGTTGTTCTCTTTTGTCAGCTGGGCGATCCGACGAAACGAAAATCCGTATTGGACATTCATTTCAACCAATTCCTGGACATCTTTCGTCGGTCGTTGGTCGCACTGTTTTAATTCCTCCGGGGGCACACGTAAGGCTCTGGCCAGCAGTTCCAGCATTTTATCGGATGGAAAGCGACGCCCGTTTTCCAGATCCGACAAGAATGCCGCAGACACCACTTCGCTATGTCCTAGTTTCATCAGTCCTTCACCGAGTTGCCTCAGAGATATACCGAGCCCCTGACGCAGTTCCCTTACCGTTTGCCCCAATGTCTTCTTCATTGTATCTTGATATTGATTTGTTCTTGTATTGTGTTATCAGCTTTCAACCAATATAGCTAACAACGGCTTATTGTCAAATTCTTTTTAAATTTCCTCTTCCAATTTCGCATATGAGGGCATGAAGCCATACGATGTAAATTGTATTTTAGTTGTTGGTCTGATAACACTTACAATGATTACTGCGCTGAAAAATAAAGGCGGTTTTTATTTTTTGGTCTCCCCGAGGTTTTCTGTATGAAACCGTTTCCAAAAACAAAATCTTCGTTGAATCGCGTCTCTGACGGCACCTCACCGGAAGAACGCTTCTCCGAGATCGCCTCCATTTTGGCCCGTGGCTACGCCCGGCTCCAGAGGCAAATCGGAAGGCTCGCGCCCGCAGAAGCTCAAGTCAATTCCCTCTGCGCAGGAGAAATAAATCCGCCCCGACATGATCTCAATTACCTTGATAAAATCGGCCTTCAGAGGAGTCATGGGCGTAACAGGTTAACGGAGGCGATAACATGACAGCAGCATTGAAAAAAGAGATCGGACAACTCAAAAACATGAGCGTGAACCAGCTCCAATCCAAATACGGAGAGGTCTACGGCGAACGCACCAATTCCCGCCACAAGGATTTCCTTTTCAAGCGAATCGCGTGGCGAATCCAAGCCAACGCGATGGGCGGACTCTCCGAGCGTGCGTTGCGCCGTGCCGCAGAACTCGTGAACGAATCTGACCTGCGCCAGCGGATGCCCGCCAGCCCGCCTGAAACGCCGGAACGGACGATTCACGCCCCATTCCGCCCCAAAGCACCCACCATCCCCGTCGGCACCCTTTTGGTAAAGGTTTACAGAGGCCGCCGCTTGGAGGTCATGGTGCGCGAGGACGGATATGAATTTGAGGGAACGATCTTTCAATCCCTGTCGGCCATCGCCAACCACATCACGGGCACCCGATGGAACGGGAAACTCTTTTTCGGAGTGGCGCAATGACGAAGCCGCCCCCCAAGAAAATCCGCTGCGCGATTTACACTCGCAAGAGCACCGAGGAGGGACTCAATCAGGAGTTCAACTCGCTGGACGCCCAGCGCGAAGCGGGCGAGGCGTTCATCAAGAGTCAGGCGGCCGAGGGCTGGGTTTGCATCCCGACCCGATACGATGACGGCGGCTATTCTGGCGGAACGATAGAACGACCCGCGCTCAAAAAACTCATGGAGGACATCAACGCCGGGAGAATCGACTGCATCGTGGTTTACAAGGTCGACCGCCTTTCGCGTTCGCTGATGGATTTTGCGCGGCTCATGGAGCAGTTTGATCGCTGCAATGTCTCGTTCGTGTCCGTGACCCAGCAGTTCAACACGACGCACAGCATGGGGCGGCTCACGCTGAACATCCTCCTGTCGTTCGCTCAATTCGAGAGGGAAATCATCGCGGAGCGAACCCGCGACAAAATGCGGGCCGCCCGGCGCAAGGGAAAGTGGGTCGGTGGATCGCCCATTCTTGGCTATGATTTGGACGATAAACTCCGGCGACTGACCGTCAACGAAACCGAAGCCGAAAAGGTTCGATTAATTTTTGACCTGTTCCTTGAAACGGAATCCCCGATTGAAACGATCCGTGAACTTCGCTCCAGAGGTTGGGGGCGCAAGATTTGGAAAAACCGCAACGGCGGCATGTCCGGCGGTGGCCCGTGGACGAAGGCCAATATTTGCGGCCTGCTCCGCAATGCCGCTTATGTCGGCGAAGTCCATTTTGACGGGACGGTTTACAAGGCGGATCATCCGCCAATCGTCGAGCGGGCGATTTTTGATCGAGCGCAAAAGCTCATGACCCGCCGAAACGGGGGTTCGCAGCCGTCGGCATTTTCCCCCCTTCTGCGAGGGCTTTTGGTTTGCGAAAAGTGCGATGCCCCGATGGTTCACTCCTGCAGTTCCAAGGGTGCGAAGCGTTACCGGTATTATTTCTGTTCCCGCGCCCAGAAGCAGGGAGCCGATGTGTGCCGGGGCAGCGGTCTGCCCGCGCCGGAAATCGAGCGGTTTGTCGTGGATCAAATCAAAGCCATCGGCACCGATCCTGAACTCATGGCCGCAACTTTGAAGGAAGCCCAAGCGATGGTTCCCCGCAGACAAAAGGCGCTCAACCAAGAACTCAAAATCGTGGAGAAAGAATTGGCCTCGCTCGCCGCAGAAATCCAGAAAACCGCTCTGCGTCCTGAAAACGGCAGGGAACTGGCAGACCTGCAGGATAAACAATTGAAAGCTGAACGGCGGCAGACGGAAATTCTGGCGGAACTCGATGGCGTCCGGCAGGGGGCAATTTCAGAAACAGATTTTCTGACGGCCATGCGGTCGTTCATGCCGGTGTGGGACGCTTTGAGCGCGAAAGAACAGGAACGGCTGATTCGCCTGCTCGTTCAGCGGGTCGGCTACGATGGGGACACGGTGCGTATTACCTTCCACCCGGCAGGCATCAAAACCCTTGCAGGGGCGCAGAGCAAGGAGGCAGCATGAGCCTGACGCTCGAGTGTCCTGTTCATTTCGCGCGCGGCAAGAGCGGGCGAAGGTTGATGGTCGAGTGCGACGCGCCTCCAGAACCCGTCCAGCTTCCCGGTCGCGTCCCGCGCATTTCAAAGCTGATGGCGCTCGCCATTCATTTTCAGCAGATGCTCGATGAAAAGAAGGTGCAAAGCATGGCAGAACTTGCTCGACTTGGGGGCGTGTCCCGCGCAAGAATTACTCAGATTATGAACCTCAACAACCTGTCGCCAGAGATTCAGGAGAAGCTCCTGTTTCTGCCCCGTGTCGAGCGCGGACGCGACCCGGTCAACGAGCATGACCTGCGGGCCGTGGCGGGTGAGGTGGATTGGGGGAGGCAGAATAAGACCAATTTGCCGCCGTTAAAATGAATGTTCGACGAATCATGGAAAACGCTATTAAAGAAAAAAACGGAAAACAAAACGAAGCAGCAATTCTATTTCCTGCACCTATTAATCCTAAATTTACTTTTATAGATTTATTTGCAGGAATAGGGGGATTCAGGCTGGCTTTGCAGAGTTTAGGGGGGAAATGCGCTTTTACCAGCGAATGGGATAAATACGCCCAAGTAACCTATCATGCCAATTTCGGCGAAGTTCCCTTGGGGGATATAACGAAAATCCAAGAAAAAGATGTTCCCAATCATGATATTCTTTGCGGAGGGTTTCCTTGTCAGGCTTTTTCAATAGCGGGATTCAGACAGGGATTTGAAGACACTCGGGGAACTTTGTTTTTTGATATTGCGCGGATACTGGCCGAAAAACGACCCAAGGCATTTTTATTAGAAAACGTCAAGGGGTTGTCCAATCATAAAGGGGGTAAAACCCTCTCCGTGATTCTTAAAACGCTGAGGGACATGGATTATTATGTGCCCACGCCAAAAATTATCAGGGCAGAAGATTTCGGGGTCCCTCAAAAGAGGGAAAGAATTTTTATCGTGGGATTTCACAAAAAAACGAACGTTTGCGGCTTTAAGTGGCCCGCGCCAATACCGCGCGAGAAAAAAGTCGGCGACATTCTCGAAAAGGGGCCAGTTTCTTCAAAGTTTTATGTTTCGACTCAATATCTTGCGGCGTTAAAGGCACATCGGGCCAGACACGAAAACAAGGGAAACGGATTCGGCTATGAAATTATTCGCCACGATCAGGTTGCCAACACGATTGTCATCGGCGGCATGGGAAAGGAAAGAAATCTGGTCATTGATCACTCATTGAAGGATTTTACTCCAGTTACAAAAATCGTCGGAGAAGTCAACAGAGAAGGGATTCGTCGAATGACCCCCAGGGAATGGGCTCGGTTGCAGGGGTATCCTGATGAGTTCAGAATTGTTTGTTCAAATGCCCAAGCATACAAGCAGTTCGCGAATTCGGTGGCGGTGCCCGTTATTCAAGCCGTTGGGAAGCAAATTAGTCGTGCTCTTGACAAGCCGTCGCTTTTTGGGGAAGACCAAATTTCTCAACGGCAGGAAGAATTGCTTTTTTGATAAGGCAAACCGTTTCGAGTCATATTTTTTTATTTGATTTATTGCGGCGCGGCGATTAAATCCAGTCATGCCGAACATATCTGGGTGGGGAATACAAACGTGGAATGGCCAAATGGCAGCAGCAAGAAATGGCGCCAACCGTGCAGTAGCTGTTCATGCGCTGCTGACAAAATTGCGCCGTATTAATGACTACGCTGGTGTATGTGGCGGGGCAGTCGACGGAACTATATCCCAAGGCTGGAAAGATCCAGATACCAATGGGCCATTAACACAGCAAAGCTTCGACAATGTAAAAGCTCAATGGCCAAATGATTGGACTCCTGCAGAGTATGTGATTGATTTTTACAATGAATGCCTGATTTATGGAAATAATAGTCAGCTAAATTGCGGGAGAGCCTTGCGAAATCTGCCGTCTTTTCTGAGAGAGGATTTTTTATGCCAAGAACTCAACAAACTATTCCCAGGGGCTGCAAGAACTGTGACTTGTCATATCAACGCAGCAATGCACATAGATATACTGTTCAACTATCAAGGCCAAGTCATATGTATATGGAATTATCTTATGACACCCAACGCGATTCAAAAGCTCCACAAGAAAATTCTTAGGAGAGGAACTCCGACTCCTGGGTTAAATTTATTTGCGCCGATTGATCAAACCACTGATATAACCAACACACTAAATTGGCATCTGCCTTCTGCCTCCTATGTGCAAAAACTACTGAGGGCGGTTAGTGTCGGAATAGCGAACCCTTTGCCTTGGACTACTGTTTCACAGAAAGCTCGAAGTAATTCTGTTTTTTTTAACACATTCCAAATGGCTCTATATCCCTGATTGAGTTTCAACAATGTTTGGGACACATACACTAAATGTGTCAGCCACGCTTTTTCATCCATTGATTGGCAAAACTTATGATACTGGCAGTAACGGCTCGGACAACAGGAACGGCCACTGAATTGCCGAGAAGTCGCATGGCATTCTTTTCATTTATGCTCATTTTGAAACGATCAGGAAATCCCATCATTCTTTTCCCTTCCAATGGCGAAAGATATCTAACCTCCCCGTTGACGCAGTAGGCGTCCCAATTCCATCGATTGTTGATACCCGACCGACGGCCTCCACATCTTAAAGTGAAACCAATATCCCTGTCGCAACAGCCTCCCCAGATGTCGCTCATTG
The DNA here is from genome assembly GCA_020049135.1 of bacterium. GTDB lineage: Bacteria > Verrucomicrobiota > Verrucomicrobiia > JADLBR01 > JAIBCM01 > JAIFLJ01. The sequence continues at coordinate 462 of JAIFLJ010000062.1, read as the reverse complement.
TGATTTTTGAAGCGGATGGCTCGGGGAACTGAAATGGAGGAGCTTTTCGTTTTAGTCTACTTTGAAGAAAACAGACGATGAAAACTCTGGGTCTGTGTTGAGGAAGTCCATGTTCCGAAGCCCTGATAACCCGATGGTATGTTGCATATCCAAGATCGCTCAGTTTTTTCAACATCAGCGCAAAGGTCTTTCCGTTGTCGTGTTTGACCAAGTGAGCAACATTTTCCAACAGCAGAATGGGAGTCTTCAGTTCGCTGGCAATTCTGCATATTTCAAAGAAAATGTCTCCGCGTCCTTTGTCGGCAAATCCCTTTTTGAATCCCGCCTGCGAAAAAGGCTGACATGGAAATCCAGCACATAGAAGGTCAAATGGAGGGAGTTTTTGAGGATCAATTGAGAACACATCCTCGAAAAAAAAACATTTTCTGAAAAGCGAAGGAGTCCTTTTTTTGAAGTTTTCCT
>JAIFLJ010000219.1 GCA_020049135.1 bacterium | reverse complement strand
CTTTCATTCGGCTTTCTCGATGTGCCAGCATAGCTGACAACCTAACACCGTTTTACTTTTGTATCAAGTTGTTTTTGCTAGGAGCCTTACATGGCTCTGCGCTGGACGGCCACCGCCGCGTTTTGGGCAGAACAACATTTTTCAAGAATTGAACATCCAATCCCGCCGCTAAAATTTGCTTTAGAAAAATATTTTGTTGACGATATTCAGAAAAACGCTAACAAAAAAACAGCCGTTAAATTCAACTATTGAATGGTAGTGCTCACGATCATCACGATGCTCGCGACGACAAAAGAGAGGTTAATATAAAAATCAATAGTCATCATTGTGTTTGTTTAAGGTTTTCCGAAGCACTTTACGGTTCCATCCAAGAACGAAACGATGGCGTTGCCGTTGCGATCCAGACAAAGCCCGCCATCAATGGGTTCGGACGGAAGCTTCGAGTCCCAAAGCTGCTTTCCATCAGCACGGGAAAATGCGGTGATAGACCATTCCCCTTGGGGAAGTTCTTTCACAGTGGGCATTCCACCTTTTTCCTTTTTATCTTTGGCTTTTCCTTTGTTGCGCGCCCCCGCATCAATCACCCTACCATCCGCACTTGTTTTCTGGTTCACGACCACGATGGCATTGCTCCCCATCGCCATTGCTTCAGATGTCACTGGCAGGGAACCCCAAAGTTTCATGGGATAATCGCTGGAGGTGATTTTTTTCACAGTTTCCAGAGGCTCCAGCGAGGGTTTCTGTCCCTTTAACATTTTACCAGGTTTGTAGTCGTTGGTGATGGATCGGATATGCTCCAAGGTCTTGGAAGCATCCCAGCACTCGATAAGACCGCGACCAGAAAGCGTAACAAAGATTTGCTTGTCATCCCAGATCGGCATCGCCTGTCTGCCAGATGTCATGATCAGTTCCGGATAGGAGACTTTGCCGTCCTGATCGTTAAAGAAATTCATCGAATTATCCAACCCCGCTTTGACATTCCGGCGGGGTTGATCGGAATAGAGCATGTAACCGCCCGTAATGATGAGGGCATCTTGAAAATTGGAAATTTCATTGCCGCGCGAATGTTGCCATTTGGCGGAGACGGTCACAGCCACATGACCAGGAGCAACATGGACGCCCGTTTTCAAGTGATAGGAAACGGGGGAAGCGGCGTTGCCACCATTGAGCCAGAGATGATTTTTGGAAATGGTGAAGCTCCCCAGAGCCGCCGCGCCAGCCAGATTCTCCTTGTCTATATGGCCGCTCTCGTTGTTTTGCCAGACGATCTTGCCAGTCTTGGCATCCAAGGCGTAAACATGGGTGCCGCTCTGGCTGGTGATGCCTGCCCCGAAGTAGGCCACGCCGTCTTGCACAAGCACGCCTGTATTGACTGGCCAGCGGGACGAGAGATTGTCATAGACCATGATCCGTTGTTCCTGCGGTGACGCACGGAAACGCCAGACGAGTGCCCCCGTGTCGCTGTTGAGGCAATAAGCGAAGCCATCTGAAGAACCCACATAAATGGCACCACCAGCGAAAGTGGGGGTGAAAAATATTTTTCCGCCCGTGCTGTAGTGCCATTTTTCTTTGCCGCTCTTGGCGTCCAGAGCAAATACTCGTCCCCTGTCATCCGCATAGAATACCGAGCCACCCACCGCAATCGAAGCTGTGGCGCCCACCCCTTGACCGAGTTGTGAAGACCAGAGTTCCGAAGCACTTTCTGGCACGCTCACCTCCGAGGCAGACCCCGTTCGCTTGTTATTCGCACGATGCGTGAGCCAATCCTTGGTGTCGGCTTTCGATGCGCTCGGAGTGGCTTTGCCTGCCTCCAGACGCTCGGACTCCGTGGCAGACTGCCCAAATTTGAAATCACCCGCCGGACATTGGATGACATAGCTCTGGAGGGAATAATTGCACGAACAGGAATAGGGCGTATTGAAAAGAAGCCCTTGTGCGGGAATGGCATCTTGCCAGCACCCCGAGCGAAAGGTGTGGTCATTCACCGGCTTGTTGCGCACGGCATCCCAAAAGATAGAGTGACGCCGATAATATCCGTTTGCCGAGGCTGTGACAGGACCGCATCCGTCGCCATTGTCTTTCAAAAGGGAGGCTCCGCTAGCACCAGTCATCATGTCCACTTGAGAGACACCCTTCGTGTCCAGGACGCAGACTTGCCCATTCATGGCAAAGGGATGATGCCAATTTTTCCCAGCATCAATGCTCCAAAGCGTTTTCCCATCCGTTGCGGACAGGGCGCACGCTTTTTTGAGTTCCACCGTCTTGAAAACCAGAGACTCCTTGGTTGCCAGCAAGCCTGGGGAGGTATTGCTCAGTGCGGGAAAATGGCTCATCGCTCCTCTGTCGTAAGCAGAGATAGACTGCAAAAGCTCGGGCGTTTTATTTTCCCAGACGGGCTTCCCATTCTTGGCGTCCAGAGCCAGTGCCCCCCACTCGTCGCCAGCCGCATAGACTTTTCCATCGGCTACGGCCATGAAACGGGATGAAAGCAGTCCTTCGTTTTTATGGGTCCAGAGAGTCTTTTTGGACTTGAGGTCATAAGCACCGATTTCTTTTCCAAAGCCCCAGATTTTTTCAAACTGCTCCCCTTTGAATGTCGTTACCAACGGGGCACAATACTTGTAAATTAGGAGGTAGCCAGAAGCCGGAGGCGGTAGATCAGGTTCACCTGCCAGCACATAAAGGATCCCGTCGCGGATGCCGATCCATTTGTAGTTGAGAGCCATCCCATCCAGTGTGATCAGCCCCAGCTCTTTTCCCGTGTAAGGGTCTAGTGCCAAGAGACCCTTGCCATCATCAATCATGTAAAAAGCATCGTCTGTCGCGCAAAAGGCGGAGCGCGAGGTATAATACTCTGCTGGGATTTTTCGTTGCCAAAGAATTTCGCCGTTGAAAGCGCGCCTCGCCTCCACCATGCTGGCGTTATTGATCATATCGGCCACCGCGCCGTGCGCCGCTGCCCCGCCGATACCCGTAATCCCATAAACGATCCCTTTATGAACAATCGTCGTGCGGGGTTGTGCCCCAAAGTAAGGCTTTCCCAACCACTGGAGATGAAAGGGCCATTTCAGCACGCTATCTTTCGAAACGGTATTGTTGTCCGTTTCGTGATACCAGTAACTCCAGTTGTCCATCTCGGCGGGAAAGGGCTTTTTCCAGACGGTGAATGAACCTTCGCTTTTGGCTCCATCCAATCCCGCCGGAACCGCCCCGCCCAGCACGGCACAACCCATTGGGGCTAGAACGCGTTTAATCTCGTCGGCAGACACCTTCCCGTCCACGCTCACGAGCATATCCACGGTGTTTTCAGCCGAGAGCGATTTGTCGGCACCGCCTTTTTCCACATAGAGCCGCTTGTTGAGCCAATTCTTTTCGTCCGCCGTCTTCCTCAACTTTTCCACCTCGTCCGCAGAAGGGAGTTGAGCCAAGACTACATACTCGCTCTTTTCCGTCATCTTCAAGGCCGTGGTGGCATCCCCGCCCAGAATGGCACAAACGCCTTTGGGTGCATCGGCATTTTTCAGAGCCACCTCTACGGCGTCTTGAGCAGACAAGAAATGAGTGCCGAGAAAGAATGCACCAAGCAGAAGTGGAAGTTGAAATGTTTTTTTCATAGAAATTATTTCCTTTACTGAATCAAGCTATGCCAACAAAAATCTTTCACAAGAGGCAGTTTGGTGAACTCGTTCACTTACCCCTTGAAATCCCACTGTCTTTTCTTTAACCTCTGAGCCTTCCACCATGAAACAAACCGTCACTCTCGCCGATGTCGCACGCCGAGCGGGGTTGAGCAAGGCCACCGTTTCCTACGCATTGAGAAACCACCCGAAAATTTCAGAAGCGACTCGAAAAAAGGTGCGGGCACTCGCCAAAAAAATGGGTTATCGGGTCCACCCTCTCCTGCAAATACTCGCTTCGCACCGTTGGAAACAACCCGCCCTTCAGTCCATTCCCGTGGCTCTCCTGATCGAGTCGCGTGCTGTTTGGTCTCTCTGGCAAGAGACGCACATCCCGTTTCTCCAGCAAAGATGCACCCAGCTCGGCTACTCGCTCAATGTGATCTACCTAGAAGATCACTCCGCCATCGGGCAGGTGGAAAAAATCCTCTTTGCCCGTAATATGCAAGGGCTCATCATCGGTCCCGTTCCCCACTCTCCGTGGATGGAGGCTCTCGACTACGGTTCCATCGCAGCTATCTCTTTCGGTTATACTCCCCACCCTTTGCCCATTGAAACGGTGCAGTATGACTTCTTCTTCGCCGCCAAGTCTGTGCTCAACCGCATCCTCAACGGTTCTTACCAACGGATCGGCATTCTTCAACATAAGAAGGCGTCCCTTGACGATGTGGTTTTTTTCAGCGCAGGGATTCGGGATATCGTCCGAGAACGACGCTCGATCAAACGCTTCGTGACACCCTTCTTCATCCAGAGTTCCATTCAAGACCCCGCCTTTGAGGTGTGGTTAAAAAATGAACGACCCGATGCCGTCTTTTCCTTTTACCCCCATTTTTACGAACGCCTGATCCAGCAAAGTTACCAAGTGCCGCAAGAAATCGCTTTTGCCTGCATCCATAAAATCTCGGCGGATCATCACATGGCGGGCACCCTCAATCATTGCGACAAAATCGCCTTTGCCGCCGTAGATCAGCTCGACAGCCAGATTCGGCTCCATGAAAAGGGTAGCCAGAAAAAAAGTCTCAGCTTACTGATTCGCCCAGAATGGTCACCCGGTCTCAGCCTGCCAGAACCCGTCACGAGTTTATGAAAGCTTTCAAAAGGCTCTTCGGAAAAAAGCGTGGGATTAGAGTTGGAGAAGCCTATCGAGTTTGCCGCAATAGAAGAGGAATCTGACGCGGTATTTAGGTCAAAAGACGAAGTTTTTTGACTGGAGTCTGAAAATCCCTGAAGGGGATTGATCATCCAGCCCAGTGTTGACGCTCTAGCGGCTACGCTGGGTTCCGCCCACCAAGCGACTCAACTCTGAAGGAGTTGAATCCTCCTCTGGCTCTCTTGTTCATTGATGGGAGAGAGAATATCCAACCCCTTCAGGCATACGCGTCAAGTTAAGCTAAAGCATCCAAAGCCTCCCATCGTTCGGAGTCGTTCTGGCGTTTTCGCTTGTCGCGTAACAGCCATAGCGCACGAGTGCTCTGAAGAACGATTGGGT
>JAIFLJ010000162.1:7835-25476 GCA_020049135.1 bacterium | reverse complement strand
TGCAGAGAGTGCATCAGATGCAAATCGTCTTTCATGGTCGGGGTCAAAGCGGTCACGCTTTTCACCCACTCAATCCAGATGCCGCCCCCACCGAAAAAAGAAGGAACTGCCCAGCCTGCCGTTAACCCCAAAAGAAGCCCGCCCCTCACCTTCATAGACCCAAAAAGCATCGCCCATAGCCAAAGGCCAATAAAAAGTTGCGGTTTGAAAAGTCCAAGTGAAAGAGCCAGTCCGCCAGCCAGCGGATACCGTTCGCGGCAGCGGTAAAAGCACCAAACAAAAGCCAAGCTCAAAAAGCTATTCTGGCCAAAAAGGAGCGTGCGCCACACTGGAAACGAACCCCAAAACATCCACGCGGCCAGAGCTGCATCGTTTTTGTCAGGAATCAGATGCCCAGTGATGTCCCTGCAAAGCCACCACGCCAGAAGAAGATTGAGAAAAAAAAAGATCCACGCCGCCCACTGGTAATGCAGCGGTGAAAACGGTAAAAATAGATACCCAGTCACAGGGGGATAAAGCGAGTAATATCCAGTATTTTCCAGAAGCCTGTTGGTGGTGAGAAAAAACTCCTTTTGCTGGTAAAGCTCTCCAGTTTTTCCGTCTGCCACTATCTGTGACGCCAAGTGTATTTGTGCAAAATCGGCAAAAAGCGGATTCCCGAAAAAATCTAGCCCGCCTCCACTGGCGCGAGACAGAAGTAAAACAGAAGCGAATACGGACGCAGCCAGTGCAGCGCACACAGCAAAACGCCGCAGGCGTTCACGCGTGCAAAAAGCACTGGCGGCGGACTGGTGCATGGGCACTCAGGAGCGTTCAGTATATAGCGCGACCAGTGCAGCACCGATGGCCTGCGAAAGCTCGCCGAGTGTCGCTGGAAAAACCTGCAATCTCTCGCGCTGCACAGGGAAGAGCCACGGGTTAGCTGCGGCACGCAAGATTTCTAGATAGCGTTTGCGGAAAGCTTCGGTAGTAGATTCGGGATCCATAAGTCCGCCCCCGATCACGACCAGTTCAGCGTCAAGCGCAAGCGATAGGTTGGCCACATGCACGCCCATGATCTTCGCTTGGTAGTCGAATATTTCTAGCGCGAGAGGGTCCCCGTCCTGCGCTCTCGAACGCAGCGAAAAAGCCTTTTCTTTCGGTGTTTGTGCGGAGCGTGCCAGTTCGTGGTCAGGATATTTTTTAAACATGAAATCTAGGTACTGCGGTAGGCCAGAAATGGCTGTGTAAGCTTCCACGCACCCCCACCCGCGCCCGCATCCACATGTGAATTTGGGCAGGTCAAACAACTGCATCGGAATAGGCATGTGCCCAGCCTCCATCCCGCAAAGAGTGTCGCCATCGAGCGGCAAACCGTTGGCGTCTATGTAAGCAGCACCCAAACCAGAACCTGGTGCCAGCATAATGACGGAAGCCTTCTTATCGCCACGAACCCTAGCGGCCTCACCCACGCCGCCGTAGTTTCCGTCGTTGCCCACGACCAAAGAAATCTGGCGTCCGGCCTTCTTGGAGAGCGCAGCAGCGTATTCATCGCGGAACCGCCAGCCAGAAAAAGATGCGGGCAAGTTTGCCGTGCGCCCAAGTATGCCGTATGACTCGTATGGGCCAGGTATCGCCAGACCAACGCCAGCCACCTGCTCCCATGTGAGCCCGTTTTCAGAGAGGAACTTTTCTACCCCAGCCACCCACCCGTCAATCACCGCCTGCGTCCCAAGCTGCGAGTTGGTGGAACTTTGCGCGAGCTTGAGCGACACGGGCGTGCCGTCCTCGTAAATGCCGCAAGTTTTCGATGTTGTCGCCCCGCTGTCTGTCCCAATATAAATTTTTTTCATATTGTATGCAAAGTTCAGGCTTTGGCCGCTATCGCCTCTATTGTTTCCCTAGCTATTTGCAACTCTTCGTTGGTTGGCACTACCATGATTTTGACCTTGCTATCAGCAGTCTGTATCTCGCGGATATTTTTCGAGCGGACGACATTCTTGCTCGCATCCATGGAGAGACCCATCCCCTCCAGCCCGTGAATCACGCTGGCACGCACATCCGAAGAGTTTTCTCCGATGCCCGCCGTGAAAACAACGGCATCTAGTGCGCCCATGGCAGCCCAGTAAGCACCGATATATTTGCGAATCCTATAGCAATAAATTTCGAAAATCAGCTTAGCTTTTTCATCGCCCTTATCTATGAGCGCTATCAACTCGCGCATGTCGTTAGTCCCAGCAAAACCTTTTAGTCCGCTCTTTTTATTGAACATCTGGAACAGCTCTTTCACCTGCGCTCCTGTCTGGTCGTGCAAGTATTCGATGATGGCTGGATCCATGTCGCCTGAGCGGGTGCCCATCACTAATCCCTCAAGCGGCGTCAGTCCCATCGTGGTATCCACGCACTTGCCGTTTTTTACTGCGGCCATACTCCCGCCGTTGCCGAGGTGAACTGTGATGATGGCACTTGGCTTGCCTTGCATTCCCAGAAATTCGATTGCTTTCTGCGAAACATACTTGTGCGAGGTGCCGTGGAAACCGTACCTGCGAACCTTGTATTTCTCGTAAAGCTCGTACGGAAGCGCGTAGTGGTAGGCGTACGGCAGCATCGTCTGGTGGAACGCCGTGTCGAAAACGGCGACTTGCTTTAACGCGGGCATCTTTTTCAAAATAGCCTCAATGCCTACGAGGTTCGCCGGGTTGTGCAATGGCGCAAGGGGATTGTTCGCACGAATTTCCGCAATCACTTTATCATCTATGAGCGCGGGTTGGAAAAAGGATTCCCCACCATGAACGACACGGTGTCCGACGGCGGATATTTCATCAATCGCTTTGATCACTCCCCATTCTGGGCAAGTCAGCTTTGCGAAAACGGTATCAATCACATCCTCGTAGCTCGAAAAATCGTGCTTGTATATGTTCTCTTTCTCTGACCCGTCTCCAGCGTAAGATTTCTGGATAAGTTGGCCGCCTTTTTCTCCGATTTTTTCGACTAGGCCAGATGCCAGCAGGTCGTTTTCACCGTCTGGGCGATTTTTGAAAAGTTGGTATTTGAGGGAAGAGCTTCCCGCGTTGAGGACTAGGACATTCATTGTTGTTCTTTCTGTTTTGGTGTGAAGTTAGATGAGACCTTTTTCGCCTTGCGCTTGAATCGCGGTGATAGCGATGGTGTTGACCACATCGGGCACCGTGCATCCACGGCTTAAATCGTTGATCGGTTTGCGCAGACCCTGCATCACAGGGCCGATGGAGACTGCGCCAGAAGTCCGCTGCACAGCCTTGTAAGTGTTGTTACCAGTGTTGAGGTCTGGGAAAATAAAGACTGTTGCTTTGCCCGCGACTTCGCTGTTGGGCAGTTTCTGGCGACCCACGACAGGATCGGATGCGGCATCGTATTGCAGAGGCCCTTCGATCTTAAACTGCGATGCCATTTGCTTGGCCAACTCGGCGGCCTTGCGCACCTTGTCAACTTCCTCGCCCGAACCAGATGTGCCGGTCGAATACGAGCAAAGTGCAACTATCGGGTCTATGCCGAAAATTTTGGCCGTGTTCGCAGATGCAATGGCGATGCTGGCCAACTCTTCCGCACTCGGGTCTTGCACGATGGCGCAATCACCGTAAACGACTACGCGATCCTTCAAGCACATGAAAAAGATGCTGGACGCGATCTTGAAGCCAGGCTTCATCTTGATGAACTGGAGCGCGGGGCGGATAGTGTCTGCCGTGGTGTGTAGTGCACCAGAAACCATTCCGTCGGCGTGCCCCTTATAAACCATCATGGTAGCAAAATATGTGTAGTCCTTCATCCTGTCGCGAGCCTCGTCCAGAGTTATTCCCTTCTCCTTGCGAAGCGTGAAGAATGTGCTCACATAATCATCGTACTCGGATGCGTCATCTGGGTCTATGATCTGCGCCCGCTCCAGCTTAACGCCAAGCTTGGCTGCACGCTGCAGCACCTCAGATTTCTTGCCAAGCAGCGTTATGTCCACTGCATTTCGCTCCAGCAACAGCGCGGCTGCTTGGATAATACGGTCGTCATTGGATTCTGGCAGAACGATGCGCTGCTTGTGTTTGCGTGCTTTTTCAATAAGGCCGAATTCGAACATCTTCGGCGTCATGATGCTTGATTTGACAACTTTAAGTTCCTCGAAAAGCTTGGTGCTATTCACATGCTTCTCGAAGAGCGTTATCGAAGTGTTGATCTTGCTGGGCGTCTCTACGGTGATGTGCGAATGGAGGTTTGATATTTTTTGCGCAGTCGTCCAGATGTCGTCTTGGACGGAAAGAACGGGCACTTGAACGGGCAGGCCACGGATGATTTTATCCATATGCGTGTCTGGACGGATGCCTGAAGTGAGAACCACGCCACCGATGGTCGGGACATTTTCGGAATTGGCGCAAGCCATGGCCGCCAGCAAAACATCCACGCGGTCTCCAGGCGTGATAACGAGCTGTCCTTCTTCCATCTCTTTGAAAACATTCTCAATGCGCGAGGCTGCGATTTTGTAGGAGAGGATGGACTGGTTGATCAATTTTTTCCCGTAGATGAGTTCAGCCTTCAGGAAGTTGATCACCTCGCCCATGACTGGTGTGGAGAGCGATGCGTCTTCGGTGATCGCATAGATGCCGTAAGCGGCTTTCGGCACGAGCTTACGAACCTCTTCGATCAGTCGAGCTGTGTCAGTGGTGCGAGCGCGGTTAATGATGAGACACGCGATGGGACAGCCTTTTTTCTCGAACGCCTCAATGTTTTGTATGGCCTTGGAAATGATCTCTTCCTCCGTTGGGCAGTTGCCGTTTGAGACAATGAGAACGGGGGCGTTGAGGTTATTAGCGATCTCGGTGTTCAGGTCGAACTCGCCAGCGGACGAGCCTTTGGAGAAATCAGTTCCCTCGCAAAGGATAAAGTCGTATTTGTCCGAAATAATGCTGAACTTGGATAGGATGCCGTTCATCAGGTCATCATTGCGGCGGGAATCAATCAGCTTGATCGCCTCATCGCGTGTGTAGGCGTAGGTGTCGTCATAAGCAATTTCCAGCGAAAACTTGTTGCAGACCACCTCGGTGTCGAAATCTTTGCGCCCGCTGGTCGGCTTGATTATCGGGCGAAAAAAACCGACCTTGTCTATGTTCTCAACCAAGGTCTCCATGATTCCAAGAACGATCGCCGATTTTCCACTGTGTGGTTCCGTTGCTGTGATGTACAATTTGTTGGCCATAATTTTTATTCCTTGTTTTAAAATGAACTGCGCTACCGAAGCATCCATCTAGTAAACAAAAAATAGGTGCTCTTGCAATCCAAATTGAACCCAGATTTTGCATTTGCGATGCAATTTATAAAATCTGTGATGAAATCAAGTTCAGAATAGACGCGGAATTTGCTTGGGGCATCCCGTCACGGCTGCGGCAGCTTCCATGCCGAGCCCACCTCTTTGTAAACGCTCTCTGGCAAAAGGACATAAAGCGGATAGGTGCGCGGCTCCAGCCACCTGATGATCTCGCGCAGGTGCATCTCGGAAACTGTAGTACACCCCGCCGAAGGCCGTCCACCGCCCTGCCTCCAAACATGAAAAAAAATGGAGCTACCCATACCAGGAACAACATCCGGCGGGGCATTGTGCGCAATGAAAAGTTTAAGGCTGTGCGCCGGGTCGTTCAAACGCATTTGTTGCGCATTTTCCCAATCCGTTGAAGGCGGGCGATCTAGTCGGACATGACGGTTATACTGCGGAGATTCTGGGTCTTCAACCCACAGGTCGCCCTCGACGACATGATGGTATTTCATGGCTTGGCTCTTTTCTATCGCAGGAGCGTAGCCGTAGGTGTCACCCAACTCGAAAACACCGCACGGTGCGCGGGAATCCCCTTCTTTTTTGCGCGGCCCGTCCATGTTTTCTACTGGGTGTAGCCCTCGCCCCCACGCCAGCCCTTTGCTGCCAAGTCGCCCTGAGAACGCAACATCCTCTTTTTTCCAAATGCCATTCGAAACACGCGACCACTTTTGAATGGAGACATAAGAGCTGTTCCAGTCGTAGGCTTTCCCAACGAGTAACTGCTCGGTTTTATCGGGTATCTCAAAGGCGGAAACTTCAGGCGGAAAAAATGCGAAAAAAAAACAGAGCGCAGCGGATAAAAAAAAGAATGGCGCACGCCGAGATGTCCCGGCAATCATACAGCATCCTCTTTCGCATCAAACTGCGCGACCCATTCGCTGATGGCCGAGAGGTCAGTGTCTGAAACTGCCGTCTTCACCCACGATGCATCTTGATCGAAAATATTTTCCAGAGTTTGTTTGGCCTCTTCAATTTTGCCAGCCAAACAGCCGTAGCACGCAAAATTGTAGTCCATGCATAGGTTTTTGGGGAATCTGCCCACTACATTTTTTAAAACATTGTAGGCCGCCTCTGGAGAATCCGTGCGCCGTGTGGCAAACCCGAGCCAAAACCATCCGCCGAACTCATCGGGATATTTTTCCGTAACGGCCTGCGAACGCTCTTTGAGTGCCAGCCAGTTCCGACCCATCCTCTCCAGCTCGCACCATACCATTTGCGTGCCTAGAGATTCCCTGAACGCATCTGGGACGGACTCCAGCGCGGCGCGGGCGTCTTTGAGCATGCCCAACTCGCAATAGCCCACGGCATCGGTGAGTTGCCGGCGCACAACCTCAGATTCATCTGGCTGGAGAGGTGGCATGTTGCGCTTTGAGGAAAGTGACCGCGTTATTTTTTCTGGTGGACTTTGGCCGCGACTTTGAGTCGCAGTCCGTTCAGCCGTATGAAGCCAGTGGCATCGTCCTGATTATAGGCTTTCGTAGGGTCTGCCTCCATCGTGGCTATATCTGGATTGTAGAGCGATACAGGCGACTTTCTGCCAGCCGTGATAATGTTGCCCTTGTAAAGCTTGAGGCGGACTGTGCCCGTGACATTTTTTTGCGACTCCAAAACAGCGGCCTGCAAAACATCTCTCTCCGGCGAAAACCAGAACCCGTAATAGACCAGCTCGGCGTATTTGGGTATCCACGAATCGCGCAAGTGCATGACTTCGCGATCCATCGTGATGCTCTCCATCTGGCGATGAGCAAAATGAAGTATAGTGCCGCCAGGCGTCTCATACACGCCGCGAGATTTCATTCCTACAAAACGGTTTTCAACTAGGTCAACACGCCCGATGCCGTGCTTGCCACCGAGAGCATTGAGCATCAACAGCACCTGAAGCGGCGTCATGCGTGATGCCTCTTTAACGCCGTCTTCGCGGACGCAAACGCAAATGCCCATTTCGAAATCTAGCTCGATATATTCAGGGCGGTCAGGGGCGTCCTCCGGCGAAACTGAAAGCTTGTACATGTCCTTCATCTCGGGTGCTGAGGCGTCCAGCCACGGGTCTTCCAAAATACCTGCCTCGTACGAGATGTGCAGTAAGTTGCGATCCATTGAGTACGGTTTTTTTGCGCTGGCCTGAACGGGGATGCTATGTGCGTCCGCATAGGCTATCATCTCGGCTCGGCCCGGGAACTCTTTGCGAAAACTTTCATCGCGCCACGGTGCTATGATTTCAAGGTCTGGAGCCAGTGCAGCGGCGGTCAACTCGAAACGGACTTGATCGTTACCTTTGCCTGTTGCCCCGTGAGCGATGGCGGCAGCACCCTCTTTTTTGGCTATTTCCACCATGCGTTTGGCAATCAGAGGACGGGCTATGCTCGTGCCCAGAAAATATTGACTCTCGTAAATTGCCCCAGCCTGTATCATCGGAAAAATGAAGTCGCTGGCAAACTCATCCTGCAGGTCGTCAATGTAGCACTTGGACGCCCCCGTCTTAGCCGCCTTTTCCTCAAGCCCGACCAATTCGTCGTCCTGCCCTACATTGGCACAAAAGGCGATGATTTCCGCCTGATACTTATTTTTTAACCATGTGAGCAAAACAGAAGTGTCAAGCCCACCAGAATACGCGAGAACAATTTTCAACCTAACTCCTTTTTTCGTTTTTTATATTCCACAAGTTACTAGAGAAAAAGTCGTGCGGTGTCACCTTTTATTTACCGCAAATGTCCTGCAACGCAGCACACTAAACTGGTCAATAAAAACTACCCGCCAACCAAAAAAAATAAACATTGGCAAGGAAAATAATTTGACATTTTTGTGAAATTATTCATTTTCATAAGATTATGTTGAAATCGCACACGGTCTCTGAGATTTTAGATTTGCTCTTAGAATTGGCAAGGGAAGAAAAACGCGTGGCAACGCTTTCATCGCGCACAGACGCTTACAAAAATTCCACCAAAAGAATCGCTGTTATCAGGGGCGAGATTCCACCTCAAATGCTCGGGCATCACGACAGAAAACGGGCACGCGGGCGCGTGAGCGTGGCACTGGTCACAAATTGGGTCTGCGGAAACTGTCATCTCACCATCCCCACTGGCAACCGCGCTGCTCTCATGAAGTCTTCTGACCTCCACATTTGCGATAACTGCGGCACATTCATAAAACTGGCCGCCGAAAGCGTCCCAGACATCATCGTCGCAGAACCTGTTTTAGAGAAAAAATCTAAAATCAAAGCACCTGCTAAATCCCCGCGCAAAACCGTTCCTAAAAAGGCAAAATCCGCTCCGAAAATCAAGGCGGCAATCAAGCTCCCATCCACCCGTTCGGTGAAGGCAAAAAAAGCGATATCAAAAACTTCTCCGCGCAAGCGTTGAATCGCAGCCCGACATGGCTTGATCCGTGAAGTTGGGCATAATAGTCGTTTTTTGCTTCATCACAAAAGATTGATTGTGCGCTGGTGAATTGAAAACAGGATGGCTCACACGAAGTCACGAAGCTCACGAAGCTCACGAAGGACGGAACGGAGGGCGGAACGGAGGGCGGGCTTCCAGCCCGTCTCTTCTGTAGCGACATCTCGCCGCCGAAATCTGAAGAAGCAGGCAAGGATGCCCGCACCACATTTTCATCCCTTGCGGCGTGGCGTGAGAGAAAAAGAGGATTCTGCGATGCAGTTTTTTTGTGGCTTTTGTGCTCTTTGTGGTTGAATAAAAATCTTGCGCGTTTTGAGTGGGATTTGATCTGTAAGTGACTAAAGTAACTCTGGCAAACCAAGCTCCCTCAGAAACGCATTGTGCTTCCGCGCCGCTGAAGAATCGTCTATTTCGGGAATCCTCTACGACTCGGAAAAAATCGGCGCAGTCGCAGTCGAGCTTTTGGACACGCAAATTCAAGGGCATCACACTGGCGCAGACCGCGACAACTATCAACTCCTGATCCCCCCGTCTGGCAGGAGGGAAAAACATTGCTAACCCGTCATTCCACGGCATAGACATTTCCATCATCACTACCCACGACCACGACGCCATCTGCGGGCCAAGGCGAGGTGTTGAGTCGTCCACCGAGTTTGATTTTGGATTTGAGTTTGCCGTCAGGACCGATCGCGTAGAGGTGCCCGTCCCAAGCGCCAAAGTAGGCGACACCGCCAGCTACTGAGGGCGAACCCATGATCGGACTGGCGGGTTCGATCTGGTATTTCCAAGCGAGCTTGCCGTCTTTTGTCGAAAAGGCGTAAAGTCCACCGTCCCAGCACGGTGCCAAAACCAGCTCGTCCGTGACCGCCATGTCCCCGAGAATTTCGTGCCCAGAAATCGCGCCGAGTTGGACGGTCACGCCGAGGTTTTCTTCGACCGTCGCATTGCGCCAGAGCAGTTTGGTCGAACCGTTCGCCTCCACCGTGTAAGCGTCCACATAACCGCCTAGTGCGAGCGGGTAGTAGGCGACTCCGTCCACATACGAGACACTGCCCCAAGGATAGCGCTGACCGCCTGTCTGGAACACATCCGTCACATGACTGCCGTCTTCGATGGAGTGAACCGAATACTGCGAGGGGTAATGCCCGAAGAGCCACCGTCCGTCCGTGGCGTAGGCCGCGCTCGAGAAAATACCTTCGGCAGCACTATAAATCAATTTTCCGTCGCTTTGAGAAAAAGCCATGATGGGGCCAGTCATCATGGGAGATTTGTTGATTTTTCCGCTTTTCGCCCCTGCGCTGATGATGACCGCACCGTAGGCAATGACGGGAGAACCGCCACAGGCGGAACCTGTCTTGGCACGCCACAGCTCTTTGCCATCCGCCGCGTTCAACGCCAAAACGCCCTCCTCTTTGCAGGGGATATAAACGGCTCCATCCACAACGGCGGCGGAACCGATCACTTCGTCACCCGCAGAGGCTTTCCATTTCAAGGCACCCGTCTTCAGGTCAATGGCGTAAACATGTTTGTCGTTGCTCCCGACATAGACGACGCCGTCCACGACCACGGGCGAAGAGCGCACTTCCGCGCCTGTTTTGAATTTCCAGCGCACCTTGGAGAGGGATGGAGCACCCGAAGTTTTGTGGAGACCCGTGCGCCCGAGGTTGGCGCGATAGACCTTCCCGTCCAAAGGATCAAAAGCGGAGGCATCCGCTTTCAGTTTGTCGCCTTTTCCTGCTTTGCCTTTCGGAGCGGCGACTCCCGAGTTCACCAGCAAACAGGCTCCTGCCACCGCGGTCACAATTCGATAAATAGATCTCTTCATAATCATGTCTCCTTGTTATTTTCCAGATTGTAAAACGGGACGGAAGCCCGTGTCGGGGTAGCCGAAGCCCATGTGGTTGGCGGTCGGTTCGGCATAAGTATAGCCGACCGTCTGTCCGTCGGGACTGTCAAAAAAGCCACCACCCACCCGCGAGGCGTAGGCGGCACCTCCGCCTTTGGTGAACATCTTGATGTTGAAGTAAGGGTCGGCGAGTTCCGAAGCGTTCCCGAGGAGGTCGCAGAGGCCGTGCGCATCTTCACCTTTCTTGCCTGTGGGGTGGGTAGTGAGCCCCGAGTTGTCGGCAAACCACCCGCGTTCCAACCACGGTCCCGAGTCAGCATCTTTGCCCTGCTTGCCGATCAGGTCCAAGTATTCTTGAAGTGCTGGCAGGCGGTAGCCGTTGGCTTTGGGGTCGAGCGTATAGACCTGGGTGCTGTTTGCGGCTGGAAAGACTTTGCCCACGCCCCCGATATCTTCCACCTCGCCGCGGAGTCGTTGGAGCGGGCGAAAGAGGGGTGCTTTACGCAAGACAGTTCCGAGTTGTTTGCCGATGTGATAGACGGGCGTTTTGCCTTCGAGTTCGGAAAGGGCATTGAGCCAGACGCTGGTCTCGTAGTAGGTCACGCCCGTGACGGGTTCGTCGGGGCCGTGTTCGGTCGGCTTCCACTCCTTGCCCCAGCCCCAATACGCCATCGAACCCATCTCGCCCGTCGTATCGAAAGCGTAACCGTTGGCGACCGCCCAGTCATAGACAGGCTTCCATTTCGCGTAGGTCACCTCGTATTTGCCCCACGGCAGACCCTTGACATCCTTCATTTCCAACCACGGTGCTTTGAGCGGTTTCGCCAACTGCCGTTTCGGGTCGGGCGCAGTCACCAAGTCGCGCTTGACCGTCCAAGCAGGCACGCCCTTGGCCACCGCCATGTCGGGTTTTGCTCCGTCTGCCTCGCGCCGAAAAAGGCGGAAACCGATGAACGGGCTCCCGTGAAACGGCTTGTCCCCGTAGGCACTGGAGGAACTCGATGCGGGGTCGGCGACCTTGCGGAAATCGTCGCCGAGCGCGGTAAATGCGGGGAGCGTTTCGAGGTTCACACTATCGCCGAAATCCCAGACCATCTCTCGCACGGCTGGGATTTTTGGGTTGTCCGATTTTGGGTTGGCGGCAACCCACTCCGCAGGAGTTGGCAGACGGTAGCCGTTCGCATCCCACTTCACAAAAACGGTGGGCAGTTTTTGCCTGTCAGCGGGGAACATCGGGTTAAACGCCACTTCGCGCAAAGGTGTCTTGAAATCCGCGTCAACGAAGTAGCAAGGCGTTTTGGTCTCCTGCTGGGAAAGCGCGTTGCACCACGCCAACGCGTCGGCGTAAGTGATGTTTGTCACGGGTTCGTCGCCGTGGTGTTTGCCATATTTTCCCTCGGCATCGGGGAACGCCATCGGCCCCATGTCGCCGTAGGAGCGGAAGACAAACCCGCGCGGTCCCGCAAAGCCGTTGTAACGGGCGAGGCGGTGAACCTGCCTCCAGAGCGTGTAAGGGGTGGCGTGAGTGGCGACGAAAGTTTTCGGGGCCTTGGGCGAAGCGACCATCGCGATACTTTCGCTCGGGCGATCCTTGCGGTGGACGACCGCGTCCGCCTCAAACGCATACCATTTCGAGCCGAACAAGCTCGGAGAAAGGGTGTTTTTGGCGATGTGCCAACCGACGGCAGTGACATCGTCGAACTTGCGGTTTTCAAACGCGGCGGTCTTGGAATCAAAAGCGATCTTGAAACCCTCGGGCTTGTATTCTGCCCAGCGGACTTTAGTGGGGTTACAAGCATGGATTTTTCCACCGCCGTCGCCTGGCTTGTCACCTGCGCCGCGATAGACCGATTCGCTGATATAGAGTTTATCGCCGTTGCGGACGACCCAGCGTTGCTCCTCGATCCCGAGGAAGTAGCGCATGACGAGGTGGCGGAGTTCCGAGTTGTCGTCAAAGCTCACTTTGTTGTCGGCGCCGCCATTGACGAAATCGTGTTTCTGCCAGATGAATACACCGTGGATGCGGAAGGGCGAGTAGGGGTTGAAATCTTCGCGGAAGAAAGTCCAGTTCCTGCGCGGTTGGAATCCTGCGCCCTCCTCCGTCCCATTCATGCCGTCTTCCGTGAAGCCACCACATTTATCCTCCGCGTCCGCTACTTGGGTAGCTAAGCCACCGTAGAACCTCTGGGAACCCACGCTCATGTCAAAAAAAGGCGCGTAGGGCGTGATCGGGTTGTCTGGGGAGAGATCGAAATGGTGGTAGATCACCTCGTCGTCTTTTGTCTCGCCGTCACCGTCCACATCGAACTCGCGTGTGCGCTTTAAGTCCTCTTTGGCGCGGGTGACTTTATAGCGTTTTGACCCCTCATCCCAGAGGAACTTCATGCGGTGATAGGAATTGATGTTTTGCGATTGGCCATCTTGGTTGCGCTGGTGCTCGATGCCGAGTTTGACGATGCGGACATTTTCGGGTTTTTCCGCGCCCGTCGCAGGTTGGGGCGACCACGGGGCGACAGTGGCGGGTTCTACCGCAGAAGCGACAGAAAGAGACGCGCCGATCCAGACAAGAGCGAATGTTTTTTTTATCATAATTTTTTACCCGGTTGCTAGTTGAACATGCGTCGGTTTTGATTCATATTTTGAACAGGGAGTGATTTTCTGTCTTGCACGCTAGGCGTGTATCGCTGGCAATAGGTGAAGCGTTCGACCTCGGCACCCCCCTTGCAATAAGCGTGGCTGAAGTCCACCACGCGCGTGCGGACAGTCTCCCGCCCCGCAGTCGCCGCAGGTTGGGAGTCCCAGACCTGCGGTGTGCGCGGAGGGCTAGACCAAAGCTGTCCTAGAGACGCTTTGCCTGATTCGATTTTCTTTTCAGGGCTCTTCGGTATTTTATCCTGGGCATCGGCACAGGCCACCCCGCATAGAAATACAGCCGCAATGAAATATTTTTTAACTACTTTATGTTTCATGATCGCTCCTGATAAAACCGTCCTTCAAACTCCATAATCGTCAACCAGCAAATGCGCCCCGTTGGTTTGGATAACCTTCCGATACCAATAGGCCGAATCTTTCGGGGTTCTCTTCTGGGTCTGATAATCCGTATGCACCATTCCCACTCGCGTTCTATACCCAAAAGCCCACTCGAAATTGTCCGTAAAAGTCCAAGGGAAATAGCCGCGCAAATCCACCCCGTCATCCATCGCACGCTGGGCCGCCAGCAGATGGCGTCTCAAGTAGTCAATGCGTTGGGGATCATGCACCTTGCCGTCCAGCATGACATGATCGTTGTTCTGATGACCATTTTCAGTGATGACCAGCGGCCGTTTGTATCTTTCGTAGCATTGACGCAAAATCGTGTAAAGCCCATGAGGCGCAATCGCCCAGTCATACTGCGTCGTCATGGCATAGCCCGGCAATTCCGCTACCACTTCAGGCCCATGCTCTCCACTGCGCACGGCACGGGCACTGTAGTAGTTGATGCCGATAAAATCCAAGGGTTGTGCCATCGTCGCCATGTCACCAGACAGAATCTGTGGCATGTCCGAGCCAAAGATTTGCAACCCATCTTCTGGATACTGGCCGAGCATCACCGGGTCGAGCCACCATCCCACACTGCGCCCCTCACGGCTCATCACGGTAAAATTCATCGCCTGCGCCGCCGTCTTATCCTCCGCGCTATCTGTCAGCGGATAATGCGCATCCATGTAACTCGATAAGCCCACGATGGGCTTTTTTTTCGCTACCGCACGAATTGCTTGCACCGCTTTCCCGTGCGCCAGATTGACATGGTGGTTAACTCGCAACTGCTCGGGCAAGCTCAGGCGCAATCCTGGCGCGTGCTCCCCCGTCTTGTGCCCACACATGATAAAGGCGGAAGGCTCATCGTAAGTAATCCAATACTGTATCCTATCTGAAAACCGCTCCACCATCTGCCGGGTGTAATCAGCAAACCAATCTGCACTATCGCGATTGAGCCAACCACCGCGACAATACAACTCTTGCGGATAATCCCAGTGAAAGAGCATCGCCCAAGGCTCGATGCCCGCCTTCAAAAGCGAGTCCACCAGACGGTCGTAAAAATCCATCCCTTTTTCATTCACCCGACCTGTTCCTTCCGGCATCACCCGTGGCCAAGAAAACGAGAAACGGTAAGCCTGAACGCCGAACTCCCGCATCAGGTTCACATCTTCCTGATAGCGGTGATAATGGTCACAAGCGACCTCACCAGTTTGCCCGCTCAAGATGGCAGACTCCCGCTTGCAAAATAGATCCCAGACAGAATCTCCTTTGCCGTCTTCTGTCGCGGCTCCTTCTATCTGGTAAGAACCACTCGATACCCCCCAAATAAAGTCTTGAGGAAATGGTTTGTGGCAAGCGTGTGTTTTTATCATAAAATTTTAGTTGTCTTTGTGCGTAGGGGTGTCCCTACAGGGAGGGACGCGGGATCTGTTTCCAAAATGGCGTAAAAATGATTGGGCATGACCACGAAGGAACCACACTTCACATGGGGAAAACGCTCTTCCAACCTCGCCCATTCTCTTTTCACCATCTCCCCAGCCCCATTCAAAACCATCTGGGCATCTTTTCCATCACCGACGATCTCCCCCAATAAACAAACATGGCGTTGCACACAAACCGTGATGAAATAAATGCCAGCGACGGAATAATCATATCCCTTTAATCGGACAGACCTGCGATGCCCCATCTCTGGTTCTATGACTTTCATCAGCTAAAAAACATCGGCTCCTTCTCACGCTCCACTTACTGCCCCGCCTCCCACGACACGGTCACCATCGAACACGGAGCCAGCTTGATTTTGCTTCCGCTGGAAAACGAGGGCAACTTTTCTTCCGCGATTTTCACCTTGATCTCGCCCGCGTCAAACTCGTTGGTCGCTGTAAAATGGGGTGCTACCAGTCGCCGGACTTCCGCCCCGCCCGAAGCGGCACCGTCAAACTTTATTTCGACCTCTTGCTCTGCCGCGAGGTCAAAATTGAATAGGACGAGCGAGCGTTTTTTACCGTCGGCAAAGGCGTAACTGTGCAGGACGGGGAACTCAAAATTCTCTGAAGGTTTCCCTTTCTTTCCGGGTACTTCGGATTTAAAGGTGGTCTTGCTGCCGTCGTGTTTGGTTTCCAGCAGATTGCCGCCCAACACTCGATTGGTCAGCAAAAAAGCCAGCCCGATCGGGCGGTAGCGCACGCGGTCTTTATCGGTGGTCAGATTGATCCCCCAGATGCGCACCTTGCCGAGGTTGGGCACGGTATTGAATTCCATCTGCCAGCGAAAAATGCACTGGTCGCGCATCCCGCCGTATTTGAGGCTCCCCAGCATAGTGTTGAGAATATTCATCCCGCCCCCGATCGAAGCCATCATCTTATCGCGAGGTTCTATGGGCCCGTTGCCACCTGAAATATGGTGATTGATCTCATACATGGAAAATTCCACGCCATGCTTTTTACTCACTTCCATCTGCTTTTGGAAAGGCTTGCCGAGGTAGCCATCCATGCCCACGGCAAAAAGCCAGCGAAAAAGTTTTTCGTCCGTATCGAGAAATTCAGACTCTTCCTTGCTGAAACCATGCCCTTGATAGAGCGCCGTGGCGTAACGGTCAGAATACTGCTTCCCATCCGCCCCTTTCGTGTATCCCAAAATGCGGTCGCTCAAGTCGCTCAAATAATTTTGTCCGGCAGAGTGGCATCGAAATCTGTCCGCTTGGTAATAAGGTGATGTTTTCAATCGCGCAAAAAGATCGCGCCAATAATCAGGGCCATTAAAGCCACCCGCCAAATAAATGCCATTCACATTCCACGCCTCATTGCCAATCTCGATATGAATGGTTTTGATCGTTTCTGTCCAAGGCTTAGGATGCCCTAGTTCGTTGCGAAGTTTGCCTCCTTTTGTGGAAAGATCGCCACCGAGATATTCCATCAAGAAATCTATCTCTTCTAGGTGAAGCGTGCCGGGCAAATTCCACCACGGCTCGATCCCCAGATATTCGCAAGCAAACAGAATATCGTGAAAACCCCAACTCTCTGGCTCCTTGGGATTGGCCGTGCCAGGTTTGAAAAAGGGACTGCTCTCAAATTTGTATTTTTGCAGGGCGGGGCGGATGAAGTTTTCGATCGTATCTCCCCCCATGTGCGGTTGGCGCAACATGCTGATGTTCATCTCTTTCCATGCCGCAATGGTGTCGTCGTTGAAAACGGTCGGATTGCTGTTTCCTTCCTTCCAGATTTCCACATCATCCACGGCCAGTGGCGCATCCAGTGGTGAAAAGGCAAACTGCAATTGTGCGTTTTCTTTTTCACCCTTGGGCAATTTATCTGCTTTGAGCACCAGATCATACTGTTTCCATTCCGGGGTGAGTGGCACATCTTTCTTCTCGCCGAAACGCCCTGTAGAAATATTGAGTTTTGCCGAGCTGTTCATCGCTTTTCCCCAAAAGCGAACATGCCAAGCCCCGTTATTGTCACTGATTTTTTGAAAGCAAGTATTGAATGAAACAGAAGTCTTGTCGTCCTTACCACTTTTCTTCTTTTCACCCTCATCCCCTTCCGTTGCATCCGTGGGTGCTGGAGCCACCGCAGAGGCCGGATCCAACAATAACGCCGCAACACCAAACCCACCTGGTCTCACATCGTTGCTCAAGATGCAACAGTTTCCCTTGATCACAAAATTATCGCGCCCAGCCAGATTGCCCTCATTCGTGCGGGAGAGATTTTCCACCAAAATACCTGCTCGTTCTACTTCCTTGGCCACCTTGTGCGGAAGGCAGGGAGTGCCGTCGGTGAGTTTTAGCTTTTCCTCAAATACGATGCGACTGCCCTTGATCGTTCGATTCGACAAGGCGATATCTATATCTTGGAAATCCTTGATCTTGCCCTTCTGCCATTTGGCGGAACCGGAGAGGATCGTGAATTCCGTCCCCTTCAGACATTCATACCAAGCGGATCCCACGGGAACGCGGATGGCAGAATCAAAACCATCCTCATCGTAGCCTAGGAGCCTGTCGGACTTTAATCTCCATTAACAAACTCGGCTCTCTAAAATCAGATTTAAGCGGCTTTGATTTTTCGCCAAGGTGTT
>JAIFLJ010000162.1:0-7790 GCA_020049135.1 bacterium | reverse complement strand
TTTAAGCGGCTTTGATTTTTCGCCAAGGTGTTTTGATGGTGAAAACTGGCTTGTTTTCTCTGAAAATGGGCTAAGTCCGACAGGCTCCTAGCCCATTGAGGCATTGGCGGTAGAGACTCCCCTCGAAATTGACTTCCGTTTTGACCTTCGCTTGGTTGCTGGCGAAGTAAGGGTCGTTATAGATGTTGATCCCGAACTTGTGGCAGTCCTTGACCAACTCTTGGGAAGTGACGGTCACGGTAGTAGATTGGGCGTTGGCGAAAGAGAGGATGCAACCTGACAGCCCCGCGAGTAGGAAGACCGTTTTTTTCATGCTATTAGGATAATGTGCAAAATGAAACAAATCCATTGCTAGGCACTGGGAATCTGTGCCAAAATAGAACATGGTTCGGAGAAGAATCACAGTCTTCGATGTGGCGCGGGAAGCAGGCGTAGGCAAATCCACTGCGGCGCGCGCCCTCCGCAACGCCCCGAATGTTTCGGCGCATGTTCAAAAAAAAGTGCGTGAGGCCGCAGAGTCTCTCGGTTATCGTCCCGACCCCGCCCTGCGCCTGCTTTTACAGAGACGCTCTGGGAAACGGAATGCGGAGCAGAGCGGCTTGGGCATCGTTTTTCTCTCAACGGCGCGAAAGCATCATTACGGACTGAGGCCGGGCTACTTCTTGGGAGCACAAGCGCAGGCAGAAAAAATGGGCTACCGTATCGAACGCTGGTTTGCGGAAGATTTCAAAGAGACATCAAAACTCGAAAAGACTCTCTGGCATCGCGGCATTCGTGGAATCCTGCTCGATGTGGTTTATAGCGGCGAAGAACCTCTGGTTTTAGACTGGAGCCGTTACGCAGCAGTCGCCTGCGGGGTGGGAGAACGAAACTACCCTTTACAAACGGTGGACGCCAACCTCGCTCTAACGGTCAGGACATGCCTAAACCAAGCGGTGCTTGCAGGGCATCGCAGAATAGCCGTTTCTGTATTTTACGGTGGAGACAACGAACAGGAGCTATTGCGCGAAGGAGCTCTCCACTACGCCCATGCGCACTTGCCCGAGGAGTGTGTGGTCGAAACCTTTTCGGCTCGCACCGCACAAGATTCGCCAGAAAAATTTGTCCGCTGGATACGCCGTTTCAAGCCGAGCATAGTCGTAGGCAACCACAGCGGATTTCTCACCTACCTCAAGGACGGCGGGTTCTCCGTTCCCGCCAATCTTTCTCTTGTGAGTATCAACACCTCTACGAACGACTGCGAGATGAGCGGAACTCTTTACGATTCCGCAAAAATCGGCTCCGCAGCGATGGAGCTTTTAGACATTCAGATTCAAAATCACTCCAACGGCAATGAGCGTGCCGAATACCAGCTCCTCCTCCCTCCTGTCTGGCAACAGGGGAAGACATTGATGCCTCTATCAGGACAGCGGAAGGTCAAGCTTCCGCCAAAGGCAAAAGCGAACACGCGCAAACGCCGCTAGGAAGCGAGACGGCGATAAGCCCCGACTCGGAAAATTGGGCGGGTAGCTCTTCGCCTGATTCCATAAAAGCGCGACATGGATACCCAGCATAGAAAAGGGCAGTGCCCGAATCCGCCAGACGGACGCTCCAGCCAGATTTCAACCGCTCTACAGAAAGCACGGTAACGGCGGGGTTGATTTTGTCCGCAAGCCCAATCGCAGCAAAATTATCCGTGATCGGCGCAACGGTAAGAATCTCAAATCCCACACGGTGCAGGGCGATTTTCTCACGATCCTTGACACCCATCACGCGCAGGGTGCGTGTGTTATGCGCATAGACTGCGAAGCGTTCTCCATCCATGTCAGGAATGTCCGAAGGAGAGAAATCACCGTGCAACAAATCGGCATTGCGACAGCAGTGAAAAACTCCGATCACGCCCAGTGCCCCGCTCTTGTTATGGATTTTCAAAAGGTGCGGTTCATTCCAACAATCGCGGAAAATCGAATCGCGTGCGGGCAGTGCTGGGCGGTCGCAGAGTCGGACGGTGCCATCGGAGAGCGACATCTTGCGCAGGAGCGCGAAGTTTTGTCGCCCAGGAATATCGGAAACATAAATCGGCCCACCGCTGATCGCACGGGCGGCGGCGTGAAACTCGGCGTGGGGCGCGTGGGTTTGAAACATATCCCAATCAGGCCACGCAAAGACAGAACTCCACAGGGCGTTCATCGCATTTTGGTGGATGTGCGACTGCTGCGCTGCTGCATCCGCTGCGGGATAGTAGTCGAGCGAATTGCGCCACCCGCTGGAACTGTGCAGGTTGTAGGCGACATCGGAGACATTGCTCATGCAATTGATGAGGTTGTTCGCGAATTTTTCCGAAACCGTTTTTTGGAGCGCATCGTGGTAAGCTTGAAAAGTGCTGAACCGTCCGAGCTTCCCATCGAGCTGGAGTTCAAACGCCCCTTGGTTGTCCACCTTGAGCATGTCCACGCCTTGCCCGTGCAGGTAGGAGTGAAAGTCTTCGTAAAACCTGCCTATGTCTTCGGGAACGATGGGGCAAAGCGTGTCGGGACTGCCATCTTTGCTAAAGACACTTACGACCCGGTTCTTGAGCGTGCGGTATTTTTGTGAGATCGGCTTGTCGGGATGCAGTCCCCACCAGTATCCGAGGAATGCGTGCCAGACACCAAAGGTGCGGATGCCGAACCTCTCTTTGGTTTTTCGGATGAGCGGGGCAAGCCCTTCGGGAAATTTTCTTTTGTCGGGGGGAAAGTCGTTCAAATAATATCCATCATAGTCCTGCCAACCGTCGTCGAGAATGAGGAATTTCGGAGAAAGTCCGCCCTTTTGAAAAGACTCCAACCCCTTCAGCACGCCCTCTTCATTGACCTCTTTGTAAAAGGCGTTCCAAGTACACCAACCGAGTTGATCCATGAACGGCGGCTTCGTTTTGTCTTCGCGGAGTTTGAATGTCCCAAGTTTTTCTGCCACGATTTGCAGAGAGCGGTGAATGAGTTGGTAGGGGTCGGAGCCGATAGCAGCGAAAGCAATGAGGGTGCGTTCAGGCTCTGTCCCAGCCAGTGTCCCGTTCATCCGCAAAGCGATTCCATCGGGATGCCCTTCCAGCGTCGTGCGGGTGTCCCCATAGCAGAGAGGGAGAAGGATACCGCAAAGCCCGTCACTCCGTTCCCAGAGGAGAAATTGTGTTTCTCTCAAAAGTTCCGATTCCATTTTCCCGAAAGAAGGTGCTACCCAAAAGGGTTCGAAGTGGAGAATGTCACCATGCTTTTTTAAGGCATCAAACCGCCCTTGTGGACAAAATCGTCCGATGGAAAGAAACGCCTGAAGATCGGGAAGATGGAGCCCACGCAATAATTGGTTTTTTAGGAGAACTGCATCGGCTTCAATGAATCGCCCTTGAATCTCGGGTGCTGAAAAAATTGTCTGCGCATGCGCAGGGATGTGGATGAAAAGGGGTGTTGCGTTCATAGGATGCAGGAGATCAATAATTCCCAGTAGG
Organism: bacterium; assembly: GCA_020049135.1. Lineage (GTDB taxonomy): Bacteria > Verrucomicrobiota > Verrucomicrobiia > JADLBR01 > JAIBCM01 > JAIFLJ01. Next base: position 4,327 of record JAIFLJ010000162.1, on the reverse strand, counting down.
CAGCACCTTCGATCTGGTAAGCGGCGGCGGCAAAGCCACCCAGATAAAATCGTGAGGAATTGTTGTCATGCCCCATATATAACCAATCCTTCCCCACCCTCAAATCGCCTTATTTGGGAATCTGTGCCAGAGACTTTGCTTTCCCACATGCTTCCACTCCTTTTATTCTAAGCCAGCGAAGCTGGTGACAAAAAAGTTTTAGTTGGAGTTTAGTGGTTGAAGAGTTTATAAAAATCTTATTCGTGTCTTTGAGCCTCCGTGAGACATTTTTTCTTCCGTGGCGGTCGTTGCGGAGTGCCTATTTACAGACATCTGAAACTGTGCTGTTCACGAAGGGAGCAAACTGCACCCATTTTTTTCTCTGATCTCAGTTTCACCAAATGCGAAGATTTTTGAAACGGGCTTGAGCTTTCTTGTATTGGTGTCGATCTATGAGTTTGATTATACACCAAACAGGGAAGCCCACCACCCAATACGGAATGATGTAAAGCATGAATAAGACATGAAGATATGGATCATATGAACTGCTGTAACTGTTTGTGAACATAGACACAACGATTCCTGGCACTGCTCCGAATACAACGATGAACGCATCTCTGGTCATAGCTGCAAATAAGGATGAAACAGAATAGATGACCAACATCACAAGGACATCTCTCCCATCAAGACTAAAAAATAATATATTAACGGGAAAGAAAAGACACGGTGGAAGTATTGCCAGAGTTTGTAATGAGATGGTCGGATTCAATCTCATTGGGCTGTTTCTCACATCCGTGCAATAGGATTAATCCTCATCCTATCTTCACTGGTGAAAGCTCCTTTCATAACGCTACCTACTTAAAAGAGATTTTTGATCGGGTCAAGTTTGGTGACAAAAGACGAAACATGCGTTCGATCCCTGATATTGCAAATTACTTCGCGATGGTTTTTATTATCGCTGGTAAGTGCATGAAAGATTCATTTTCCACTGGTCGGCGGACAATTTGAGGCTTTTTATGATTGTGAGAGGTTTTTTTGCAAAATATTTCACTCGGTGAGACCGCATAAAATTCGATTGTTTCCCCATTAAGATGAAGAAATGCAAATGATCGTTACAGCCGGACGGGACGGGAGACGCGGGCTTGGAGTGCGTCGCGCCAAGTCTGTTTTTGTTCTTTCTCGGGAGCGGGGAGGTCGCCCATGAGGTAGGGTTCGGCGAGCTGTTTGTTTTTGTGGCTGGCGTATGGGTGGAAGGGCATGAGATGGATCTCTTGCACATTTTTCAGCTCTTCGGAAAAACGGGCGATGAAGTCGAAGTGTTCGGGACAGTCGTTGTAGGTCGGGATGATGGGACAGCGCAGGATGATTTTTGCCACGAGCGCGTCGAGTCTGCGAAGGTTGTCTTGGATTTTTAGCCCATCCACGCCCGTGTATTCTTTGTGCCGCGCAGGGTCGCTCTCTTTGCAGTCAAAAAGGAAAATGTCGGTGTGGTGGGCTGCTTCTTCGAGGAAGGAAAAATCCACCTGACCGCAAGTCTCGATGCAGGTATGAAACCCCCGCTCTTTTGCCGCTTTCAAAAGTGCGATGGAAAAGTGGGGTTGCGCAAGGGGTTCACCACCCGAGAGCGTCAGGCCACCGCCTGATTCTGCGAAATATCCACGATCTTTTTCGAGCAGGGCGAGTATCGTTTCAATTGTGTAAAGAGAGCCCGATTCTTTCAGAGCACCAAAGGCGCAGGCGGCGACACACTTCATGCACCGCATACAGTCGGTGCGGTCAAAGGAATGAATGCCGCTGGAGACTGTATGGCATTCGTGAGGACACACCGTCACGCAGTCACCACACACCGTGCATTTATCTTCGGCGAAAAGGATTTGTGGTTGGAAGTCTATGGACTCTGGGTTGTGACACCAGCGACAGCGGAGAAAGCACCCTTTGAGAAAAACGACCGTGCGGATCCCCGACCCGTCGTGAACAGAACATCGCTTGATGTCAAAGATGCGTCCGGTGAGCGTGTCAAAGAGTGTGTTCATGGTTGTTGTCGGGCTAAAAATCAAAGTCTCTTGTGGCATTGCTTGTGCCCACCCAGAAGAGGGCACTCACGCGGAGGCATCTACAGAAGATCGAATGAATCGCTGTCATCCAGTTTCAACTTCGGAGTTCGGGTTCAATTCACTAGCGCAACTTCCGCAAATGCTCTGGAGCGGAATCGTTCAACGCCTGCACAAGCCGATCCACTTCTGTGGAAGGATTCGCGGGCGGCGGAGTGGCTGCGGTTTGATGATGCTGTCGCACCTGTTTGGCGTGTCCCACGGCCTCTGGCCATTTACCAAGAAACATTGTGATGGCTTCTTTAGCAACTTCTTCGTTCGTCGAGTAGTCACGGCCAAGCGCATGTTTGACCGCATCCTTTGCGATATCGCCGTTCACCAAGTCCGCTCGTGTCGTGAAACCCGCAATATGCAGCAACAACCAGAATTCAAAACATGGCGTCGAGTGTGCCAGTGTCACTTTGCGGGCGGACGCAAGTTGCTGCACATCATTCCAGAAGCTCTGCCACATTGCCACATCAGTATCTATGACGGCCCAGACATGATCAAATTTGGGCGGCTCATTGATTCCCAAAATACCTTTCTTGGCTTTCCGCACTTGTTCCTTCGCTTCCCGTTCAGCCGTTCGAATGACATGACGCGGATCAGAAGCGTCACCTGGCTGGATTTTTATGCGGACGGTTGATAATTGAAGATTGTTCAAGAGTAGGTCAAAATAGACGGGCTCGGTGACAGTTCCCTCGGTCACGATGAGGAAGGCATCGCCGGGCTTCGCAAGCGCATTAGCAGTAACTGCTCGCCGTCGCCGTTCCAAGCTCGCCGCCTTTGCTTCCAGCCACCATTGTGGATTCCACGCGCAGTCCTCACTCATACGATTCCTTTTCGCTTTTGGTGAGGGTTTCGTGGGCGGCGAAACTGCCGAGCAAACCAGACGGAACAAACGGCACTGCGCCATAGCGTCCTGCCAAATATCCGCGCACCAGAGATTCGCCCTTGCGCGGGCTGTAATCAGTCAGCGGATAGAGGAATGCCTCGCCATTTTCATCCTTGTCAGTGAACCAAACCTGGTCACGCCGAAGTAAGGTCGCATCCAGTAGTAGCGGATTGTGCGTGGTGAACAGAATCTGTGCGCCCTTCGGATTCTCTTTTTCGCTGAAGAACAGTCTCAACAACTCACGCACCATCAGCGGGTGCATGCTGGTTTCCAACTCGTCCACCAACACCGTGTAGCCGTTCGCCAAAATGTCGAGCCACAGACCAGCCAGTCCAAAGAGGCGATGCGTTCCTGCCGACTCCGAATCCCAAGGCAAGGGAAGATTTGCCCCGCCTGTGGCGCGATGTGCCAGTTCTGGTTTCAGCCAACGATCCTTCAGCAACCGATCGCGAGCTTCCGCTGGCATATTGTCATACAGCCTTTTGATTTCCTCGTAATCCGGTGGACGATCTTCAATGACATGAGCACCCGTCACGCCTAGATCGGCGTGCCGCAACAATTCAACTATCCGTCCGTGAATTTGCGAGTGTTCCTTGATTTGGTTGAAAGTGAAAGCCATGCTCAAGCGGCTACGCACGCTTAAGTCCAGGAAGCGTAACCGCTCCTTGAACCAACGGAACACCGGCTCAAGCTCCGTCCGGTTGCTCGCCACTGCTTTCGAGAGAAATAACATGTTGCTCAATGTGTAGCCTTCGAGCTGCTGATCGCGCTGAAAACCAGTCGGGCGGTCGGGTGTCCAGATATATCTGTTCGATTCCGCGTTCCAATCGCGGCTGAACCAAAGTTGCTCTACCTTCTTGGGAAATGCACGCAACGACTCGTGCCAGATGCGTTCCTGCGTAGCGGCCACACGATATTCGTAGCGAACATCCTCTGCCACAAACGCCACGGCAAACGCGGTAGGCATTGATGGATCTCCGGGGCACAATGCGAACGGCTCGATTTGCGGGATTGGCTCTTTCGGGTCGGTCATCTGCGCGGAGGTTTGTACTATCTCAGACAGGGCGCACATCGCCTCCAGAATCGTCGTCTTGCCGCTTGCGTTTGCGCCGTAAAGAGCCACACCTTTGATCCAACGCTTGCTGGAAAGACCAGGCAAATCCGTGGTTATACAGTTGTCCGAAAGTGCTTTATCCTGACTGCTGGCCGCCAGATTTAATATCGCCCGCCCGCGAAAGCATCGGTAGTTAGAAACAGAAAATTGCAAAATCATGGTCTTATTGTATTAAATAACCGCAGATACACCAGTATTTTTGCTAAAAATCTGCATCTTGCTGGTTGATGATATATCTGAAATTCGGTG
>JAIFLJ010000108.1 GCA_020049135.1 bacterium | reverse complement strand
ATCTCTTGAGTCTTGACGCTGAATCTTTGCATAACACCTTTCCGCTAGTTGCCATCTATACGAGGCAACTTGCCGCAATCCAAACGAAAAGTTGCTCTAAGTGCAACTAAACTGCAACAGAAAAGAATCGGAGGTTTGCCAGACTTGTTGTAAGCCGTTGAATGACAGTTAGCCGGTTATCGGATTCGAACCGATGACCAGCGGTTTACAAAACCGCTGCTCTACCACTGAGCTAAACCGGCATTGCTAAAACACCGACTGTCGGGGTGTTGTGCATCACACAATCGGCGCGGTGGACTCTATCTAAAACAGGCTTGGCTGCAAGCGAATTTTGCCGTTATATGGCAGTTTGAGTAGCTTGCGGGCGATGTCAGACAGCAATTTTTTGCGTGGCTTCTTCGAGCTTGAGGCGATCCATTTTTTCCAGAGGAAGGCTTGCGAACAGCTCAATGCGCCTATTTATTTGGAAAGCGACTTGGACGAATGCCTTCATCTTTTCTTCGTCTGTCCCATTGCAGACTGCTGGATCCGATGACCCCCAGTGTGCCACGACGGGCTGCCCTGGCCAGACAGGGCACGATTCTTTGGCGTTGTCGCAAACTGTGATTACAAAATCAAACTGTGTCTGCTTGAACTCGTCCCACGACTTGCTTCGGGCATCGGAAGCGTCCATGCGGTAAATCTCTTTCAGGGTGCGTATGGCAAACGGGTTGACTTGACCCTGCGGTTTCGAGCCTGCGCTGAAAGATTCGAAGCGTCCGGGTGCGATCCTACGGATGAGGTATTCAGCCAATATGCTGCGAGCCGAATTGCCTGTGCAAAGAAACAAAATCTTGAATACTTTTCCTGTCTTGGGTGTCATCTTAAAACTCCTTGTTGGTTTGGCGACATTCTGCATTGCGGCAACCGAATTTGCCAAGCGACAAAATGGCAACAAAATGGCGGGTGGACACTAGTGGCCTATAACACAAAAAGGTTCGCATGAAATTTTTGTGTTATAGGCCACTAGGTTTGAAACTGCGCATTTCACTCGCTGCCCACCTCTACATTCCATGCGTTGATGTCGAGGAAGTCGCGCCAGCTACATTCGCTAATTTTATGGTATGTCAGGTGAAGGGATGGCCTCCACCTCGGGCGTTTGGGATGATGCAAGAGTTTCATGCCCGCTTCAGGTGGAGTGCGGTTACCCTTGCGCGAGTTGCAGGGGAGGCATGATGAGACGATATTCTCCCATTGCATCACCCCGCCACGGTCGCGTGGCACGACATGGTCGAGATTCAAGTGGCGAGACTCGAACAGTTCCCCGCAATACTGGCATGTGTAACGATCCCGTTCATAGACATTCTGACGCGTAAACTTGACTTCTTTTTTGGGGAAACGGTCGTAGAAAAGAACCTGTATCACTTTCGGAATGCGAATTTTTAGAGAGACAGTAGAAAGCGTCTCCGCGCTGCAGCGGCCTAACGGTGTTTGACACCATTGGCCGAAATTAAAAGTCTGGTAGCTGTCACCTACACCCTCCACCACGCAAGCTTGTCCAGTATAAAGCAGGATGAAGGCACGGCGGGCAGAACAGACATTCACCGCCTGCCATAGGCGGTTAAGAACTAGGACTGACTGCGATAGGTGATTCATAGCCCTCCCCCCCCACGACCGCATGAGTTACCTTTTTTGTGGCAGTGCGTCAAACCGATTATTGGTGACTTTTCGGTGACCCGAATCATTAACGCTGGCATCTTATGATTACTGGGAATGCTGACATCTTGTTGGGAAAATCAGAGGATGCCGGCGAGACGCCAGCGCTCCCAGTTTTCACCCTTTTTTATTTGCCCCACTCTACTCGCTAATGATTCGGGTCGGTGAAGAAAACTGGTTTTCACGAAATAAATATGGCTCGCTGGTTTTCCCCGCAAATGTCAATAATCACTTTCTTGGCGCGAGTGGGCAGTAGCGAGCCAAGCTTTTCTGGCCACTCGATGGCGGTGATGCCATCGCCGTCCCAGATATCTTCCACGCCAAGCCTGAGACATTCCATCGGGGTTTCCAAGCGGTAAAGGTCGAGGTGGTAAATGGTGCGCCCACTAGCCATATACTCGTGGACGAGCGTAAAAGTTGGGGATGTTACTTCTCCATCGTAACCGAGCGCGCGGGCGAGTCCTTTTACGAAGTGCGTTTTGCCCGCGCCCATTGGCCCGTAGATGGCCACGATGTCGCCAGGGGCGAGTGTCCCAGCCACAGAAGACGCGACTGCGAGAGTGGTTTCAGGCCCGTTTGAAATGATCGAATCCATGTTGGTTACTCATTGGTTTTCCCTGCCCCGCCACGGTGATCCGCCCGATCTTGCTCAAGCGTGTTTTGAACGGCCAGCACCGAACAAGGGCAGAGACTTTTTTTTCTGACACCGTAAAAAGCAGTTCGAAATCTTCTCCGTCGCAAAGTGCCTGTTCTATGGAGCAACAGCGCGAGACAGGCACCGCGTTGCCGTCCAAGTAAAAGCCTACCCCGCTGACGCGACAAAGGCGCGGCAAATCTTTCGCGAGGCCGTCGCTCACATCCATCATTGCAGACGGCTTGCAGTGATGCACGAGCCACCGCGCCTCATCCAGTCGCGGCGTGAAACGGAGATGTTTTCCGCGCAGAGTTCCGCCCAGAGTGCCAGTGACAAAAATAGCATCTCCGAAGGAGGCCCCGCTGCGCAGCACAAGATTCTTCGCCTCGACTTTTCCTGTCAGTGCTACGGAAATAAAAAGCTCCCGACACCTCGTGGTTTCGCCGCCCACCAGTGCGATGCCGAACGCGTCAGCCGCCTTCTTGATGCCACGGTATATGCCGGAGAGACGCGAGACGCTCTCGGAGGGCGGGGCACCGAGCGTGATCAGCGCAGAGACGGGCTCGCCCCCCATCGCAGCCATGTCGCTTACGCAGCGAGCTAGTGCTTTCCATCCCACGAGTCTTGGCGGGTCTTTGCGAGTGAAATGGACGCCTTCGACTACGGCATCTGTTTTGAAAAGTGTGCGAGTATTTTTTCCAGATAGGGGAGGCAGCACGGCGCAGTCATCGCCCACGCCAAGCATTCCTTTTTTCAGCGTTTTTGCCCATGTGCCCGTAAGCAGTGCAACGAGGCGATCTTCGCCGAGGTCTTCCAGCGTGCGTGCAGCGTTCATGGACATGTTACGATTTTAAAAGTTTTGGGGCAAATAGTGCCAGCATGAGCGTCATTGTGTTGAAAAACGAATGAAAAATAATGCTGCTCCAGAGCGAGCCGCTGTACTCGTAAACGAGCAGCAGAGCGGTGGACAATATGAAAAGCGGCAGGAAAACTGGTAGATGTAAATGAACCAAGGCGAACAGGAACGAGCAGGCGACAGCCGCCCCCCACCTTGGCAAAAACGACTGAAACCACGGGTAAAGGTAACCTCTGAAAAAAATCTCCTCCGCCATCGGCGCCACGACCGATGCCATGACGAAAAAGAAAAAAATGTCGCGTGGCGTCTTTAGCGTCCAAAAAAACTGGAGCAATGCCTGCGGCTCAAAAGGCACTCCAGCCATGCGACATACACCTTGCGAAATCATGGAGCCGCCTATCAGCATTGGCATAGTGGCGAAATAGGCCACTAGGGGTATGAGTGATACCTGCCGCAGATTAGGGCGATTCAAGCGCAGTGCTTCCACGGGATTTTTACCCGCGATGGAGCAGCCCACGAAACTAGCCAACACCGCGCCCACAGAAAAAGCGTAGCGCATATCTATCAGTGCAACTGCGGAAAAAACAATCAGGGCAAGCCCCGCTGCCGTGTGCGAAAGATGCAGCGGCGGGATGCGTGCAAAAGTGTGGCCAGAAGGTTCTTCCCAGCGACGGCGGAACACATTTGTCATCACTATAAAAAAAGCACCCATTGAGAGCAAAAAAAACACGAAAGCTATAAGCCGCGCCATGTTGTCCACGGTCGCATTCATAGAAAAACTCGTCTGTGCGCAGCAAAAAATATGGCCGCTGTCAGCATCTTCATTCGTTGGCGAAAATGTGGTGCGGCAAAAAATAGGCTTTGCCAGGTTGCAGAGTCCAGTTGCGCGGGAAGAGGTTTATTTCCGTTTTAGCAGAGGCACGAGAGGCCAGCCCGATCTCTCCCAATAAACGCCCGAAATCAAACGGCATCGTATAGCGGATTACCTTGGCGTTTTGAACGCCGCCCAGTTCCTTGGCCTTTTTGACAGCATCTTCGTAATATCCGAGCTGATCCACGAACTTGGCTTCCAGTGCCATTGACCCAGTGAGGATGCGCCCATCGGCCAGCCCAGTTTTCAGCATTTCCACATCCAGTTTTCTCTCCTTTGCCACGATGCCGACAAACTTGTGGTATGTTTCCATGACCATCGCTTGGACATAGGCTTTTTCTTCCTCTGTGGGCTCCCTGTCGCCGGCCAGCAGGTCTTTGAGTTTGCCAGATTTAAATGTGTGCATGCGGAGACCCACTTTTTCAAAAAGACCTTTGAACTCTACGGAACTCATGATGACGCCCACGCTGCCAGTCATTGTCATCTCGTTGGCCACCACATGGCTTGTCCCCATTGCAGCGTAGTATGCGCCAGATGCACCAAGCGACATCATGTGCGCGACTATCGGTTTTTTGAACTCATCGCGGGTTCGCCGCAACTCGTTGTAAATAACATCGCTGGCGTTGACCTCGCCGCCTGGCGAATCAATCCTTAAAATGATGGCTTTGACATCTTTATCTTCGCGGGCTTGGGAGAGTTGCTCCTTGATTTCGTCAACCATAGAATAGTGGTTGTGAGAGTCAAAATCGTAGCTTATGAGCCCGAAAAGATCCACCACTACAATCTTGGCGTGTGCCGGACTCGGATCAATGATCTCTTCCTCTAAGAAGTGTTTATCGTGGCTGCTGAAAGACGCCCCCTGCTTCGATTTCAGACTCGCGTAGAAAACTAGGTTTAGCAGCAGGCTGACCAAAAGGACAAGGAACATGAAAAGGGAAAAACATCCCCATCTAGAACTGGAGTTGGGTTGGCTCATGCAGGCAAATCTAAGTGGTCATGCGCTCCAGCGCAAGCGACAAGTGGTATGGGAAGATAAAAGGGGTGTGATTAAAAGTGGGTGAGGTAGAGCAAACCAGAGTTGGGAAATAGCGTGCTCTTTGTCTGGCAGTGTGGGAGGTATGGAATCAG
>JAIFLJ010000257.1 GCA_020049135.1 bacterium | reverse complement strand
GAGAGTCCTCTACAAAACTTGCGGCATCTCAAACATGGATTACTTTTTCCTCAAACTCAGACAAATTTCGTTGCGAACCTGAAAGAGACCCTTATAAGGTCGAAGAGGGATTACCGTATAGACATTATTCCTGCGGCATTTCCTGCGGCAGTATCAACACAAGAGCTTGTCCTTTTAAATCTTTTAGTTATACCCAATAGGGTCGATATGGTTGTCGTGCTAGACGGATATAACGACATGCAATATCCATCTATGTACGGCATCCGCCCTGGAGACACCTATTATACACCCACCACATACAATATGAGGCATGATTCCCCATATTTCAATGTGGCGGTCGAGTTGAATAGGCGATCTGCTTTATTCAGGTTTTGGTTCATGAAAGGGTATGTCAGCGATCTGAAAAAGCATGCCGACAATTTTAAGGACAACATCGCAACAAATGAAATAGTTATGAAGTCATCATTCTCAGTTTATTTGCAAAACCACATTCAAATGAGTGCTATATGCAGGCAATATAATATACCTTATGTAACCATGCTACAACCGATCCGCCCAGATTGTCAAAAATCATCGTGGTTGTACAATGCCGGTCGCTTGTTTGATGAGGAATTAGGGAAAAGGAAAGATTTTATAGCGGTTTCATTGAAAGATAAAATAGAAAAACATTTTTTTTGGGATGAGTGCCATTTAAATGAACGCGGACAAATGCGGTTGGCTGGAGCAATGTCGGAAGTATTGTTGGAATATTTGCCTTCATTGTATGAGACTAAAGTGGGCGCAAACATAAAATAAATTGCAAAGGATCGTGGCTGATTGAACATTCTTAATATAAGCATGGCATGTCGAGGCGGCGGAGCCGAAAAAATTGCTTGGGATTTGTTCCGCGGACTCGAAGCTGAGGGGCATCTGGTTCGGCTAGGGGTGGGGTTCAAAAACAGCGATGCCCCTCATGTTTTTGAAATAAAGCGTAATCCATGGCTGAAGTTTTGGGAGCAGCGAAGAGAGAGGTGGCTCGAAGAGGGGCTTCCTGTTTTACCTCGGGTGGCTCATTGGCTCGCGCAAATAGGGGATGTCCGAAATTGTACCAGCCAGTGGTTTGGAAGGGAGCCCATGCATTATCCCGGCTGCGCAAATTTAGTCGAACAATCTGGCATTGACCCGCAGGTTGTGCATTTTCATAATTTGCATGGCGGCTATTTTGATTTGCGGGCACTCCAAGAATTATCGGGCAAAAAAACTGTATTTGTGACACTGCATGATATGTGGATGTTGACGGGGCACTGTGCCCATGCCTTTGGCTGCACGAAGTGGCAAGATGGTTGTGCGAAATGCGGTTCGATAGGCATTTATCCATCTATAAAAAGAGATAAAGCTTCACGCAACTGGAAACGAAAACGCGAAATCTACAGGAAATCAAAATTGCATTTGGCTACTCCGTGCGCATGGTTGATGGATCATGCGAAAAGCTCTATATTGATGGAAGGAGTCGTTAGTTATCGCGTGATACCGAATGGAGTAAATACAAATATCTTTAAGCCAATGGATGTAGCGGCGGCGCGAAAAATATTAAATATTCCAGAAAATGTTGCTCTATTACTGTTTTGCGGGAAATATACAAAATCGAATCCGTGGAAAGATTATGCTGTTCTTTATCGCGCCATGATGTGTTTAAAAAACAAATATGGCGGGCAGGCATTACTGGTCTGCCTAGGAGAGGGTGGGAAACCTGAACAAATTGGTAATATAGGTATAAGGCACTGCGATTTTGAAAATGATCCAGCCAAGGTAGCGTTGTTCTATCAGGCGGCAGATGTTTATCTGCATCCCGCAAAAGCTGACACCTTCCCAACAACAGTCATTGAAGCTCAGGCGTGCGGTGTTCCGGTAATTGGATCGGCTGTGGGGGGGATACCAGAGCAGATAGCCGATGGCGAAACAGGATTTATAATGCGCTCTGGTGACAGCGATGCGTGGGCAGAAAAAATTGCATGGTTGCTTGATCATGTGGAGGAACGCAAAAAAATGGGTGCATTGGCAGCAAAGCGTGCGGCGAGCATGTATTCGTTGAGTAGAATGACCAACAGTTATATAGACTGGTATAACGATGCGTTGGCGGGGGCGGCGTGACTATAATTTTATTTGCAACATGTTTTTGGCTTTTTGCGCTTAGCGGTTGGGGGGTGCTATTATTGAATTGCGCAGATATAGAAAATAAATGCGGAGCTACGCTGGAACAAAGTATTTTCATGGGGTTGCCAGTTATAGTTCTGCTGGCAATCGCACTTCATCTGGCTATACCTGTTGATGGTGCTGTTTCATTTATCACTGGGGTTGTCGGGTGGCTGCTGGCACTATATTTTATATTCAGGAGTCGCTTGTCAGTTAGTTTTAGTGAGATTGCGGCTATTTTATTGTTGGCAGTGCTGGTTTCGTGGGTGGCTTGTAAACCTGTGTTGCACTATGATACTGGACTGTATCATCTACAGAGCGTAAAATGGATCACCGAATTGAACGCGACACTTGGGCTGGCAAACTTACAGGATAGATATGGGTTCAATACGGTATTGCACCCGTTGGCTGCGATAGTTGAACTACCTGCCTTGCACGATAAAGCAGCGTATTTTGTAAACGCATTATTCATGGTGCCATTCGGGATGCTTGTTTATAGAAGTGCGACATATATTTGGCATGGTGGCTCAGATGTTGGCACATGGTACGGTGTTGCGTGCGGCATCCCTTTATCCATGCTGCTTTTTTCGAGATGGGATTTTCCTGGGTTGTCTTCAGACATTCCAGCCATGCTATCTGTTTTGTCAGCAATTTATTATTTTCTGCAAATGTATGAGAAAAAAATGTATGACTTGTCTTTTGTTAGTTGCATGGCACTTTCGATGTTCGCTTTTGGACTCAAGCTCTCAGCGGCTTTTATTGGCTTTATAGCACTATTTGCATTGTATGCTGCAATAAACCGAGATGGTGTTTTAATTGTAAAAAAACAAAGGGTGTTTTTGGGTTTCTGCATAGTTTTTGTCGTTTTGTACCTGATCAGGGGCACCATGCTTTCTGGATACCCGTTGTTTCCGATAGGGTGGAAGGCGGCAATTGGCGCATGGGTTGTTGACCGAGAAATAATGGCGGGGGCAGTAGAAGGTATATCCAGTTATGCCAGAAACCCGTTTGGCCCAGCACCATCAAGCTCTTTAGACAAAGAATGGTTTTTAGAGTGGGGAATTCGTGTTTTAAAGAATCCAGTCAATAAAGCGTGGGTGTCCATAATGGTATTTGGTTTGGTGTTATGTGTGTCACAGGCATCGGCCATATACAAACTGACAATAAGAAGAAAAGAGCTGTTTTGGGTTGAGCTGATGTTGGTTGTTGGTGTTACTCATTGGTTTTTGAGTGCACCGGATCCACGGTTTGCATACGGGTATTTGTTTGGATTAGGAATATTGTGGGTATCCATTGGTGTGATGGCATTTTTGGATAATCGTGGGATTGCCAGTGCTAGATGGATATTGGGCAGCATTCTTTTTGGCGCAGTGTTTGTTCCAGCAGTAAAATATAGGCATTTAGATACTCATTTTTATCCTTCAGATATACGCCTAAGTTGGTGGAAATTGCCAGAGCTTCCAGTGGTTGAATCTCAAGAGTGGACGACAGCCTCTGGCTGGGTGATTAGAACGCACGGGAACGATGGTGCCGCCTGCTGGGCTATGGATCGTCCTGCAACGGATCATGCGAGAAAAAATAGACTACAACTCCGCTATATTGAGAGGTCTTTTTTACCTGTTATCCAAATTGAAAAATCTGGTTCTTCGTCAAACAGCGCGGGGTTGGGTTTCGTCTCGTCTCTTGACTTTACGGGGAAAGGAAAGTAGATTAGTATAGTATGAAATATACGGCAGTAATCACTCGTGGGGAAAAAGCTTTTGTAGGGGTATGTCCTGAAGTGCCCGAGGCGCATGGACAGGGAGCTACTAGGGAAGAGTGTCTGGACGATTTGCGCGAGTGTATCGTTGCCGTCCTCTCTTGGAAAAGGGAGGAAGGTATCCGTGATTTGGCGCAGGGGGCGGAGGTTCTGTCTCTGGCGATGGCTTGAAGAGGCGCGATTGGGCTTTTCGTCAAATAGCGTGGGTTTCTTGGGAGACGACTGATGCAGTTGGATTCCCAAACCCCGAAGGGGTTTAATAAGATAGCCTAGGGTTGCCCGTCCTCGGGCTACCCTAGGCCACGGACGAAAACGCATCAACCCTGAAGGGGTTGAAGACACCAATAGCACGAATCTCTTTCCAAAAAATCCTGTGCGATAGATCGAAAACCATGCGTGTTTTTAAGGGACAAACACACGCTACTTGACGAAGCCCCTTCTTTTTTTAATTTAAACCATGCGCTGTCCAAGGTTAAGTGAACTGCCCCCGCCTCCAACAGGAAAGGCGGGATGGCCATGGACTCAAGAAAGCGAGAGGGTCACTTCAGTCCGGTCGGATGGGAAAAAATGGCCGCGCATGACAGTGGTGACCCCTTCCTTTAATCAAGGGAAATATATAGAAGAAACCATTCGATCTGTTTTACTACAAGGATATCCCGACATCGAGTTTTTCATACTAGATGGGGGGAGCGCAGACGAAACTTTATCTGTGATCAAAAAATATGAGCGATTTTTGAGCGGATGGAGAAGCGAGCGGGATGACGGGCAGGCGGCATCAGTGCAAGAGGGATTCAAAAGATCGTCTGGCGATTTAGTGGCATGGCAGAACTCGGACGACTTTTATGGGAAGGACTCTTTTTCAAAAATAGCAGAGGTTTACCATCGACAGGCCGACAGCACGATTATACACGGGCAGGTCTATAAAATAACAGAAGAAGAGCAGAAGATTGAAAAATGGCCAGTTCAAGCTTTTTCAAAAGAAAATTATCATCTGTCCAGTTTTGCCAATCAACAGGCAATGTTTTTTAAAAAAGAGATATTAGAGGAAGGACATTATCCGGATCCGTCTTATCAGCACATATTAGATTACGAATTTATCTGGAGATTGGTGCTGGCGGGATACCGATCTGTATTTGTGCCAGAAGCCACTGGTTATTTTCGTGTTCATGCCGAGTGCAAAACGGTGCGTCAGGAAGCTGTGCGTTGTGCAGAAAGCTTCGAAATGGGAAAACAACTACTCGTGAGAGAAGATGTTCCTGTTGCAG